>CAMFJT010000004.1 GCA_945957125.1 uncultured Rhodospirillales bacterium | reverse complement strand
TGATGGCGCTGATCGTGAAGACCGGGAACTGCTCGACGCTGTTGTAGTAGCCGGTGTGGTCGCCGTAGGGACCCTCGTCGCCGTAGTCGTCGAGGCTGACATGGCCTTCGAGCACGATCTCCGCCTCGGCCGGCACCTTGAGCGGCACGGTCCTGCAATCGACCAACTCGACCTTCTTGCCGCGCAGCAGGCCGGCGAACTGGTATTCGGACAGCGTGTCCGGCACCGGCGTCACCGCGGCGAGGATGGTGCCGGGATCGGCGCCGATCACCACGGCGGCCGGCAACGGCTCGCGCTTGCCCGCGCCCTTCCAGCGCGCGTGGTGCTGCGCGCCGCCGCGGTGCTTCAGCCAGCGCATCAGCGTGGTGTTCCGGCCGGTCACCTGCAGGCGGTAGATGCCGAGGTTGAAGCTGTCCTGCTTGTCCCCCTTCGGGTTGGGGCCCTGCGTCACGACCAGCGGCCAGGTGATCAACGGCGCCGGCTCGCCCGGCCAGCATGTCTGGATCGGCAGCCGGCCGAGATCGACCTCGTCGCCCCGCAGCACGATCTCCTGGCAGGGCGCGGAGCCGACGGTGCGCGGCTTCATCGCCATCACCGTGCGCAGCATCGGCAGCATGTCGAGCGCCTCGCGCCAGCCGCCGGGCGGCTCGGGCTGGCGCAGGAAGGCCAGCGTCTCGCCCACGCCGCGCAACTGGTGCGGCTCGCGGTCCATGCCCCAGGCCACCCGCTCGACCGTGCCGAACAGGTTGACCAGTACCGGCATGTCGAAGCCGGTGACGTTCTCGAACAGCACCGCCGGTCCCTGCTCGGCGAGCAGGCGGGTCTGGATCTCGGTCATCTCCAGCACCGGCGACACCGGTGCCTTGACGCGCACCAGCCGGCCCGCCCGTTCGAGGCGGGCGATGAAGTCGCGGAGCGAGGCGTAGGGCATGGTGTTGCTTAGACGGCCGGTATGTGGGAGGCAACGGCCGACATGGATTTCAACCTCTCGCTCGCCGGCCTGCTGGGACTTGCCGTCTACGTCGGCTGTATCGTGCACGCGATCAGGAGCGGCCGGATCAATTACTGGCTGCTGATCCTGATCTTCCTGCCGGGCCTCGGCTCGATCGCCTACCTGCTGATCGAGGTGCTGCCCGCCATGCGCAACAGCCGCGCGGCGCGGCGGGCGGTGTCGGAAATCGGCGAGGCGCTCGATCCCAACCGTGCCCTGCGCGAGGGCAAGGCCAACCTGGAGATCGCCGACACCGCCGACAACCGTCGCCGGCTCGCCGAGGAGCGCATGAAGCGCGGGCAATGGGCCGAAGCCGAAACGCTCTATCGCGCCGCGCTGGTCGGCCCCCTGGAGGACGATCCGGCCCTGCTGATCGGGCTGGCGAAAGCGCTGTCCGGCCGCGGTGACCACAAGGGCGCCGCCGAAGCGCTCGACCGGCTCTATCGCAGCAGTCCCGAGTACGAGTCGCGGGAGGCCCGACTGATCCAGGCGCGGTCGCTCGAAGGGGCGGGCCGCCTGCAGGAGGCGACCGACGCCTGGCGTGGGCTCATCGGCTATACGTCGGGCCCCGAAGCACAGGTGCGCTATGGCCTGCTCCTGAAGAAGGCAGGCGAGGCGGAGCGCAGCAAGGAAGTCTTCGCCGATGCCGTGCGGACCTACGGCCGCGGCGTCGGCCAGCTCGAGCCGGCCGATCGAGAATGGCTCGCAGAGGCCCGGCGGAACGCGTGATCCCACAGGAGTTCGAGGACCTGCTGAGTCGCGCCGGCAAGCGCGTGCTGGCCGGCACGCATCCTCTGTGCGGCGCGCTGGCCGATCCGAAACGACGCTTCCTCGCCGCCGATGACCTGCTCGACCGCGCGAAGGCGGCGCGCGTGCGGCGCGTGCTCGAGGCGGCGCTGACATCGGTGCTCGAGCCGCTTGCCAAGCCGATTCCGCCCGAATCGATATGGGAGATGCGCCGCGACTATGGCGAGCTGCTGCCCAAGACCAGCCGCGCGCGCACCATCTTCTTCGAGAGCCGGCGCGAGCCCGGGGTGAAGGCCGCGGAGCAGGTCGGGCTGGTGCGGATGATGCGCTCCGCCTCGTACCGCGCCTTCGCCGAGGCGCTGGCCGGCCGCCGGCTGCGGACGGGGTGGGGGCTGCAGGTGCTGCGCTACGGCCCCGGCGATTATGCCGGCCCGCACAATGACCACCATCCCGAGAATCCCGAGGCCAGGCGCGGCTACATCGACCTGCATCTCAGCCTGTGCACGCCGGGCGTGGCGCATCAATGGCTGGTCTACGGCCGCGCCGGCCATTTCAGCGAGATCGCCTCGGTCGCCGCGCCGGCCACGGTGACGGCCTACCGCCTGCCGTTCTGGCACTACACCACGCCGCTCGTGGGCACGCCGAAGGCGGCGCGCTGGGTCTTGCTGGGAACCTTCCTCTTTCGCGCCTGAGCCTACTTTGCCGGCACGCCGACCGGCACGACGCTGATCGAGTTGCGCGGGCTGCCCTCGATGATGCGGTCGGTGTAGACGAGGTAGACCAGCGCCTTGCGCTTGGCGTCCCAGAAGCGGGTGACCTGGGTGGTCTTGAAGATCAGCGAGGCGCGCGAGCTGAACACCTCGTGCGGGCTTCTGATCTTGTCCAGCTTCTCGACGTCGACCGGCCCGACCTGGCGGCAGGCGATTGAGGCCTCGCCCGGGTCTTCGGCCAGCCCGATCGCGCCCTTGATGCCGCCGGTCCGGGCATGGCTCATGTAGCAGGTGACGCCGGGCACGTCGGGATCGTCGAACGCCTCGACCACGATCTTGTCGTTCGGTCCCAGCCATTTGAACTGATAGCCGACCGAGCCGACATCCTCGGCGAGGGCCGGCAAGGCGAGCAGGGACAGGAACAGGGCGAGCCAGGCACGACGCATCTTCGAAATCCTCCGGACGGCAAGCCCGATAGATGGGTTGGCGCCGTCCTCTCGCCAAGGACCTTATTCGACAGTTGTCGCACGTCTAGTCGACTGACATAGGTCGGAGCGCGCCGGAGCAGGCATCCGGCATCGAACGTGCGGAGAGCCCATGCGTATGTTCCCGAGATCCCAACGGATGGCGGGCGTCCTGCTCGCCTGCGGACTGGCGGCGGCGTCGTTTTCCGCGCAGGCGAGGATCGTCCGCATCGAGATCGAGCGCAGCGAACGCAGCGCCGACGGCAGCTACGAGACGCTGCGCGGCACCGCTTTCGGCGTGCTCGATCCGGACGCTCCGGGAAATGCCATCATCACCGATCTGGCGCTGGCGCCGCGCAACGCCCAGGGGCTGGTCGAGTACGGCACCACCTTCTCACTCGCCAAGCCCGTCGACATGGCCAAGGCGAGCGGCGTGCTGTGGTACGAGCTGGTCAACCGCGGCGGACCGTTGCGCACCTTCGGGAGCATGGCGCCCTACGGCCACGTGACGCTGATGAACGGCTGGCAGGGCGACATTGCCCCCACGGCGACGAATTATACGGTCCAGGTCCCGGTCGCGCGAAATGCCGACGGCTCGTCCATCACCGGCACGGTGCTGGCGCGGCTCGCGGACGTTCCCGCGGGCACCGGCACGCGGCCGCTCGCCATGCTTGCGAATGCCATCCCCTACGATGCCGCTTCGCTCGACACGCGGGACGCGAAGCTGGTCACCAAGCGCGGCGAGAAGCGCAGCGGCGAGCTGAGCGGCGTGCAGGAAGTGCCGTCGAGCGACTGGGCATTCGCCGATTGCCGAAGCGCCGCCTTCCCCGGCAAGCCGCATCCGCGCATGATCTGCGTGAAGGGCGGTTTCGATCCGGCGCTGCTCTACGAGGTGACCTACCGTGTCCGCGATCCCCTCGTCCTGGGGATCGGGCTGGCGGCGATCCGCGACGTGGCGTCGTTCTTCCGCTACGAGGCGCATGACGATGCCGGCACGCCCAATCCTCTGGCGGGACGGGTGAACTGGGCGATCGGGCACGGTACCTCGCAGTCGGGCAACGCGCTCAAGACCTTCCTGCTGCAGGGCTTCAACCAGGACGAGGCCAGGCGCATCGTGTTCGACGGCGCCAATCCGCACATCGCCGGCCGGCTCACGGCGGTCAACATCCGCTTCGGCCTGCCGAGCGGCTCCGGCACACTGTACGAGCCCGGCGGCGAGGGCGTGCTGTGGTGGTCGACCTACCGGGACGATGCGCGCGGCCGGGCGCCGGCGAGCCTGCTCGATCGTTGCCGCGCATCCAACACCTGCCCCAAGATCTTCGAGACCTTCGGGTCGGCCGAGTTCAACGCACGGCTGTTTACGGTGGCGCTCACCGGGACGGACAGCAAGGCAGACCTGCCCCTGCCGGGTGAAGTGCGCCGCTACTACTTCCCCGGCGTGACGCATGGCGGCGACGACCAGGGCGGTTTCGTGCATCGGCCGGCAGCCGCCGCCGGCTGCGTGCTGGCGAAAAATCCGAATCCCGAGAAGGAGCAGATGGCCGCGCTCGCGCAGGTGCTGGTGCAATGGGTCACTCGCGGCGTCGAGCCGCCGCCCAGCGCTTTCCCTCGGCTGTCCGCCGGCGAGCTCGCGGCCAACAGCGCCGCGGCCATGGGCTGGCCGCCGATTCCGGAGACGCCGGTACCGGACGGAATGGCGATCGGGTTGATGGATTACGACTATGGCTCCGGATTCAATGCGAACGAGTTCCGCGGCATTCTCGGCCAATGGCCGCCGCTCATTCGTAATACGCAGCCGGCGCTGATGCCGAAGCTCGATGCCGATGGCAACGAGACCGCCGGTCTACCGTCCGTCCAGCACCAGGCGCCGCTCGGCACCTATACCGGGTGGAACGTGACGGCCGGTGGCTTCTTCAAAGGGCAGCCCTGCGGCGGCGGCCTCACCGGCGGTTACATTCCCTTCGCGAAGACGCGCGCGGAACGGCTGGACTCCGGCGATCCGCGCCCCTCGCTCGAGGAACGCTACGGCAGCAGGCAGGGCTATGCCTGTGCCGTGCGCAAGGCGGCCGCCCGGGAGGTCGAGCGCCGCCTGCTGCTGCCTGCCGATGCGCGAGCGTTGATCGAGCAGGCGACTACCATCGATGCGTTGCCCGTAGCTCCCGCGACCCCTGACGCTGCCGCCGTCGCGGCACGCCTGTGCGGCGAGTGAATGCGTCACGCTTCACTGCCTCAGACGATGACCGCTCGCAGCTTACGGTACGCGCCGCGCAAGGCGGTCTCCACTTCGCCGATCCCGTTGCCTGCGGCGAAGAGGAAGCCGAGATAGCGGTCTCCCCAGGGCAGGGGACGGACGGCCTGGCCGAGCGGAATCGTGATCGAGAGCCCGGTGATTCCGGGCACGGCCAGGGCGTCGGCCTGGCCGTCGATGGCTTGCAGGATGCCGGAACGCTCCACCGGCAGCATGAGCACGCCGGCGGCGCCGGCCATGCCGGGTGAGGTGTGCGGGCGGCCGAGGCTGTTCTCGAGGATCAGCGTCTCGAGGCTGACGCCTTCGGCAAAGCGCAGCGCGCGCGAGCACAGCCCGCCGATCGAGCGCGCCGCCAGCTCGATCATGGCCATCCTTTCCCCGCCCTCTCTCAGGTCGATGCGGAGCTCGGCATGGATCGGGCCGTATCGCAGGCCCAGTGCCGCTGCCGCCTGCTCCGCCAGCCGGCACGCCCGCGCCTGCAACGGTTGCGCCAGCCGGGACGGCGTGACCAGCATCGTCTCCTCGAAGGTCGGCCCGTCGGGCATGTCCGGCTTGTCGAAGATCGCGGTGACCGACAATTCCCCCTCGGTGAGCAGCCCGTCGATGCTCACCTCCCAGCCGGGCACGAATTCCTCGATCACGATCGGCTCGTCCGATCTTCCGGTCTCGGCCAGGATGTCGCGGATCACCCGCCCCGCGGCGCGGACCGCGTCATCGTCGTCGGCCCGGATCACGCCCCGGCTGCCGCTCAGCGACACCGGCTTCACCACGCACGGAAAGCCCACCGAGCGGGCGGCGGTGCCCAGCGTTGCGCCGTCGGCATCGGCGGCAACGATGCGGAAGGCGGGTTGCAGGATGCCGTGCTTCGCCCAGGCCTGCCGCTGCAACGACTTGTCCGCCGCGGCGTCGACTGCGATGACCGGATTGTGCGCAAGCCCGAGCTCTGCGGCGAGCCGTGCGGCCAGCGGCAGCATCTGGCTGTCGACGGCCACGACCGCGTCGAGCGGACCGATCGTGACTCGGAGCCTGTGCGCGCTGGCCGCCGGATCGTCGGGATCGACGCGCACGACGGGCTGGCCGCCGAGCGGCAGGGCGCCGTCGCTGCCGATGACGACCTCCAGTCCGAGCCGCCTGGCCGCCGCGACGAAATCGGTCGCCCGGTAGGTGATCGCCGGGACCAGCAGCAGGACGCGTCTTGCCGCGATGCCGGTCATCGCTTGGCCGGCGAGTAGTAAGGGTCCCGCCCGGCCTGGTGGTCGGTCAGGTCGGTCAGCCCGATCACGCCCGGGACGCGCTCGCGCAGCAGCGGCTCGATGCCCTGGCGCAGGGTTACCTCGGCGAGGCTGCAGCCCTGGCAGCCGCCGTCGAGCCGCAGGCGCACCCAGCCGCCGTCGATCTCGACCAGCGTTGCCTGCCCCCGGTGAGCGGCGATGACGGGGTTGATCTCGCGATCGAGGATATCGCGCACGCGGTCGGCCAGGTCTGCGGACCGGCTCTCCTGCGCGTCGCCTCTCGGGCCGACCAGCCGCACGCGCGCGATCTCCGGAACGGCTTTGCGGACCAAGTGCTCGATGCGGCCGAGCAGCGGCAGGCTGGCCCCCGGGGAGCCGCCGATCTCCAGCGTGGCGGTGCCGTCCTCGACGCCGAGGACACGGAGCTCGCCGCCGCGGGCGATCACGGAGGGCATCACGCTGGCTTGCAGCGCGGCGGCGACCCTTTCGGCCAGCTCCCCCTCAGTCAGTTCCAAGGGCGGCCTCCAGATCGGCGACGAGATCCGCCGGCGCCTCGATCCCGACGGAAATCCGCAGCAGATCGTCGGGCACCGACGAGGACGGCCCTTCCATGCTGAGCCGGTGCTCGATCAGGCTCTCCACGCCACCGAGCGAGGTGGCGCGCTTGAAGAGCTTGACCGCCGCCAGGACGGCCATCGCGTGGGACTGCCCGCCCGCCAGCCGGATCGAGAGCATGCCGCCGAAGCCGCCGCTCATCTGCCGCGCCGCGATCTCGTGACCCGGATGCGAGGGCAGGCCGGGGTAGCGCACCTTGTGGATCGCCGGATGCCCCTCGAAGTGCCGGGCGAGGGCGAGCGCGGTCTCGGAGCTGCGCTGCACGCGCAGGAAGAGCGTGCGCATGCCGCGTTGCAGGAGCCACGCGTCGAACGCGCCGGGCACGGCGCCGGCCATGCGTCGCCACGAACGGATGCGCTGCCAGAAGGGATCGTCGCGGGCGCTCACGACCGCGCCGGCCAGCGCATCGCTGTGGCCGTTCAGGTATTTGGTGGCGGAATGCACGACCAGATCGGCGCCGAACGCCAGCGGCCGCGTCAGCACCGGAGAGGCCACCGTGTTGTCGACGGCCACGCGCGCGCCGGCGGCGTGGGCGAGTCCGCACACGGCCGCGAGATCGGTGATTTCCCAAGTGGGGTTGGCCGGCGTCTCCAGCCACACGAGACGTGTGGCGCCGGGACGGATCGCGGCCTTCATCGCCGGCAGATCCGTGGCGTCGACGAACTCGATGTCGAGTCCCCAGGTCAGCCCGAACTCGGCGAGCCACTTGCGCACGCCCCAGTAAAGCACCCTGGCCACCACGACGTGATCGCCGGGGATCAATGACTGGAAGACGGCGTTGGCGGCGGCCATCCCGGAAGAGAGCAGGATGCAGCTCGCGCCGCCTTCCAGCGTCGCCAGCAGCCGTTCGGCATGCTCGTAGGTCGGATTGTCCGCGCGCGCGTAAACCCTTTCCTGATGATAGGAGCCGTCGGGCTTCTGCTCGTAGTTCGTCGAGAGGGTGATCGCCGGCATGATGGCGCCCGTGACCTTGTCGATCCCGCCGAGGCCCTGCGCGACCAGCGTCTCCGGCGACAGGGACGGACTCTTCATCGCAACACGCTCCTGCCCAAACGCCCCCGAGGGCGGTTCATTCATACGGGCGATCCCGGTTCACCGTCCAGCCGCCGGCCGCGTCGCGAGGAACAGGCCGGGCAGGACCAGCGCGATGCCGAGCAGGTGATACCATTGCGGCCTCTCGCCGAGAGCGGCCCAGGCCATGACGCCGACGTAAGGCGGCCCGAGATACATCGCGACGCTGGTGCGCGAGGCGCCGAGCTCGGTGACGCAGAAGCCGTACGCGGCATAGGCGCCGATGCCGGGCACCAGCGCGATCGTCAGCCACGCCAGCCAGACGCGAGGATCGCCGAGATCGGGCGGTCCCCAGAGGATCGCCTCGCCGACGGTGAACGGCAGCAGGATCAGCGAGCCGGCGAACGAGAACAGGCAAAGCCGGGTCAGCGGATCGAAGCGGCTGGGGCGGTGGCGCAGCAGCACCGAATAGAGGCCCCAGCTTGCCGAGCCGGCGGCGATCCAGAGGTCGCCGGTGCCGAGCTGGATGTCGAGCAGATTGGCGATCTGCCCGCGCGTGAAGACCGCCGCGACGCCCGCGAGACAGAGCACGATACCGGCGATCCGGCCGGCACCGAGAGGCTCCTTGTCGATCAGGCGGCCGAGCAGCACGACGAGGATCGGTGACGCGGCATAGATCAGCCCGATATTGAGCGCCGAGCTGGAATGGGCGCCGATATAGACGAAGGCGCCGCAGATCCACATGCCGAGTGCGCCGAACAGCAGGATGTCGGGCCATTCGCGGCCGAGCGCGGAGGCATTTGCGCGCAGCCGTGGCCAGACGAACGGCAGGAGGAAGAGAGCGACGAGCAGCCAGCGTCCGAGCGCCAGCGCATTGGGCGGCACGAAGGTGGCATAGCGCGCTGCCAGCATGTTCACGCCGAACAGCGCGGGAAAGAGCAGCAGCAGAAGCCAGGCAAGACGACGACGCGACGACACCGTACGACCTTTCGAAAGCGGAGCGCTCGCCGTCCTCGCTCGACGATGAGCGCTATTCGACCCGCAGGCCTTCCTTCGGCATCTCGCCGCCGGCTTCCTTGCAGGCAGCTTTATAGGCCCGTTCGGAGTTGAACGGCGTCACCTTGGGGAAATCCTTCGGCTTGCCGGGACGGATCGCGCCGGTCGACGGCTCGACGATCATCAGCTTGCCCTCGCGGCTCAGCAGCGGGATCTCGCGCTTCCAGCGCGAGAAGACGCGGCGGGCCGAAGCGGAGAACTCCACGTAGGTCTGGAACTCGGTCGGATCCTTCTCGAAGATCTTCTCGTAGGTCGCGATGAACTGCTCGACGAAGGTTGGCTCGACGATCTCGAGGTTGGACATCATCCAGCAGCGGTCCTCGAACACCCAGTAGGTGCCGACGCCGACGAACTCCTTCTGCCGGGTCAGGTAGGGGTAGAAGGGGAAGCCACGGCAGGCGATGGTGCGGTTGTGACGCTCGCAGAACGCGGTGCCTTTGCATTCGAGCGCCATGCAGTCATGCGTCAACTCCTCGACGATCTGCTTGGTCGAACGGTCGTAGGGCTTGAACTTCGACCAGATGTCGGTCCGTCCCTTGAGCAGCTCGAACTCGACCTTGTGCACCACCACCACGGCATGCTGGCTCGAGCAGCACAACGCCGAGCCCTTGTTCAGCGGAGCACACTTTCGGCCGCAGTCGTAGCGCGACACGGGGGCGTCGAAACCCTCGTAGAGCGTCGTGAAATCGTCCGGCTTCAGCGTCGCTCGCGGGGTCTTGGGGGCCATGAAGAAGCTGTACCCCGAAAGCTCTGTGAAAGAACAGCCGGGGAATCAGATCGGCAGCACCTTCCACACGACCGTCTCGCGCATGCCGCGATTCTCGAGCTGCAGCGAGGTCGGAATCTCGTAGCGCGCCAGCTCCTCCAACCCCTGGGCGGAAAAGTAGTTGCGGCCAGGGTCGCCGAGCAGGACCAGCCGGCCGGCATCGGCATGGCCGCGCAGCCAGGCCAGGGCGCGGGCCGACATCTCGCGCTCGTAGCAGACGTCCCCCGCGATCACGACCTCGGCCGGCGGCGCCTTGTCGGGATGGGCCAGCCAATCGTCGGCGCTGACCTCGAGCCCCAGCCCGTTCGCTTCGGCGTTGAGGCGGGCGGCGACCAGCGAGAGCAGATCGATGTCGTTGGCGGTCACCGACTCCGCGCCGCTCCGGGCTGCCGCCATGGACGACACGCCCGAGCCGGCGGCGAAGTCGATCACGCGCTTGCCCCGGACCGTGGCGGGATGGTCGAGCAGGTAGCGGGCGATCGCCTGGCCGCCCGGCCAGCAGAAGGCCCAGTAGGGCGGGTCGATGTTCTGCTGCTCCATCCAGGCTTCGGTCGCCTGCCAGATCGGCACGTACTCGGTCGCCAGCCACAGCCTGAACTCCGGCACCATGGCGGGCCGCTCGAGGGCGAGGTTGGCACGGATGAAGCCCTCGGGGTCGACCGGCAGGCGGGCCATCAGAGGAGATGCGCCGCGACGATCGATGCCGTGAGGAGCAGGCCGACCTGGGCGTTCGACTTGAACCGCGCGAGACAGTCGGCCGGATCGTCGGGTTTGAGGAAGGCGATCTGCCAGAGGAAGTGCAGCGCGATCAGGGCCAGCCCCACGTAATAAGCCGACTGCAGATGGGCGAGCAGGCCGGCGGTCGTCCAGCACAACAGGGTGATGCCCGAGAACAGGGCCAGCCAGCGCCGTGGCTTGTCGCCGAAATGCCGCGCGGTCGAGCGCACGCCGATGATCGAATCGTCGCGCTGATCCTGCATCGCATAGATCGTGTCGTAGACCAGCGTCCAGGCGACTCCGCCCCAATAGAGCGCAACCGTTGCCCAGGACAGCGTGCCGGTCACGGCGGCATAGCCGACCAGCGCGCCCCAGTTGAAGGCCAGCCCGAGCACCGCTTGCGGCCACGACGTGAAGCGCTTCATGGTCGGATAGATCGCGATCAGCGCCACCGAGAGCAGCGCCACCCCGCCCGCCACCTTGTTCAGCTTGAACAGGATCGCCACGCCCACCAGAGACTGCAGTGCCATCCAGATCAGCGCGTCGCGCAGCTTGAGCTCGCCCGCCGGCAGCGGCCGGCCGCGCGTGCGCTCGACCTGGGCGTCGATCTTGCGGTCGACGATGTCGTTCCAGGTGCAGCCCGCGCCGCGCATGGCGAAGGCCCCGATTGCGAAAAGCGCCATCCAGCCGATCAGGTTGGGCCAGTTCTGGCCGCTGCCCAGCGCCGCCGACCACCAGCAAGGCAGCATCAGCAGCCACGTCCCGATCGGCCGGTCCCAGCGCGCCAGCCGACCGTACGGCCGCGCCCACGCCGGCAGGTAGCGCAGCGTCCAGTGCTGGCGGTCGATGTCGGTGAAGCCCGTGGTTGTCGGCCCGGCAGTCATGATTGCATCATGAGCGCATGAGCGCCACGCGTCTATTCGTCGAAGCCGATCTATCCGCAGGAAGCGAGGCCGCGCTCGGCGAGGCTCAGGCACACTACCTGCGCCACGTCATGCGGCGCGAGGACGGTGCCGAGCTGCTGCTGTTTAACGGCCGCGACGGCGAATGGCGGGCGCGCCTGTCGCTGCGCGGCAAGAAGGCTGCGGTTGCCGAGGTCGGTGAACGCCGGCGCGAGCAGGCCGCCGAGCCCGACCTCTGGCTGTGCTTCGCGCCGGTCAAGCGCGCACGCATCGACTACATCGCCGAGAAGGCGACCGAGCTGGGCGTCGCCGTGCTGCAGCCGGTGATCACGCGCCACACCAACGTCGAGCGGGTGAATGTCGAGCGGCTGCGGGCCAATGCCGTCGAGGCCGCAGAGCAGACCGAGCGTCTCTCCGTGCCCGAGGTGCGCGAGCCGATCGACCTCGGGCGATTGCTCGCGGCATGGCCGGCCGGCCGTCGCCTGCTGATGTGCGACGAGACCGGCGGCGGCCCGCCGATCGGCGAGGCGCTGGCCGCGCTCGACGAGGCGGCGCGCGCGGCGCCTTGGGCGATCGTGATCGGTCCGGAAGGCGGCTTCGCCGAAACGGAGCTGTCGGGCCTTCGTCGCATGAAGGATGTCATGGCGGTCGGCCTCGGCCCGCGCATCCTGCGCGCAGACACTGCCGCGCTCGCGGCGCTGGCCTGTTGGCAGGCCATGGTCGGCGACTGGCGCCAGCCGACGCCGAGGCTGCAGAGCGACTACCGCACCTCACGCGGCACTGTGCCCCTTTAGCCTCCCTTTCTCCTCCCCCGTCTTCGGGGGAGGTGGCCGCGTCTTGCGCGGACGGAGGGGGCATGAGTCGCGGAATCGGTGTGGCCTATGACCCCTCCGTCGCGGATTACCGCGCCACCTCACCCGAAGACGGGGGAGGAGAAAGAAAAGAGTCAAAGTTGGTGGTTATGAGTGCGGCTGTGGAGCGCCGCGCTCCCGGCGCAACCCCGTTTGCAAGAGCCTTGCGCGCGCCCCCGCCGATATGGGAGAGGGGACTCCGAACGTCATGAACCAGCCGCGGGCTCGCGTGAGGAAAGCTCATGCGACCGCGCCGCTCCGCCGCTCTCGTGGCGCGGGGCGATGAGGGAGCATCAACGCATGTCCGCACCACCATCGGGCGGCGGCGCGCCGATCGAAAATCGGCGGCAGCTGATCGAGTACTTTGCTGCCGGTAACAAGCCCCGCGATGCCTGGCGCATGGGCACCGAGCACGAGAAGCTGGGGTTCGACGCGAAGACCCTGAAGGCGCTGCCCTATGAGGGTCCGGCCGGCGTGCGCGCCATGCTCGAAGGGCTGACGCGCTTCGGCTGGGAGCGGGTGGTCGAGAACGGCAACACCATCGCCCTGTTGCGCGACAAGGCCAGCATCACGCTCGAGCCGGGCGGGCAGTTCGAGCTCTCCGGCGCGCCGCTGGAGACGGTGCACGCGACGGCGGCGGAGACCGCGCAGCATTTGCGCGAGGTCAAGGAAGTCGCGGGCGAGATCGGTGCCGGCTACATCGGGCTGGGGTTCGCGCCGCAATGGACGCGCGAGGACGTCCATTGGATGCCCAAGGGCCGCTACAAGATCATGCGCGAGTACATGCCGAAGAAGGGCAGGCTCGGCCTCGACATGATGCTGCGCACCTGTACCGTGCAGACCAATCTCGATTTCGAGTCGGAAGCGGATATGGTGAAGAAGTTCCGCGTCTCGCTCGCCCTGCAGCCGCTGGCGACCGCGCTGTTCGCCAATTCCCCCTTCGTCGAAGGCAAGCCCGTCCCCTACAAGAGCTATCGCAGCCACATCTGGACCGACACCGACCCCGACCGCTGTGGCATGCTGCCGTTCGTTTTCGAGGACGGCTTCGGCTTCGAGCGCTATGCCGACTACATGCTCGGCGTGCCGATGTACTTCGTCTATCGCGACGGCAAGTACATCGATGCCTCGGGCCAGGACTTCAAGGACTTCCTGAAGGGCAAGCTACCGGCGCGGCCGGGCGAGCTGCCGACCATCAACGACTGGGCCGACCATGTCACCACGGCCTTTCCCGAGGTGCGGCTGAAGCGCTATCTCGAGATGCGCGGCGCGGACTCGGGCCCCTATGAGATGCTGAACGCGCTGCCCGCGCTGTGGGTCGGGCTGCTTTACGACCAGACCGCGCTCGATGCGGGATGGGATCTCGTGAAGGGCTGGACGGTGGCGGATCACGACTACCTGCGCGCCGAGACGCCGAAGAGCGGGCTACAGACGCCGTTCAAGGGAAAGCCGCTGTACGAGCTTGGCCGCGAGGTTCTGAAGATCGCCCATGGCGGACTGCGTGCGCGCAAACGGCTCGACGGGCGCGGCAACGACGAGTCGGCCTATCTCCTGCCGCTCGACCGTGCAGTCGATTCGGGCAAGGCGCTGGCCGACGAGCTGCTGGAGAAATGGCGGGGCGAATGGAACGGCGCCCTCGCACCGCTGTTCCGCGACTACGCTTACTGAGGTAGGGTGCGGTCCATGCTCGACCGCTGCGACAGGGTTCAGATCGCCGTCCACGACGCCACCAGGGCGGCCCAGCGCTATGGCCAGCTCCTGGGCAGCGAGGTCGCGCGGCACGATCACAGCCGGTATCTCTCCGCCCGGCGCACGATCCTCGCCGTCGGCGAAAGCGAGTTCGAACTGTGCGAGGCCGATGGGGCAGGGCTGACGCAGGACTTCCTGTCCCGCCGCGGCGAGGGGCTGATGACGGCGGGCTATTGCACTGCCGACCTCGACGGCATGGTGAAGCGCTGGGAGGGTCTCGGCGTGCCCTACGAGCGCGACGGCGAGCAGCTCTATCTCGGCCCCGACGCCACCTTCGGGCTGCCGATGGTGATCTCGCAGAGCACCTACCGCAAAAGGGTGGGACCTGTGTCGTTCCTGTACGAGACGACCAACACGCTGATGAGCGACTGGCGGCGGGTGGCGGCGGTCTATGCCGGCCTGTTCGGGCTCGATCCGTCGCGCTTCAGCGCGATCGGCAGCGAGCGCTTCGGCTATGTCGGCACGCTCACCCTGTTCGATCCGCCCAACCGGCTCGACCGCATCGAATTGAGTCAAGTCACCGACAATGTCCATCCGATGGGACGCTTCGCCCACAAGCACGGCGATTCGCTCTATATGTGCTACGTCGAGGTGCACGACTGGCCCGAGGTGCGCGGGCGGTTGCTGCAAGCCAATGCACGCTACACGCCGCGCGGCAGCGATCCGGTGACCGAGCCCGATGGCGGTTGGGTGCATCCCAGGGAACTGCATGGCCTGCTTCTCGGCGTCTCGCGCACCGGTGTGGCGTGGGAATGGTCGGGCCGAGAGGATCTGGTGCCGGCTGCATGAGTGTCATCGAACGCCGTCTGCTCTTGCTGTCTCTGCTGGTGGTTCCTTTGGGCGCACGCGCCCAGGCCGACGACTGGCAGACCATCGTCGCGCCCGACCTGCGCTTCCGGCTCGAGATGCCGTCGCCTGCGACCAAGTCCGTCGCCACGGAGAAGGAGAAGGGTCACGCCAGCGCGCGGGTCGCCTGGGAGTCGCGGCGCGGCGGCCAGATCTTCAACTTCGACTATGTCGACTACGATCCCGGCGCGCTTTCCAGCCGCGACAGCAAGGAGATGGCCCGGGAGCTGGGGCGCGGCGAAGCCGAGAAGGCATTCCCTAAGCCGCAGTACAAATACCTGCGCGACGAGCCGGTGACGTTGCAGGGCTGGGACGGTTACGCGCTCGACATCGAGGGCGAGGCCGGCGCCGGGGTGATGATGCGCACCTACATCGCCAAGGACCGCCTGTTCCGCCTGCTCGTGACCGTCGACAACGAACAAAGCAAGGCCGCTGCCAACCGTTTCCTCGACTCGCTCAAGCTGACGGAGTCGAAGACCTAGCACGGTTCGCTTCCTGGTAGTGGGGATCATGCGCATTTGCGTCTACGGCGCCGGCTCGATCGGCGGCAATTTCGCCGCGCGCCTCGCCGCGGCGGGCAACGAGGTGTCGGTGGTGGTGCGCGGCGCGCATCTCGAGGCGATCCGCGCCGACGGCCTGACCCTGCTGACCGGCGACAGGAAGATCGTGATGCCGGTGAAGGCGAGCGACGAGCCGGCCGATCTCGGCCCGCAGGATGCCGTGCTGGTCACGATGAAATCGTCGGGTCAGCATGTCCTGCCCAACGCCATCGGCCCGTTGCTGCGCGGCGACACGATGGTCGCCTTCGTGCAGAACGGCATTCCGTGGTGGTACGGACACGGCCTCGGCGCGCGGCCTGCCGCGCCCGATCTGTCGCGCCTCGATCCCGGCGGTGCGCTCGCGCGTACGATCGGAATGGAACGCACGGTGGGTGCCGTGGTGACTTCGTCGAACCACGTGATCGCGCCCGGCGTTGTGCGCAATATCTCGCCGGAACGCAACACGCTGTGGGTCGCCGAGACCGACGACCGTCAGAGCCCGCGCATCCTCGCCCTGCGCCGGACCCTGATCGCCGCCGGCATCGCCTCGCCGGCAACG
Source organism: uncultured Rhodospirillales bacterium (assembly GCA_945957125.1). Lineage (GTDB taxonomy): Bacteria > Pseudomonadota > Alphaproteobacteria > Reyranellales > Reyranellaceae > Reyranella. The sequence continues at coordinate 48,287 of CAMFJT010000004.1, read as the reverse complement.
ACCGATATCCGCTACGACATCTGGCACAAGCTGATGGCCAATCTGTGCGGGTCGACGCTGTGCCTCATCCTGCGTGAGCCGACGACGATCCTCGGCAATCCGACGGTCAATCCGCTGGCCCGGCGCGCGCTCGAGGAGGCGCTCGCGGTCGCGGCTGCTCATGGCGTGATGCTCGACGACAGCCCCGACCAGCGCTTCGGCCCGCAGCGCACCTATCCCGACCATCGTCCGTCGATCCTGCAGGACTACGAGCTCGGCCGCCCGATGGAGATCGAATCGATCGTACGCGCCCCCGTCGCCTTCGGCCGCGCGGCGGGCGTGGCGACACCGACGCTCGACGCCATCGAGGCGATCTGCGTGCGGCTCGCCGCCGCCCGGGGCCTCTACACGCCGTGACCGTGAACGACGAGGATTGCCAAGCGCGTCGCGCTTGACCACAGTCGATGTGAATCGCGTAGGCGTGCGTGCGTAGATCGAGGAGGTGCTTCGAAATCGGATAGAGTCAGGGAGGAAACAATGAACGCCCAAAGAGGTCGCGTTGCCTTGCTTGCCGCTGCGGCGGCGATTGCGTTCTGGGGGCCCGCATGGGCCCAGAAATCAGGCGGAATCCTCAAGATCCAGCATATGGACAATCCGCCCAGCGCCTCGATCCACGAAGAGGCGACGGTGTCGGTGCCGGCGGCGTTCATGGCAGTCTACAACAACCTGGTGCTGTTCGACCAGCACGTGCCGAAGAACAGCCTGCAGTCGATCGTGCCGGAACTCGCGACGAAGTGGGAATGGCAGGACGGCTACAAGAAGCTTGTCTTCACGACGCGCGAGGGCGTGAAATGGCACGACGGCAAGCCCTTCACCGCCAAGGATGTCGCCTGCACCTTCGACCTGCTGCTGAGCGGCGAGAGCAAGCTGCGCCGCAACCCGCATGGCGCCTGGTGGAGCAACGTCGAGAAGGTGACGGTCGAGAGCGACACCCAGGTGACGTTCCATCTCAAGGCGCCGCAACCCTCGCTGCTCGGTCTGCTCGCCTCGGGCTACACGCCGATCTACGCCTGCCACGTGCCGCCCGACCAGATGCGGCGGCGCCCGATCGGCACCGGGCCCTTCAAGCTGGCCGAGTTCAAGATGAACGAGACCATCAAGCTGGTCAAAAATCAGGACTACTGGAAGAAGGGGCTGCCTTACCTCGACGGCATCGAGTTCACCATCATTCCCGACCGTTCGACCCGCATGCTGTCGTTCGTCAGCGGCAAGTTCGACATGACATTCCCGACCGACGTGACGGTGCCGCTGCTCAAGAACATCAAGGCCGACGCGCCCAAGGCGATCTGCACCATGCGCGAGACCGGAGTCAGCTCCAACCTGATCGTCAATGCCGAGGCGCCGCCATTCGACAATCCCAAGATCCGCCGCGCGCTGGGGCTGACGATCGATCGCAAGGCGTTCATCGACATCCTGGCCGAAGGGCAGGGCAAGCCGAGCGGCATCATGCTGGCGCCGCCCGACGGCGTGTGGGGGATGCCCGACGAGATGCTGAAGGACGTGCCGGGATACGGTGACGTAGCCAAGGCGCGCGACGAGGCGCGCGCGCTGATGCGGGAGGCGGGCTACGGTCCCGACAAGCGGCTCAAGGTCAAGGTCAGCACGCGCAACATCGCCACCTTCCGCGATCCGGCGGTGATCCTGATCGACCAGCTCAAGCAGGTCTATGTCGACGGCGAGCTCGAGGTCATCGAGACCGGCGTCTACTACAACCGGGTGTTCAAGAAGGACTACGCCGTGGCGCTCAACCTCAGCGGCATCGCGGTCGACGATCCCGACGTGGCGCTGTTCGAGACCTACGGCTGCGGCTCGCTGCGCAACTACAACGGCTATTGCAATCCCGAGATGACCAAGCTGTTCGAGGCGCAGTCTCGCGAGCTCGACCAGGACAAGCGCCTGAAGATGGTGTGGGACATCGATCGCAAGCTGCAGGAGGAGATGGCCAAGCCGATCATCGCCTATGGCCGCGCCGCGGGCTGCTGGTGGCCGCACGTGAAGAACATCACGCTGCACGTCAACAGCATCTACAACAACTGGCGCTTCGAGGACGTCTGGCTCGACCGGTGACGCCCGCCGGCACGACAGTGTTTCACGTCCGATACAGGCGCGTGCGGAACGATACAAAACGCAACCCCTGAGGCCTTGCCCAACGACGCCGCGCGCGCTTCTCTCCCCCGGCCTCCGGAGGAGAGGCGGATGGTGATGATGCGATCGGTCAGTGTGCTCGGGGTATTGATGTCGCTCGGACTGCCGGCTGCCGTCTCGGCGCAGGCCGGCAGCGTGGAATGGCTGGATATCGACTGTCGTCAATCCCGCATCGGACCGACGGACGGCCTGCGCTGCCGGGCTACGGACAAGATGACCATCGATGCCCTTGCGACGGGCGAGGGCGTCTACCGGTTCTGGAATGCCTCCGGCAGCATCGAGAACACGAAGTACTACTATTATGTCGCCGAGGCGTTGAGCGCCAAGGCGGCGATCGTTACCAAGCAGGACCTCGCTGACGCCGTGCGCGGACGCAGTCCACAGGGACGGGGCAGCGCCAACATGTCGAATGTTGGCCGCCGGCAGGACGCCGATATCGTTTCCTTCGAGAGCGCCGAAAAGGAATCCTGCATCGGCATCCGCAAGACCGGCTCCGGCAACGCCCAGGGATCCCGATGGGTCCTCTATGCGACGCGCTGCGTCCCGCCGGGCCAGCCGGTCACCGACGGCGACATCGCCGCCTTCGTGCGGCAGGCCTGGGTCCGGGAGTAGCCGGCTTCAGGTCGCCGTGCCGCCCACTGTCAGGGCGTCGATCCGCAACGTCGGCTGGCCGACGCCGACCGGCACGCCCTGGCCATCCTTGCCGCAGGTGCCGATGCCGGGATCGAGTGCCATGTCGTTGCCGACCATGCCGACCTTGGTCAGCGCCTCGGAACCCGCGCCGATCAAGGTCGCGCCCTTGACCGGCCGGCCGATCTTGCCGTCCTCGATCAGGTAGCCCTCGGTCACGCTGAACACGAACTTGCCCGAGACGATGTCGACCTGGCCGCCGCCGAAATTGGCGCAGTAGAGGCCCTTCTTCACCGAGGCGATGATTTCCTTCGGGTCCTTGTCGCCGCCCAGCATGAAGGTGTTGGTCATGCGCGGCATCGGCGCATAGGCGTGACCCTGGCGGCGGCCGTTGCCGGTCGGCTTCACGCCCATCAGGCGGGCGTTCATGCGGTCCTGCATCAGGCCGACCAGGCGGCCGTCCTCGATCAGCACGTTGCGCTGGGTGGGCGTACCTTCGTCGTCGATGGTGAGCGAGCCGCGGCGGTCGTTCAGCGTGCCGTCGTCGACCACGGTAACGCCGGGCGAGGCGATCATCTCGCCCATCAGGTGGCTGAACATCGAGGTCTTCTTGCGGTGGAAGTCGCCTTCCAGCCCGTGGCCGACCGCCTCGTGCCACAGCACGCCCGACCAGCCGGCGCCCAGCACGACCGGCATCTCGCCGGCCGGCGCTTCGATCGAATCGAGATTGACCAGCGCCTGCCGGATCGCCTCGTCGGCCTCTTTCCGCCAGTAGCCCGGCAGGAAGATATCGCCATAGGCGGCGCGGCGGCCGCTGCCGGTGCTGCCGGCTTCCATGCGCGAGCCGTCGGCGCAGACCACGCTGACGTTCAACCGCACCAGCGGGCGCACGTCGGCGGCGCGCCAGCCGCCGGCGCGCACGATCTCCACGACCTGCCACGAGCCCGACAGCGAGACCGAGACCTGGCGCGCCTTGGGCTCCTTGCCGCGGACATAGGCATCGATCTCCTGCATCAGGGCGACCTTCTGCGCGAACGGCACGCCGTCGATCGGATTGTCGTCGGCATACAGAAGGCGGTTGGTGCCGCGCGGAGACTCATCCGACGTGCCGCCGCGGCCCGAGCGGACGGTCTTCACCGTCTCGGCCGCGCGCTTCAGCGCCTGCTCGTCGAGCGCCGACGCATGGGCGAAGCCCGTGACGTCGCCCGCCACCGACCGCAGGCCGAAGCCCTGCGAGGTATCGAACGACGCGCTCTTCAGCTTGCCGTCGTCGAACGACAGGCTCTCGCTCTGGACGTATTCGAGGAACAGCTCGCCGTCGTCGGTGCCGGCCAGCGCCTCGTCCACCATCTTCTCGGTCTTGCGCCGGTCGAGGCCATCCTTGCCGAAGAACAGGCCGTCGGCGGTGGCGAGATGGTTGATCGATTTGCTCATTGCGGGCCTGCCTTGTTTCCGTCCTCAGACGACGAGGACGATCTTGCCAAAATGGGCATTGGCCTTCATGTGCGCAAGCGCGGCGGCGGCCTCGGACAGGGGGAAGGTCCTGTCGATCGGCAGGCTGAGCTTGCCGTCCTCGATGGCCGGCCACAGGTCCTTGCGGGCGGCCTGCACGATGTCGCGCACTTCCTCGGGGCTGCGGGTGCGGAAGGTCACGCCGATATAGTCGATGCGCTTCAGCGCATGCAGGTCGAAGTTGAACTCGCCCTTCATGCCGCCCAGGCGGCCGACATTCACGATGCGGCCGAGGATGGCGGCGGCCTCCATGTTCTGGTTCATCACGCCGCCCGAGACCTGGTCGACGATCAGGTCGACGCCCTTGCCGCCGGTCGCTTCCTTGACCTTGTCCGGCCATTTCGGGTCGGTCGTGTCGATCGCCACGTCGCAGCCGAACTCCTTGAGCCTGCCGCGGCGGCCCTCGTTGGTCGAGCTGCCCATCACGATCGAGGCGCCCATGTGCTTGGCGATCTGCATGCCGAGCAGGCCGACTCCCGACGACGCGCCCTGGATCAGCACCGACTCGCCCTTCTTCAGGCGGCCGGCGCCGACCAGCGCGTTGTGCATGGTCTGCACCGCCACCGGCATGCAGGCGGCCTGCTCGTAGCTCATGTTGTTGGCGGGAATCTTGTGCGCCCGGCCTGCATCGGCCACGGCATACTCGGCGAAGCCGCCGGCGGCGGAGCTCATTACCCGGTCGCCGGGCTTGAAGTCTTTCACGTCGGCGCCGATCGCCTCGACCTCGCCGGCGCATTCCAGCCCGACGATGGTGCCGGCACCGCCGACCGTGCCGTGGCGATGGCCCGAGGCGACCGCGAGGTCGGCCCGGTTGAGCGAGGCTGCCTTGACCCGGATCAGGATCTCGTTGGCCTTGGGCGAAGGCTTGGGGGCGTCGGTGTACTGGACGCCCTGCTCGGTGACGACGGCGGCTTTCATGGCGTTCTCCCCAGAAGATTGGCTCACGCGGACAGCTTCGCCGCCCATTCGGCGACGGAATCGCCACTGTTCATGTCGGCGCGGACCAGCCCGTCGACCATGAAGGTCGGCGAGACGTGGATCCCGTTCTGCCGGGCATACTTGCAGTGCCACTTTATTTCCCGGTCGAGGGTGGGGATCGCGAAGGCCGCGGCGAGCGCGAGGCCGCTATAGCCTTCGATCCGGCGGATGATTGCGTTCGGCGTCGTCTCGAGGTTCGGGCCGCCGCAATGGCGATCGAACTCGAATTCCTCGCGATGGGCGGCGACGGCCGCCATGACCGATTTGGCGGCCGCCTTGCCGCTTTGCAGGGTCGAGGCCGCCAGGATGCAGCGCACGATCACACCGGAGTACATGTGCCAGGGCTGCGATTGAAGGCGCAGCTTGACGGTCAGGCGGTCCTTGCCGACGTGATCGAGCAGCGCGTCGAGCTTGCCGAAGGCCTTCACCGAGAACGGGCAGGTCGGTTCCAGGAAGACTTCGAGAACGGTAGGGCCGTCGCCCCAGGCGAGGGGATCGGCGCGCCAGTCATTGGTCATGGGATTTTCCTACAGGATCCGGCTCTCGCGGCCCTGCCAGTAGCGATCGCGCAGCAGGCGCTTGTAGAGCTTGCCGGTGGGATGGCGCGGTAGCTCGGCCTCGAAGTCGATGCTGCGCGGGCACTTGATGGTCGACAGATGCTGGCGGCAATAGGCGAGCAGCTCCTCGGCCAGGCCGGGGCCGGCGTCGGACATGCTGCGCGGCTGGACGACCGCCTTCACTTCCTCGCCGAAGTCCTCGTTGGGCACGCCGAAGACCGCACAATCCATCACTTTCGGATGATTTATCAGCAGATTTTCAGCTTCCTGCGGATAGATGTTCACGCCGCCGGAGATGATCATGAACGCTTTGCGGTCGGTCAGGTGCAGGAAGCCGTCGGCGTCGACATAGCCCACGTCGCCCAGCGTGCTCCAGCCTTGGGCGTTGCGCGACTCGGCGGTCTTCTGCGGATCGTTGTGGTACGCGAACTGCCGGCCGCCGGCGAAGTAGACCGTGCCCGGCTCGCCCGGCGGGACCTCGACGCCGGCATCGTCGCAGATGCGCAGCTGGCCCACGACGGCGCGGCCGACCGTGCCCTTGTGCGCCAGCCATTCGGCCGAATTGCAAATGGTCAGACCATTGCCTTCGGTGCCGCCGTAATACTCCCAGATGATCGGTCCCCACCACTCGATCATCTTCTCCTTCACCGGGATCGGGCAGGGCGCGGCGGCGTGGATGGCGCAGCGCAGCGAGGAGACGTCGTATTTCAGCCGGACCTCGTCGGGCAGCTTGAGGAAGCGCACGAACATGGTCGGCACGAGCTGGGTGTGCGTGATGCCGAACGCCGGCACGAGCCGCAGGAACTCCTCGGGGTCGAAGTGCTCCATGATCACCGAGGTGCCGCCGAGCTTCATGACCGTCATGTTGAAGCGCAGCGGCGCGGCATGATAGAGCGGCGCCGGCGAGAGATAGACCGTGCGCTCGTCCATGCCGTAGAGCTTGCGGGTGACCTGCAGCAGCGGGTTGTCGGCATCGATCGGCTGCGGCTCGATCACCGGCAGCACGCCCTTGGGCCGGCCGGTGGTGCCCGACGAATAGAGCATGTCGTGGCCGGCGGTCTCATCGGCGATCGGGGTCGCGGGCTGGGCGGCGACGGCGTCCTCCCACGCGGCATAGCCCTCGATCGTGCCGCCGATCATGTAGCGCGCGGCCACGCCCGGCATCAGCGGCGCGAGCTCCGCCGCCTTGTCGGCCAGCGCGACGGAGGTGACGAACAGCCGGGCGCCGCAGTCCTCCACGATATAGGCGACCTCGGCGGCGGTGAGCCGCGAGCTGATCGCGGTGTAGATCAGGCCCGAGCGCTGGGCGCCCCAGCAGATCTCGAAGAAGCGCGGGTTGTTCTCGAGGAACAGGGCGATGTGGTCGCCCGGCCGCAGCCCCTGGGCGCGGAACAGTTGCGCGATGCGGTTCGACTGCGCGTCGAGCTGGCGATAGGTCACGGTCTCGCCGGTGGCGACCATGATGTAGGCGGCCTTGTCGGGCTGCGCCTTGGCGTGGATCGAGGGATGCATGACGGGCGGTATATGAGCGAACGGCGCGGGGGCCCGCAACCTCCGTCGTTGACCGCGTGCGGGCCATCGGCTTTATTCCGGTCGCACCTCAGCGTGCCCCCGTGGCGGAATTGGTAGACGCGCCTGACTCAAAATCAGGTTTCCTCACGGAAGTGTTGGTTCGAGTCCGACCGGGGGCACCATTCTTGTGTGGCGTCCGTTTTGGGCCACGAGCAGAGTCATGCACCGCCGCAAATATCACCGATGAAGCCGCGCACGGGCTGCCCGGATCACGTGCCCTCCGGGGCCGCTGTCGAGGGTGCCGGCGGGCGCGTCGAGATAGCGGACGGCGATTTGGGACATGCCGAGGTCTTCGATATCCCCGAAGCCGCATCCGCGGAGTTCCCGAACGATCTCGTCGGGATCGAAATGACTGAGCCAGGGTTCACCGATTCCGGCCGTATACGCCCCGAGCGCGACGATCGCTGCCCGCCGCTCCGGCGGATAGTTCTCCAGCGGTTCGCTGTAGTCGAACACGACCTCGGAATCCGGGACGCTCGCGATGTAGCGAAGCGTCGCCGCTATGGCGGCTCGCCCAAGATAGGGGACGACGCCAAGCCAGATGAAGAACGCGGGATGATCAGGATCGAAGCCGGCATCCCGTAGCCCGTGACCGAGATCATCGCTTTCGAAGTCGATCGCCGCGAAGACCAGCGACTCCGGAATGGCGAGGCCGACCTCCGACAGGCGCTTCCGCTTCCAGGCTTGGGTCGCGGGATGATCGACCTCGAAAACCCGCAACCCCAACTCCGAATAGGGATTGCGCAGCGCAAATGTATCGTAGCCGGCGCCGAGAACCACCGCTTGCCGCACGCCGCGAGACACGGCCACACCCAGGCAATCCTCGGCAAAGCGGCTACGCGCCGCCATGAAGAGGCGCATGCCCTGCTGTGCAGGGCCTGCCGACAATCCCGCGATGATGGCGTCGGCGCCGTCGCCGAGAATGGTGTGGGCGAGAGGATCGGAGAATACCCTGCCGCCCTCCAATTGCTGATGAGCGGCCCGATAGCCGGCGGCGCCGAGAGCGGTCCGGCTTGGCTGTCGTTCGTGCATGGATTTGCCTTTGTCGAGGGGACAAGCGATCCCGTTCGCTCGCGTTGGGATCAATCATGATTCCAGCGCGACGACGCTGCTTGGAGGACGAATGGATGCTCGAAGTCTTTGCTTTCGGGAAACTGGCGAAGGCAGGCCGAAAGAGCAATTCTTGATCGAAAATATGTTTTGTATATACTACTTGAGCAAGAGCGGCGCTGAGTGTTGCCCATTCCTCGCGCGCTCTGCCTTGCAGCCTCCTTTTCCGGATCGATGTAGAGAGCGAGGCGCGCAACCCGGCCTTCGGTGTGGATATTGTCGATCTCCAGACGGGTGTCCCGGCGGCAAGGGCCACGTCATCACAACCTTGCCTGGAGCAGCTCCAGAACGGGCGGCAGACGGGCCTGCGAAAGCCACGGAAGAGGTGCGTGCCCCGTTTGTCGTGCTTTGCACTGAAGCACTGGGTTCTATAGTGGTCGACGGTCATGGGCTCGCCGTTGCGCTCCGGGGAGGCAGGGATCGGGAGGAGGAAGACCATGGCATCCACCATTCCGGCGGGCCCGATCAGCTCGCATCTTGCGGTCCGTCCGGACTGGCTCGCCTTGCGCCGCGAGGACGCGCTCGAGCCCGATCTGCCGATCGTCGATCCGCATCATCACCTGATCGACCGGCCGGAAAGCGGGACGTACCTACTGCCCGACCTGCTGGCCGACATCGACAGCGGGCACAATGTCGTGGCCACCGTCTATCTCGAATGGCTGTCGATGTATCGCGCCGACGGGCCGCAGGAGATGCGCCCGGTCGGCGAGATCGAGTTCGCCAACGGCGTGGCCGCGATGAGCGCCAGCGGCAGCTACGGCAGGCCGCGCGTCTGCGCCGGGATCGTCGGCCATGGCGAGCTGACGCTCGGCGCGCGCGTGAGGCCGGTGCTGGAGGCGATGATCGTGGCGGGTGGCGGCCGCTTCCGCGGCATCCGCTTCATCTCGGCCAGCGATCCTGACCAGGGCCAATGGGGCGCCACGCTCGCGCGGCCGGAGGGCTGGCTGCGCGATCCGCGCGTGCGCGAGGGTTTCGCACAGCTCGCGCCGCTCGGGCTGAGCTTCGACTCCTATATGTATCATCCGCAGCTCGGCGACCTGCTCGATCTCGCGCGCGCCTTCCCGGCCACGCCGGTCGTGCTCAACCATGTCGGCGCTCCGATCGGGCTCGGCCGCTACACGGGCCAGCGCGATGCGGTCTTCGCCGACTGGCGCGCGCGCATCCGCGACCTCGCGGCCTGTCCCAACGTGCACGTGAAGCTGGGCGGCCTCGGGATGAAGGTGTTCGGCTTCGACTTTCATGAAGGCGCGCTGCCGCCCAGCTCCGAGCAGCTCGCCGCCGCGTGGCGACCCTATGTCGAAACCTGCATCGAGGCGTTCGGCGCCAGCCGGGCGATGTTCGAGAGCAACTTCCCGGTCGACAAGGGTTCCTACGGCTACGGCGTGTTCTGGAACGCCTGCAAGCGCCTGGCGCAGGGCGCGAGCGCCAGCGAGAAGGCCGACCTGTTCCACGGCACCGCCTCGCGGTTTTACCGGCTCGGCATTTGAGGTCCCCGATGAATCGAGTCCAACCCGCCTGGCGGTCCCTGCTATTCGTGCCCGTGCTGTCCGAGCGCTTCCTGGCGAAAGCGCACACGCGCGGCGCCGATGCCATCATCCTCGATCTCGAGGACTCGATCCTGCCCGCCAACAAGGCCGCCGCCCGTGCCGCCCTGCCGGCGGCCGTGCCGCGCGTCGCCCAGGCCGGCAGCGACGTCGTGGTGCGCATCAACCGCCCGCTCGACCTTGCCGTCCCCGACATAGCGGCGTCGGTGATGCCGGGCGTCGCCGCCCTGATGCTGCCGAAGGTGATGGGTCCCGAGCATGTTCGCCTGCTGGCCGAGCTGGTGAGCGACCGCGAGGCCGCGCTCGGCATGGCGATCGGCCATACGCGCTTCCTCGCGCTGATCGAATCGCCGGCGGCGCTGCCGCATCTCTACGCCATCGCCGCCGAGCCGCGCATGGCCGGCATGTCGGTGGGCGGCGAGGACATGGCGACCGAGCTCGGCGCTATCCCCTCGGCCGACAGCATGTACGTCTTCGCCATGCAGGGCCTGGCGGCGGCGCGCACGGCGGGCATCCTGCCGATGGGCTCGATGGGCCAGCTCGCCAACATCGACGACCTCGAATCGTATCGTGCCGGCCTGAAGCGCGGCAAGGCGCTTGGCTTCACCACGGCGTCCTGCATCCATCCCGCGCACGTGCCGATCATCAACGAGGAGTACGGCGCCTCCGAGAACGAGCTCGACCGCGCCCGCCGCCTGCTCGCCGCCTTCGATGCGGCTGCCGCCGACGGCGCCGGCGCGGTGGCCTTCGAAGGCAGCATGATCGACCTTCCGGTCGTCATCCGGGCCCGCCGCCTGCTGGAGCGCGCCCGATCGTGGGCGCGTCCTCCCGGCGGCGGCTGATTGCCGTGGAGAAGCCCGGCGCAAGCTCGATCCGCGCCCATCCCCTGGTCACCCGGCTCGACCATTCGGTGGCGCTCGACGAGGAGGACCTGACCGCGCTGGCCCGCCTGCTGGAACGCGGGACGGTCGTCAGGAAGGCCGAGGACATCATCGTCGAAGGCTACAAGGACCGCGCGCTGCACATCGTCGAGCGCGGGTTTGCCATCCGCTACAAGCTCCTGCACAGCGGCAAGCGGCAGATCGTGAACGTCGTCATGCCCGGCGACATCATCGGCTTTCCCGCCTGCTTCTACGAGCACGCCGTCTTCTCGGTGACCGCGCTCGGCGACATGAGCCTGCACTACGTGCCGCTCGACGCCTTCGCCGACCTGTGCCTGGCGAGGGCGCGCGTTGCGACGGCGATGGTGTGGTTCGCCGCGCGCGAGGCGGCGATCTACGCCGAGCACATCGTCGACGCGGGGCGCCGCGAGCCCCGCGAGCGGCTCGCGCATTTCCTGCTCGAGATGCTGACCCGCCTCCAGGCGATCGGCGACGCCTCGGAAGACACCTTCTTCATGCCGCTGTCGCAGGAGGGGATCGGCGATGTCGTCGGGCTGAGCGGACCTCACGTCAACCGCATGCTCGCCGAGCTGAAAGCCGAGCGGTTGATCGCGATGAACGGGCACGAGGTGACGATCCGCGATCGTGCCGCCCTCCAGGCCCTCGGCGAGTTCCGCTCCGCTTACCTGGCCCGCATGCCGCTCCGCCAGCCAGGCTCCTGAGCGCAACCCGGCCTTTCCGGGAACATTGCTTGCAAGCAAAGCGGCGATCGGCGATCCGTGGCCGACTGTCCCGGCGGATGGCTGGGTAAACCAAGCGCCGAACGCCCCCATCGCGAACGAGGAGTGCGGAGAATGACGTCGTCGTCGATGCAGATCGGTTCCTGGATCGTGCTGGCCATCCTGCTGCTGCTGCTTGCGCTCGCCATCGGCTTCATGATTTTCGGCTGGGATACGGCCGATGCGGGCATGCCGATGACGTTTTCCGGCTATCTCGCCATGACGCTCGGCATCGTCGCGACCCTCGCCCTCGGTTCAGGACTCATGGCGCTGGTCTTCTACAGCAGCCGCAAGGGACGCGATTGATCGGTGGCCGGGCCGCGGCAGGCACACTCGCTCGTTGGGAGGAATGGATGGCGACACTCGAAACCGCGCTGACGCGCCTGCTGGGCATCCAGCATCCGATCCTGCTGGCGCCGATGGGATCGGCGGCGGGCGGAAAGCTGGCCGCCGCGGTCACCCACGCGGGCGGCCTGGGCATGCTCGGCTCGGGCTATGCCGACGAGAAGGCGATCCGCCGCGAGCTGGCCGAGGCGGGTAATGCCCGCGTCGGCATCGGCTTCATCCTGTGGGCGCTCGACGGAAACCCGGCCGCGCTCGATGTCGCGCTCGACGCCAGGCCGGCCGCCGTCATGCTGTCGTTCGGCGATCCCACGCCGTACACGCCGCGCATCAGGGCGGCGGGCTGCCGGATCATCTGCCAGGTGCAGACGCTCGAACAGGCGCGGCAGGCGGCCTCGGCCGGCGCGGACGTGATCATCGCGCAGGGCCGTGACGCGGGCGGGCATTCGGGGATGACGCGCGGCACGATCGGGCTGGTGCCCGCGGTCGTCGATGCGGTCGGCGCGATCCCGGTCGTTGCCGCGGGCGGCATCGCCGATGGGCGAGGGCTCGCCGCCGCCCTGTCGCTCGGCGCGGCCGGCATTTCGATGGGCACCCGTTTCACCGCGACAGTCGAATCGCTGTGGGATCGCGCCATGAAGGAAAGGACGGTGGCGTCGGGTGGCGACGAGACGGCACAGACCCGGGTGTTCGACATCGTCCGCGGCGCCGCGTGGCCCGCGATCTATCCGGGGCGCGCGCTGCGCAACGCATTCTTCGATCGCTGGCACGGCAGGGAGGAGGCGCTGCACGGGCAGAGGGAGGAGGTCGAGCCCGACTATCTGGCCAGCCCTGCCACCGACTTCAGCCAGCGCGTCGTGTGGGCCGGGGAGAGCGTCGATCTGGTCCGCGATATCCCCACGGCGCGCGAGGTGATCGAACGGACCGTCGAAGAGGCCGCTGCCGTCCTGACGAGGGGCGCGGCGATGGTACGCGCGGGGGCGTCGCCGTCAGGCTAGGATGGCGGCCCTGACGTTTACCGCCCGAAGAGGATCTGCAGAATGAGCGAGTCATCCGAGTACACGCCGCCGAAGGTCTGGACCTGGAACAAGGAGAGTGGCGGCCGCTTCGCCAGCATCAACCGGCCGATCGCCGGCCCGACGCACGACAAGGAGCTGCCGGTCGGTCGACACCCGATGCAGCTCTATTCGCTGGGCACGCCGAACGGCCAGAAGGTCACGATCATGCTCGAGGAGATTCTCGCTCTCGGCCACAAGGGCGCCGAGTACGACGCCTGGCTGATCAAGATCGGCAACGGCGACCAGTTCGGTAGCGGCTTCGTCGCGGTGAACCCCAATTCGAAGATCCCGGCACTGCTGGATCGCAGCGGGCCGACGCCGATCCGCGTTTTCGAGTCCGGCGCGATCCTGGTCCATCTCGCCGAGAAGTTCGGCGCCTTCCTGCCGACCGACCCCGCGCCGCGCGCGGAGTGCCTGTCGTGGCTGTTCTGGCAGATGGGCAGCGCGCCCTATCTCGGCGGCGGCTTCGGCCATTTCTATGCCTATGCGCCCGCCAAGTTCGAGTATGCCATCGACCGCTTCGCGATGGAGACCAAGCGGCAGCTCGACGTGCTCGACCGCCGGCTGGCCGAGAGCCCGTACCTCGCGGGCGACAACTACACGATCGCCGACATCGCGGTATGGCCGTGGTACGGCGGCCTCGCGAAGGGCCTGCTCTACGGCGCAGGCGAGTTCCTGTCGGTGCAGGAGTACAAAAACGTCCAGCGCTGGGCCGACGCGATCGGCGCGCGCCCCGCAGTCAAGCGCGGCCGCATCGTCAACCGCCTGCAGGGCGATCCCGCCGCCCAGCTCCACGAACGCCACGACGCCAGCGACTTCGACCTGAAGACACAGGACAAGATCGCGGCCAAGGGATGAGCGGCAGACGAGGCGGCTGAGGCCTCCCCCCGGGGGCTGTCGCACGAAGATTTCCCTCCCCCGTCTTCGGGGGAGGTGGCCGCGTCTTACGCGGACGGAGGGGGTCAAAATCATGCACGCCGCGACTCTTGCCCCCCTCCGTCGCGGATTACCGCGCCACCTCCCCCGAAGACGGGGGAGGGAAATCCAATAGGCAATTGCCCTGCGTCGTACGGGGAGGCCGGGTGGGGACGGCAACACGCCTGCGCTCGCCAATTCAGGTCTGATCTGCGGCCCTCACATCGTGAGGACCAGCTTGCCTTTCAGGTGACGGGCCGCGCTGACGGCGAGGGCGTCGGCGGCCTGCGCCAGGCGGTACTCCACGACGTGCGGGGCGCGGACGGCGCCGATGCGGCGCAGCTCGAGGATGCGCTCGAGGTGCGGGCGGTCGCGGCCGACGGCCGGGCGCAGTGAGGTTACGTCGGCGCGCGCCGGCTTCGGCGCCTGCGCGCCCGAGGCGATGAAGGCGGCGCGGCCGCCGGGCTTGAGGACGGCGAACGATCGGGTCGCGACGTCGCCGCCGACGGTATCGAACACCGCGTCGCAGTCCTTCACCGCTGTCGTGAAGTCGGTCGTGTTGTAGTCGATGACCTCGTCGGCGCCGAGCGCGCGCAGATAGTCCCGGTTGGCCGCGCTGGCGGTGGTGACGACCCGTGCGCCGATATGCCTGGCGACCTGGATGGCGAAGCTCGCCACGCCGCCCGCGCCGCCCTGGATCAGGATCGTCTCGCCCGGCTTCAGCTTCAGGCAATCCTCGATCGAGCACAGCGCGGTGAGGCCGGTGAGGGCGAGCGCGGCAGCCTCGACGTGGCTCATGCCGGCGGGCTTCTTCGCGACGATGGCGGCGCCGACCGCGATCTTCGTGCAGTAGGTCCCGTCGCGGCCAGCTTCGAGCACGCCGAACACTTCATCGCCGGCCTTCAGGTCGTGCACGCCCGGTCCGACGGTGCCGACCACGCCGGAGAAGTCACGGCCGAGGATCATCGGGAAGCGCGGCGTGCCGCCATACTCGCCGGCGCAGACCTTCCAGTCGGCCGCGTTGATGCTGGCCGCCGCGGTGCCGACGACCACCTGGCCCGACCCCGCGACCGGATCTGGAAGGTCGCCATAGGTGAGGACCTCGGGGCCGCCGAATTTCTCGATATACGCCGCTTTCATGGGAGCCGTCCTTGCAGGGATCTGGCACGCATCGTCCTCCGGCGATATCGACTCCGCAACCTTTGCCTTCCGCTGGGGGCGCCACTCATAGGCGCCAATTTTGCGTCGCTCTCGGCAAGAGCATGACTCAGGGCAAGAAGCGACCAGGCAAACAAAGCTAGCGCCGATGGGCGCGCGACTGGAGTGGCGCGCCCCCGGCGGAACTGCCAAAGAGGGTGGAGCGAAGGGGAGCAGCGATGACGTGGAAAGAGCGCGCGGGCACGGTCTTCGCCTGCGAGAAGACGCCGGTGACGGCGGCGCGCGGCATGGCGGTGACCAACCATCCACTGGCCTCGGCCGCGGCGGCGGAGATCTTCGCCTGCGGCGGTAATGCGATCGATGCGACTGTCGCGGCGCTGTTCACGCTGACCGTCGTCGAGCCGATGATGGTCGGCATCTTCGGCGGCGGCACCGCCCTGATCCACCTCGCCGACGGGCGGGAAGTCGTGATCGACGGGCTGTCGACGGCGCCGTCCTCGACCCGGCCCGACAGCTTCACGCCGGTGTCGGATACCTGGCCGGCCTATATGGAAACCGAAGGCTGGGCCAACCGGGTCGGACCGAAAGCCGTTGCCGTGCCGGGCAACCTGAAGGCCTGGTGCGAGGTCGTCGAACGGTTTGGTCGCCTGCCGCTCGCGACCCTGATCGAGCCCGCCATTCGTCACGCCGCGCGCGGCTTCGCCGTTACACCCTACCTCGCCACGTCGATCGCCGATTGCGTGTTCGACCTCTGCAAGGACGCCGCGATCGCCGCGGTCTTCCTCCCGGGCGGTAAGCCGCTCGTGGCGGGCGACCTGCTGGTGCAGGCCGACTATGCCGAAACCCTGCGCGCCATCGCGCAACACGGACCAGGCCTGCTCTACGGCGGCGCGCTCGGCCGCCAGGTCGCCGATTATCTCGAGAAGGCGGGCTCGTTCGTCCGCTTCCAGGATCTCGAGCAATACCGCACGGTGCAGCGCGAGCCGGTGCGCGGCACCTATCGCGGCGTCGAGATCGTCGGGCCGCCGCCGCCCTGCTCGGGCGGCGTCCACACCATCCAGATCCTCAACATGCTCGAGGCATTCGATCTCGGGGCGCTGGGTTTCGGCACGCCCGAGACCGTCCATCTCGTGCTCGAATGCCTCAAGATCGCGGCGGCCGACCGGCGCGCGGCGACCGCCGATCCGGCGTTCGTCGACGTGCCGATGGCCCGCTTGATCTCCAAGGACTACGCCGCCGAGTGCCGCGCGCAGATCCGGACGAACCGCGCCGGCACCTTCGAATCGCGTGTGCTGTCGAACGAATCGCAGAATACCACGCACGTCACCGTCGCCGACGCCGAGGGCAACGTCGTCACCTCGACCCAGACGCTCAACAGCCTGTTCGGCTCGCGCCTCATGATTCCGGGCACGGGCATCATTCCGAACAACTACATGCTGCTGTTCGATCCGCATCCCGGGCACGCGCTGTCGCTGATGCCCGGCAAGCGCATTACCAGTGGCATCACCGCGCTGATCGGCAAGCGCGACGGCCGGCCGATCTTCGCGCTCGGCCTGCCCGGCGCGCATCGCATCCCCGCCGCGGCTATGCAGGCGGTGCTCAACATCGTCGATCACGGCATGAGCCTGCAGGAGGCGGTCGAGGCGCCGCGCGTCTTCACGCAGGGGCAGGAGGCGGAGATCGAGAAGGGCTTCCCCGAGCCGGTGCGCTCCGCGCTGGCGGCGATGGGCCATCCGGTAGTCGCCGTCGACCATGTCGCCGGCGGCATGTGCGCGATCGATTTCCGGGAGGACGGCGGCATGACCGGCGCGGCCTGCTGGCGCGCCGACGGCACGCCGCTCGGCCTGGGCGGCGGGTTGGCGCGCAAGGGCACGCACTTCTTCACCGATCCGCGCGGGATCGCCGCGCGCGCCGCGGCCGGGAAGGGGGCGTGATGCGCACCATCGAACCCGACGAGATCGACCTGCTGGCCACCGGCGCCTGGATCCTCGGCGCCGGCGGCGGCGGCAATCCCTACCTCGCCGGCCTCAACCTGCGCACTCTGTACGAGACCGGCACGCGCGTCTCGCTGATCGATCCGATGGAACTGGCGGACGACGATGCTGTCGCGCTGGTGTCGAGCATGGGCGCGCCGTTGGTCGGGCGCGAGCGATTGTCGGACCCGCGCTTCGCCGTCAAGCCGCTGGTCGCGATGCAGAAGTACCTGGGCCGCGAGGTGCGCGCGGTCATGTCGGGCGAGATCGGCGGGACCAACGCCCTGCAGCCGCTGATGGTCGCGGCGGTGACCGGCCTGCCGGTGGTCGACGCCGACGCGATGGGCCGCGCCTTTCCCGAGACGCAGATGTCGAGCTTCGCGATCGACGAGCTGCCGATGTTGCCGCTGGTGCTGGCCGACATCCGCGACACCGAGCTGATCATCCCGCGCGCCGAGAGCCCGAAATGGATGGAGCGGATCGCGCGCAAGGCGCTGACCGAGATGGGCTCGGTCGCGGCCACCTGCAAGGCGCCGCGCACCGGCCGCGAGGTCAAGGACCACGCCATCCTGCACAGCACGACCAAGGCGATCCGCATCGGACGCACCGTCCACGAGGCGCGGCGGCGTCATGACGATCCGATCGCCGCGCTGGTCGAGGCCGAGAAGGGCGCCGTGCTGTTCAGGGGCAAGGTCCACGACGTGAGCCGCCGCGCGACGGAAGGTTTTTTGCGCGGCACGGTGCGCATCGAGGGGCTCGACGGCGATCGCGGCGCCTCGCTGGAGCTCGCCTTCCAGAACGAGTTCGCCGCGGCGTGGCGCGACGGCGAGGTGCAGGTGACGACGCCGGAGATCATCTGCGTCATGGACAGCGTCTCGGGCGAGGCGATCGGCACGGAGATGATCCGCTACGGCCAGCGGGTCAGCGTCGTGGTGCTGCCGGTGCCCGATTTCTTCCTGACTCAGAGAGCGCTGGCGGCGACCGGTCCGCGCGCCTTCGGCTACGACTTCGATTTCCGGACGGTTCTCGCGGGCAGGGGCCAATGAAGCGGATCGGCATCGATGTCGGCGGCACCAACACCGACGCCGCCCTGATCGTCGACGGCAAGGTGGTGAAGGGCGTCAAGACGCCGACCACCGAGGACGTGCTGGGCGGCGTGCGCACGGTGCTCGGGCTGGTGCTCGACGGAGAGGGCGCGGCCGGGCTCGACGGCGTGATGATCGGCACCACGCACTTCACCAATGCCGTGGTACAGAGGCGCGGGCTGAACAAGGTATCGGCATTGCGCATCGGCCTGCCCTCCGGCGCCTCGCTGCCGCCGTTCGTCGACTGGCCGAAGGACCTCGCGGGCCTCGTGCGCGGCACGGTCCACATGGTGCGTGGCGGTCACGAATATGACGGCCGACCGCTGGTGCCGATGGATCGCGACGCGATCCGCGAAGCGGCGGGGCACATCTCGGAGGCGGGCGTCCGCTCGGTCGCGGTCTCCGCCGTGTTCTCGCCGCTGACCAACGAATGCGAGGTCGAGGCGGCCGAGATCCTGCGGCGCGAGAATCCGGACCTGCATGTCACGCTGTCGAGCGAGCTCGGCCGCATCGGCCTGCTGGAGCGCGAAAACGTGGCGCTGCTCAACGCCTGCCTGCAGGACCTCGCACACAAGACCACGCGCGCCTTCGTCGATGCCCTGCGCGACAGCGGCATCCAGGCGCCGCTCTACCTGACCCAGAACGACGGCACGATCATGCGCGCCGAGGTCGCGGAGGCCTTTCCGGTCTATTGCTTCGCCTCGGGGCCGACCAACAGCATGCGCGGTGCAGCCTTCCTCTCCGGCGTCGAGGATGGGGTCGTGGTCGATGTCGGCGGCACGACCAGCGACATCGGCTATCTCAAGGCGGGCTTCCCGCGCGAGGCCAACAGCACGGTCGAGATCGGCGGCGTGCGCACGCTGTTCCGCATGCCCGACCTGCTGTCGATCGGGCTGGGCGGCGGCACGGAGATCGCGGCAGACACGCAGGCGATCGGGCCGGGCAGCGTCGGCTACCGGCTGACCCGCGAGGCACTGGTGTTCGGCGGCCGGCAGCTCACGGCGACCGACATCGCCGTGGCCGCGGGCGTCGCCGACATCGGCGACCGGAGCAAGGTCGCCGGCCTGCCGAAGGCGATGGTCGAGGCGACGCTGCGGCGCATGCGCGAGATGATCGCCGAGGGCATGGACCGCATGAAGACCGAGGCGGGCGACCTGCCGCTGCTGGCGGTCGGCGGCGGCAGCTTCCTCATCCCCGACACGGTCGAGGGGGCGTCGGAGGTCGTGCGCGTCGAGCACCATGCCATCGCCAACGCCGTCGGCGCCGGCATCGCGCAGGTGAGCGGCGAGGTCGACCGCATCCTGAGCGGCATGGGCCGCGATCGCGCGCTCGAGACGGCGGCCGCCGAAGCCCGCGCCCGGGCCGTCGCCTCGGGCGCCGAGGAGCGCACGCTGAAGACGGTCGAGGCAGAGGACCTGCCGCTGGCCTATCTTTCCGGCGACACGCTGCGGGTGCGGGTCCGCGTGGTCGGGGATATCGCGGCTAACGCCCGTCGTCCCGAGCGGAGCGTAGCGTAGTCGAGGGACCTCCTCATGTCGGCGGACGTTGTATGAAGAGGTCGCTTCGCTCCGGTCGGGACGACGGAGGGTTTGCAAGGAGATCGTGATGCGTCGTTTGCTTGCTGCCGTATCGACCGTCCTGGCGGTCGCGTCGTTTGCGCCGGTCGCGCCGGCGCAGACGATCAGGGCCGTCATGGATTCGGACGTGAAGATCATCGATCCGATCTGGAGCGGCGCCTACGTCACGCGGTCCTACGGCTACATGGTCTACGACACGCTGTTCTCGATGGATGCGGCGTTCCAGATCCGGCCGCAGATGGTCGACACCTGGAAGACCAGCGAGGACGGGTTGACGTGGACCTTCACCTTGCGCGACGGACTCGAATGGCACGACGGCCAGCCTGTCACGGCAGAGGATTGCGTCGCCTCGCTCAAGCGCTGGTCGGCGCGCGATTCGATGGGGCAGAAGCTCGCCTCGTATCTGTCCGAATACAAGGTCGTCGACGGCAAGACCTTCCAGATCGTGCTCAAGCAGCGGTTCGGGCCAATGCTGGCGGCGCTCGGCAAGCCGTCGGTCGTGGTGCCCTTCATGATGCCGAAGCGGGTGGCCGAGACCGACCCGTTCAAGCAGATCGACGAGGCGACCGGCTCCGGGCCGTTCATCCTCAAGCGCGACGAGTGGAAGCCGGGCGAGAAGATCGTCTTCGTGAAGAACCCGAAATACAAGCCGCGCGCCGAGCCGCCCTCGGGGCTGGCCGGCGGCAAGACGGTGCTGGTCGACAGGGTCGAGTGGATCTGGATCCCCGACCCGGAGACGCAGGTCAACGCGCTGATCAACGGCGAGGTCGACTGGCTGCAGGCGGTCAATTTCGACCATCTGCCGGTGGTCGAGAAGGCTAAGGGGATCCGGCTGCTGCAAGGCACGAGCTGGAATCAGCTCACTTTCCGGCCGAACTGGCTGCAGCCGCCGCTGAACGACCAGAAGGTGCGCCAGGCGATCGCCTATGCGCTCAGCCAGGAGGACTTCCTGCAGGCCAATATCGGCAACAGCCAGTTCTACCGGACCTGCAAGGCGATGTTCACCTGCGACTCGCCGTTCGCCTCGACGGCCGGCACGGACGGCCTGATCGAAGGCAATGTCGAGAAGGCCAAGGCGCTGCTGGCCGAGGCGAAATACGACGGCACGCCGATCGTCATGCCGCAGCCGACCGATCTCGGCGTCATGAAGAACATTCCAGCCGTCGCGAAGGCGCAGCTCGAGAAGGTCGGCATCAAGGTCGATATCCAGCCGATGGACTGGCAGAGCATGGTCTCGCGCCTGGTGAGCAAGAAGGGCCCGCCGTCCGAAGGCGGCTGGAACGCCTATGGCACGAGCTGGTCGCAGCTCGACATCCTCGACCCGCTGATGACGCCGCTGCTGGTGGCGACCTGCGAGAAGGCGCGCTCCGGCTGGCCGTGCGATGCCGAGCTCGAGACGCTGCGCGACCGGTTCACCCAGGCCACCACCGAGGCCGAGAAGAAGGCCGCCGCCGCCGCCGTGCAGACCCGTGCCCTGCAGGTCGTCACCCACATCCCGCTCGGCGAATGGCGCGGCTTCGGCGCGGCGCGCGACGCGATCGTCACGCTCTCGCCCCTGCCGCCCGTCATGGTGTTCTGGGGCGCGGCGAAGAAGTAGCGGCGTGGCTTCGTGTTCCTCCCCGCGTTGCGCGGAGAGGAACATGATCGTTGCGGCGCGCCGACTTTCCTGCAAGGTCGCGGCATGAAGGCGATACGGACGAACTCCCTGGCGTCGATCGACGACTATGCCGAAGTCGAGATTGCCGTGCCCGAGCCCATGGCCGGCGAAGTGCGAATCAAGGTGGCGGCCTGTGGCGTCGGCTATGTCGATTCGCTCGTGGCGCTCGGGCGCTACCAGGTGAAGCCGCCGCTGCCGCATATCCCGGGCGGCGAGGTGTCGGGCTGGGTCGACGCGCTCGGTGCGGGCGTCAGCGGCCTTGCCGTCGGGGATCGGGTGATCGCGCAGGTGCGTGGCGGCTTCGCCGAGCGGGCGATCGCCGATGCCCGCTCGGTAAAGCGGCTGCCGGCCGGCATGGCGTTCGAGCAGGCGGCCGGGTTTCGCATCAATTACGTGACGGCGCTGCACGGCCTGCGCGATCGCGCCCATCTTGCCGCCGGCGAGAAGCTGCTGGTGTTCGGCGCGGCCGGCGGCGTCGGGCTGGCCGCGGTCCAGGTCGGTTGCCTGCTCGGCGCCACGGTCATCGCGGTCGCCTCGACGGAGGAGAAGCGGGCGCTGGCGGCAAGGCATGGCGCGGCCATCACGCTCGACCGCGAGGTCGAAGGCTGGCGCGACCGCCTCAGGGCCGCGGCCGGCGGCGGCATCGACGTGGTGTTCGATCCGGCGTGCGGGCCGCTGTTCCAGCCCGCCTTCCGTTCGCTGAACTGGGGCGGGCGCCATCTGGTGGTCGGCTTCGTCGGCGGCCCGATCCCGGCGCTGCCGGCGAACCTGCCGCTGATGAAGGGCGCCTCGCTGGTCGGCGTCGACTACCGGCAGTTCGCGCAGGTCTTCGAGGCCGGGCGGGCCGATGCGGAGCTCGACGAGCTGCTGGGCTGGGTCGGCGACGGTCGGCTGAACCCGCCGGCCGGCCGCGTCTTTCCGTTCTCGGCGTATCGCGACGCCCTGACCTTCGCGTTGAGCGGGGAGGGTGTGGCAAAGACGGTGCTTGCCGTCGGCATGGAGGCAGGACGCGTATGAAGCTCGTGACCATCACGTATCGTGGAAATCGCAAGGTCGGTGCGATCCGCCCCGAACTTGGCCGGATCTGGCTGTTGGAGCAGATGCTCGGCCGTCCGGTCGGCGACATGCTGTCGATCATCCCCGAGCTCGATACGATCGCGAAGGCCGCGCGGTTCGCCGGCGAGGGAATAGCGGTGTCCGAGGTCCGGATCGAGGCGCCGATCCCGCGCCCGGCGCGCAACGTCTTCTGCGTCGGCAAGAACTATCACGAGCATGCGAAGGAATTCGCGCGCAGTGGCTTCGACAGCAGCGCCAGCTCGGCGGCCGACGCCATTCCAGCCGCGCCGATCGTGTTCACCAAGGCGCCCGAGTGCGTGATCGCCGACGGCGACGATATCCTCTATCCGACCGGCGTCAGCGACAGCCTCGACTACGAGGCCGAACTCGCCGTGGTGATCGGCCGCGGCGGGAAGGGGATCGCGAAGGCCGATGCCTACGGCCAGGTCTGCGGCTACACGATCGTCAACGACGTGACGGCGCGCGACCTGCAGGCGCGGCACAAGCAATGGTTCATCGGCAAGTCGCTCGACACGTTCTGCCCGATGGGACCGTGGCTGGTGACGGCCGACGAGGTCGAGCCGGAGAATCTTCGTGTCAGATGCTGGGTCAACGACGAGCTGCGGCAGGACGCCAATACGCGCGACCTGATCTTCGATATCCCGACCCTGATCGAGACGCTCTCGGCCGGTATGACGCTGCAGCCGGGCGACGTGATCGCGACCGGCACGCCGGTCGGCGTCGGCATCGGCTTCACGCCGCCGAAGTTCCTGCGCCCAGGCGACCGCGTGATGATCGAGATCGACGGCCTCGGCCGGCTGAGCAACCGGGTCAGGCAAGACAAGGCGTAGTCCGCGGATCGTGCTCATTGGACCGCGCGCATCCTGCGCGCTCATGAGCTCGAGCGCGCAGGATGTGCGCGGTCCAATGAAGACCAAGGCTCAGGGCCTCGGGGGCGCGGCCGGATGCCCCATCGCACCCCCTCGCTTCCGCCTTGCGATAAGCTTACAATAAGCTGAATACGCCCGGCACAAGGGCGGCGAAAAGGTGTGGATCAGGGACGGAAAACGCTGCGAGGGCCTATGACGGCACTCCTCGACGTGAGGAATCTGCATACCCATTTTCGGACCGGCGCCGGCCTGGTGCGCGCGGTCGACGGCGTGTCCTACACCGTCGATGCCGGCGAGACCGTGGCGATCGTGGGCGAGAGCGGCTCGGGCAAGTCGGTCGGCGCGATGTCCATCCTGCGCCTCATTCCCGATCCGCCGGGACGTATCGTCGAAGGTCAGATCCTGTTCGGCGGCCGCGACCTGCTCGGCCTTTCGGCCGAGGAGATGCGTGCGGTGCGCGGCGGCGAGATCGGCATGGTGTTCCAGGAGCCGATGACCTCGCTCAATCCGGTGCTGACGATCGGCCGCCAGATGACCGAGACGCTGCAGCAGCATCGCGGCGCCGATCGCGCGACGGCCGACCGGCGTGCCCTCGAGCTCCTCTCCCTGGTCGGCATCGCCGATCCGAAGCGCCGGCTGGGCCAGTATCCCCACCAGCTGTCGGGCGGCATGCGGCAGCGCATCATGATCGCCATCGCGCTGACCTGCGAGCCGCGGCTGATCATCGCCGACGAGCCGACCACGGCGCTCGACGTGACGATCCAGGCGCAGATCCTCGAGCTGATGACCGGCCTGACGCGCCGGCTGAACGTCGCGCTGGTGATCATCACGCACAATCTCGGCGTGGTCGCGCGGTACGCCAGTCGGGTCAACGTCATGTATGCCGGCCGCATCGTGGAGAGTGGTCCGGCGGCCGACCTCTATCATGACCCGCGTCATCCCTACACGATCGCGCTGCTGCGCTCGGTGCCGCGACTCGACCGGCCGCGCCAGGCTCGGCTCGATCCCGTCGAGGGCCAGCCACCCGACTTGACGCGCCTCGACGGCGGGTGCGCATTCCGCCCGCGCTGCCGGTTTGCGGTCGCGGCCTGCGCCGAGGCGCGCCCGCCGCTCGAGCCGGCCGGCGCATCGGGCCACCAGTCGGCCTGCTTCCGTCGCAACGAGCTATCCGCCGCGCAGGCCGCGGCATGAGCGGCACCGGCGCAGACCGCCCGCTGCTCGAGGTGCGCGGCCTGCATATGCATTTCCCGATCTCCGAAGGCATCCTGATGCGGCGGCAGATCGGCGAAGTGAAGGCGGTCGACGGGATCGACTTCGCGCTACGGCGCGGCGAGACGCTCGGCCTGGTGGGCGAGAGCGGGTGCGGCAAGACGACGACCGGCCGCTGCATCCTGCAACTCGAGCGGCCGACGGCCGGCGCGATCCTCTACGACGGCGTCGACATCAGCACGCTGTCGCGGCGGGACATGCTGGCGCTGCGGCGGCGCATCCAGGTGATCTTCCAGGACCCCTACAGCTCGCTCAATCCGCGCATGAAGGTGGGCGACATCATCGGCGAGCCGATCATGGTGCACGGTCTGGCGCCGGACGCGACCCGGCGCGCGGCGCGGGTGCGCGAGCTGCTCTCGGTCTGCGGCCTCAATCCGAGCTTCGCCGACCGCTATCCGCACGAGATGTCGGGCGGCCAACGCCAGAGGGTCGGCATCGCCCGGGCGCTGGCGCTGGAGCCCGAGTTCATCGTCTGCGACGAGGCGGTGTCGGCGCTCGACGTGTCGATCCAGGCCCAGGTGATCAACCTGCTGGAGGACCTGCGCGAGCGCTTCGGCCTCACCTACCTGTTCATCGCCCACGATCTGTCGGTTGTGCGCCATCTCTGCCAGCGGGTGGCGGTGATGTATCTCGGCCGTATCGTCGAGCTGGCCGATTGCGACGCGCTATTCGACGATCCGCTGCATCCCTACACGCGCGCCCTGCTCGGTGCCGTGCCGATCCCCGATCCGACGATCGAGGCGGGCCGCGCGTTCCAGCCGGTGCTGGGCGAGGTGCCGAGCCCGATCAATCCGCCGTCTGGCTGCGTCTTTCATCCCCGCTGTGCGCTGGCGGTCGAGAGCTGCAGCCGGGTGCGGCCCGAGTTGCGCGAGCTGCGTCCTGGCCACTGGGTGGCCTGCAGCGAGGTGAATTGAGGAAGGTCGAACGAAGAAGCGCGATCGATAACGAAGAATTGGGAGGGAACATGAAGACGCACCTGCGAGGACTGGCCGCCGGCCTCTCCATGGCCGTGGCGGCGGCGCTGGCCGCGACACCCGCGTCGGCCCAGACACCCAAGCGCGGCGGCACGCTCACCTACATGATCCCGGCCGATGCGCCGCCCAGCCTCGACGGGCACAAGGAAAACACCTTCGCCACGCTGCACGCGACAGCGCCGTTCTACAGCACGCTGATCGCGATCAATCCCGAGAACCCGTCCTCCTCGACCGACTTCGTCTGCGATCTCTGCACCGAGATGCCGAAGCCGACCGATGACGGCAAGACCTACACCTTCAAGATCCGCAAGGGCGTCAAGTTCCACGACGGCACACCGCTCACCGCGGCCGACGTCGCGCGGACCTGGCAGTACATCGTCAATCCGCCCAAGGGCGTGTCGAGCGCGCGCGAAGCCTACATGGTCATGGTCGACAAGGTGGAGAACCCGGACGACGAGACCGTCGTCTTCAAGCTGAAGTTCGCCACCAGCGCCTTCGTGCCCGCGCTCGCCGATCCTTTCGCCTACATCTACAAGAAGGACATCCTCGAGAAGGATCCCGCCTGGTACGAGAAGAACGTCCTGGGCTCCGGCCCGTTCAAGTTCTCGAGCTACGAGATCGGCCAATCGATCAAGGGCGTGCGCAATCCCGACTATTATCACGAGGGCCAGCCCTATCTCGACGGCTTCAATGCCATCTTCGCGGCCAAGCAGTCGGTGAGGGTCGACGCCATCCGCGCCGACCGAGCCGCCACCGAGTTCCGCGGCATGCCGCCGTCGGCGCGCGACGAGCTGGTCAAGGAGCTGGGCGACAAGGTCACGGTACAGACCAGCGACTGGAACTGCGTCAACCTGCTGACCCCGAACCAGAAGAAGAAGCCGTTCGACGACGTGCGCGTGCGCCGCGCGCTGGCGCTGGCGATCGACCAGTGGAAGGGCGCGCCGGCCCTGTCGAAGATCGCCACGGTGCACACGGTCGGCGGCCTGGTCTTCCCGGGTTCGCCGCTGGCGGCGACGAAGGAGGAGCTGACCAAGATGGCGGGCTTCGGCACCGACATCGAGAAGGCGCGCGCCGAGGCGCGCAAGCTCCTCAAGGAAGCCGGCGCCGAGGGCCTGAAGTTCGAGCTCATGAACCGCAATGTCGACCAGCCCTACAAGTTCATCGCCACCTGGGCGATCGACGAATGGAGCAAGATCGGCCTCAAGGTCACCCAGCGCGTGCTGCCCACCGGGCCGTTCTACGAAGGCCTGCGGGCCGGCACCTTCGAGGTCGCCGTCGAGTTCAATTGCCAGAACCTGGTCAACCCGCTGCTCGACGTGGCGAAGGTGCTGCCGCGCTCGGTCTATCCCGAGAACTACGGCGGCTACGAGGATCCCAAGCTGATCGAGCTCTACAACGCCATGCTGCGCGAGCCCGATCCGGCCCGGCAGCGCGAGAAGATGCGCGCCTTCGAGACCTACGCGCTCGACACCCAGGTCGACACGATCATGACCCCGTGGTGGAGCCGCATCATCGTTCACCGGTCGTACATGAAGGGCTGGAAGATCAGCCCCAGCCACTACCTGAACCTCAACCTGGCCAATGTCTGGCTCGACAAGTAGCGCACCGAAGCGCGGGCGATGCATCGCTACATCCTGAACCGCCTGCTGCTGTCGATCCCGACCCTGATCGGGGCGGCGGCGCTGGTGTTCCTGCTGATGCGCCTGATCCCGGGCGACATCTGCATGGTCCGGCTGGGCGGCAGCGGCGGCACGGTCAGCGCCTCGGCGCTGGCCGCCTGCCATGCCCAGATCGGGCTCGAACGGTCGCTGCCGCTGCAGTTCCTCGACTTCATCGGCGGCTTCGCGATCGGCGACTTTGGGACCTCGATGTGGTCGGGCAAGCCGGTCGTGCAGGAGATCGCCTCGCGCCTGCCGGTGTCGCTGGAGATCGCGCTGCTGGCCACCATCGTGGCGGTGGCGATCGCCATCCCGCTCGGCACCATCTCCGCATTGAAGCAGAACAGCTGGCTCGATCATGTCGTGCGCACGGTCGCCATCGCCGGCATCGCCACGCCGTCCTTCTGGCTCGGCATCCTCTCGATCCTGATCGTGCTCGACGTATCGCACTACCTGCTCGGCTCGCCGTGGATGCCGTCGATCGACTACGTGCCGCTGTGGGACGACCCTTGGGGCAACCTCTCGATCGTGATCCTGCCGGCGATCACCATCGGCTACCGCTACTCGGCGGTGACCATGCGCATGACCCGCTCCGCCATGCTCGAAGTGCTGCGCGAGGACTATATCCGCACCGCGCGCGCCAAGGGGCTGGTCGAGCAGCTGATCATCAACCGCCATGCGCTCAAGAACGCGATGCTGCCCGTGGTGACGTTGATCGGCATGGAGTTCGCGTTCCTGATCGGCGGCCTTGTGGTGACCGAGCAGGTGTTCAACCTGAACGGCATCGGTCGGCTGTTCGTGCTGGCGGTGCAGAATCAGGACTACACGCTGACCCAGGCGCTGGTCATGCTGACCGTCGCCGTCTTCGTCGTCACCAACCTGGTGGTCGACGTGCTCTATGCGTGGCTCGACCCGCGCATCCGCTTCGGCTGAGGAAAGCGCCCGCGATGACCGCCGTCACCGACGACCTGCCCGTGCGCCGCCGCTCCTGGCTCGCGGCGTCGCTCCGCTTCGCCCGCCGCCAGCCACTGGGAACCTTCGGGCTGGTGATCGTCGTGATCGCCGCCATCGCCGGCCTGTCGGCGGAATGGATCGCGCCCTACAGCCCGACCGCCAACGACTTCGCCGCCATGACCGAGCCGCCCAGCGCGGCCCACTGGCTGGGCACCGACCAGTTCGGCCGGGACCTGCTGTCGCGAATCGTCTACGGCGCGCGCACCGCGCTGATCATCGGCTTCGTCTCGGCCTTCGTCGGCGGCTTCCTCGGCCTGGTGCTGGGCGTCGCCAGCGCCTATTTCGGCGGCTGGATCGACGACGTGCTGCAGCGCGTGATGGATATCCTCATGGCCTTCCCGCTGATCATCATGGCGCTCGCGGTGGTCGCCATCTTCGGCACCGGCGTGCAGAACGTGATCGCCGCCATCACCGTGCCGCTGGTGCCGCGTTGCGCGCGCGTGGTGCGCTCGAGCGCGCTGTCGATCCGGGAGGTGCCTTATATCGACGCCGCGCGCACCTCTGGCTTCAGCCACGCCCGGATCATCCTGCGCCACATGGTGCCCAACGTGGTGGCGCCGTTCCTGATCATGCTGACCGCCTTCGTCGGCCAGGCGATCCTGGCCGAGGCGTCGCTGTCCTATCTGGGCCTGGGGGTGCAGGAGCCGACGCCGGCCTGGGGTCTCATGCTGCAGGGCGGGGCGGAGGAATATGCCTCGACCGCGCCGTGGATCGCGATCTTCCCGGGCCTTGCCATCGCGCTCACCGTGTTCGGCTTCAGCCTGTTCGGCGATGCCCTGCGCGACGCGATCGATCCCAAGATGCGCGAGCGGTGATCAGGCAAGAGCCTCGCTCAGCCCGCCGAGCGCATTGAGAGCGGGGGCAAAGCCGGTAAGCGGCGCGGTCTGGATCACCGCCTCGATCACCTCGGTGCGGCTCAGCCCCATGTTGAGCGCCGACTGGCCGAACTTCTTCACCTGGCCGTCGAGCCGCAGCGCGGTGAATCCCGCGACGGCGACCAGCGCCCGCTGACGCAGGTCGAGGCCAGGCCGGAACCAGATTTCGCCGTAGCCATACTGGATGGCCAGGGGATAGAGCGCGCCGGTCACCTTGTTGTCCGGCGCGGCGTAGCCGCCGGTGGCACGCTCGCCATGGAGCTGCTGCATCAGCGCGCGGCCGCGCGCGTTTAGTGCTTCGAGCGAGTCGTCACGAGCCGTCTCGTCCGGCATGGCGATGCCGCGCTCGGTGAACACCGTGCCGGCCGCCGCGATTGCTTCCTCGGACGCCGCGAAGCCTGCATAGATGCCGATCTGGACGAGGATTTCGACGATCGATCGTGCCGACAGGCCGAGATCGAGGGCCGCGCCGACATGGCGGCCGAGGCGGGGCAGCCGCTGCACGGCGGCGAAGGCGGCCAGGGCGCAGATCATGCGGTCCTCCAGCGCCAGCCCCGGCCGGCTCCAGATCGCCCCGTAGACCGCCTCGGTGTAGAGCGTACGCATGTTGGCCGGCGCGCCGTCGTCGCCGTCGCCGAACAGCCGCCGGCGCATTGCCTCACCCTGGGCGCGCAACGAAGCACGATCGGTCATCATCCCCTCCCTCTCTCTCTGCGCCTCGGCATTCGGCGCGAGCCTAATCCACTCCTGCTCTCTACACTCGCCTGACCTTTGACGGCGATACGGGGCCTTCCGATGCGCTACGGCTTCTACCTTCCGACCCGCGGCCCGACCGCGACCCGCGACGGCGTCCTTGCCCTGGCGCGCGAGGGCGAACGGCTGGGGCTGCATTCGGCGATGATTGCCGATCATGTCGTCTTCCCGGTCGAGAGCGAGTCGGCCTATCCGTATACGCTCGACCGCAAGCATCCGAGCGGCGGGGACGCGCTGGAAACCTTCTCCATCCTGGGGGTCGTCGCCGGCGCGACGGAGCGGCTGCGTCTCGTGACCTCCGTGCTCGTGCTGCCCTATCGCAACCCGGTGCTCACCGCGAAGATCGTGGCCTCGCTCGACGTGCTGTCCGGCGGACGCGTGACGCTGGGCGTCGGCGTGGGCTGGCTCAAGGAAGAGTTCGAGGCGCTCGACAGCCCGGAGTTCGACCGGCGCGGCGCCGTCAGTGACGAGTGGATAGAGATCTTCAAGCAGCTCTGGACGCGGTCGCCGGCCAGCTTCGACGGACAATTCTACAAGTTTGCCGACATCCGTTGCGAGCCGTTCCCGGTGCAGAAGCCGCATCCCCCGATCTGGGTCGGCGGCCATTCGCGTGCCGCGCTGCGCCGCACCGCGCGGCACGGCGACGGCTGGCACCCGGTCGGCGCCATCGCCGCCTCGCCATTGCCGCCGGACGAGATGCGGACCCATCTCGCGACGCTGAAGCGGCTGACGGAAGAGGAGGGGCGAGATTTCTCGGCCCTCACCATCTCCTACAAGGCGCCGCTCTACGATTCGAGCGTGCCGGACCGCGACGGCAATCGCCGCAGCTTCTCCGGGAGCGCGGAGGAGATCGCGGGCGACATCCGCGACTTCGCCGCGATCGGCGTGCACGAATTGATCTTCGACTTCCGCAGCGAGAGCATCGCCGCCAGCATCGAGCGTCTGCAGCGCTTCGCCACCGAGGTGATGCCGCAGGTCGACGGCGCGCGTTGAGGCTGCGCCAACGATTGAATATTGTATGGGGCGAGCGCTCGGGGAGAGGGCCGCATGAGCGCCGCTGGCCGAAGGGGGAGATTTGTACGTGAAACTGCACCGCCTGATAGCCGTCGCGATTCTGTGCCTGGGCACCGTCGCCTGCTCGATTCCCGAGCGCGGGGCGGCCGTGCCGCAGGGCTACACCGAGCGCGCCCAGCCGCTCGGCATCGCCAATGCACGCTTCTATGCCGATGGCGACCCCGCGGCGATGATCCAGGAGGCGTTGCGGGCGATCGAGCGCGAGAAGGCGGCCTTGCGCGCCGCCGGCCAGTCGACGACGCGGCTACCTCCGGTGACCTATCTGGCGGTCTCCGGCGGCGGCGACAACGGCGCCTTCGGATCCGGCCTGATGAACGGCTGGACGCGGTCCGGCACGCGACCGGAGTTCAAGATGGTGACGGGCGTCAGCACCGGGGCGCTGATCGCGCCCTTCGCCTTCCTCGGGCCCAACTACGACGCCGCCCTGCGCGAGGTCTATACCAGCATGACGCCCGAAAGGGTCTATCGCCTCCGCGGGCTTTCCGCCGCGCTGTTCGACGATGCCATGGCCGACACCAGTCCTCTCGCTCAGATCATCAGCACCTACGCGGACCAGAAGATGCTCGATGCGATCGCGGCGGAGTACCAGAAAGGGCGCCTGCTGCTGATCGGCACGACCGATCTCGATGCGCAGCGCCCGGTGATCTGGAACATCGGCGCAATCGCGGCGAGCGGCCATCCCGGCGCGCTCGAGCTGTTTCGCAAGATCCTGCGGGCGTCGGCGGCGATCCCGGGGGCCTTCCAGCCGGTCTTCGTCGACGTCGAAGTCGACGGCAAGAAGTACCAGGAGATGCATGTCGACGGCGGCGCGATCGCGCAGCTCTTCCTCTATCCTGCGTCGGTCGACGTGTCGGACAGCGGCCTCGCCCGGTCGCGAACCGCCTATATCATCCGCAACGCACGGCTCGATCCGGACTATGCCGCGAGTGAGCGGCGCACGCTGTCGATCGCAGCGCGGGCGATCGACACGATGCTGTCGTCGAGCGGTCGCAACGACGTGGTGCGCACCTATTTCATCAGCCTGCGCGACGAGGTCGACTACAATCTGGCCTATATCGGCTCGGACTTCACGACCCCGAGGTCGGGTCAGTTCGACCAGACCTATATGCGTGCGCTCTACGCCTACGGCGAGCAGCAGGCGCTCAGCGGGCAGGCTTGGCACAAGACGCCGCCCGGTCTCGGAACAGGACAGTGACCGGCATTCACCTGTCCATTGTCCGTCGATCGGCCCGACCGCGAACATGATCGATCTCACGCACTATCCGGTCGTCGTACTGGGCGGCACCGCGCTGATCCTGTGGGTGGCGGCGCGGCTCGGCACGACGTTGCGCCGGCGCTACCCGATCGACGAAGACACGCGGCAGGATTACACGCTCGTGCAGGGTGCCGCCCTGACCCTGCTCGGACTGATCACGGCGTTCAGCTTCTCCATGGCGTCGGGCCGTTACGACCAGCGAAAGAACATGGAGGAAGCCGAGGCGAACGCCATCGGAACGGAGTTTTTCCGGGCGGCCTTGGTGCCTGCGGACGACGCGGCCCGGATCCGCGCGCTGCTCAAGTCCTACCTGGACGAACGCATCCGCTACTTCATGGCGCCTACCGAAGGGGCGACGGTCGAGATCAGCGCGCGCACGGCCAAGCTCCAGGAGCAGCTCTGGGCGGCCGTCCTCGGTCCGGCCGCTGCGACCCCTACGCCAATCGTGGCCCTCGTCGTCTCCGGCATGAACGACGTGCTGAACGCCCAGGGATTTTCTCAGGCAGCGTGGTGGTATCGCATTCCGCCGTCGGCCTGGGCCTTGATGGTGTTGACCGCGTTCTGTTGCAGCGTGCTCGTCGGCTATGGATCGCGCGGCACCCGCGCGACGAACCGGGTGTTGCTGATCTTTCCGCTTTTCACGGGGATCGCCTTCGGATTCATTGCGGATATCGATACGCCGCGGCACGGCGTCATCCGGATCGCTCCCCAGAATCTGATGAGCCTCGCCAGCTCACTGCCGCCCTCGTGACGGAGAAGTCCGCCATGCCCGAGATACGACACGACCTGACGCGCACGATCCTCGCGATCCTCTGCATTGCCGGCCTGATCGCGGCCTCGTTCGTCGTGGTGCGGCCGTTCCTCGGCGCCTTGGTGTGGGCGAGCACCCTTGTGATCGCGACCTGGCCCCTGATGCTGAGGCTGCAGGCCGTGCTGGGCGGGCGCCGTGGCCTGGCCGTGACGCTGATGACCCTGGCCCTGCTGCTGATCGTCATGCTGCCGTTGTCGGCCGCGATCGGCGCCATCCTGGTCAACTCCGAGCGGATCATGGCGCTGGTCGTCGCCGTGCCCGACTTCCATGTTCCTGCGGCGCCTGCATGGCTGGCCGACATCCCGCTCGTGGGTGAAACCGCTGCCGAGAAATGGGCGACGGTGGCCGGCCGCGACGCCGAGGAGGTGGCCAAGCTGGCAACGCCCTATATCGGCCCGATCACCCGCTGGTTCGTCGATGCGGCCGGCAGCGCGGGCGGCATGATCATTCACTTGCTGATGACCATAGCGTTTTCGGCCGTACTTTACGCATCCGGCGATACCGCTGCCGCTTGGTGCCGTCGCTTCGGCCGCCGGTTGGCAGGCTCGCGCGGCGAGGACGTGGTCGTCCTGGCGGGGTTGGCGACGCGGGGCGTCGCCCTCGGCGTCGTGGTGACCGCCATCGCCCAGTCGATCGTCGCAGGTGCCGGCCTGGCGCTTGCCGGCGTGCCGCACGCCGGTGTCCTGACCGCCGTGATCTTGATGCTGTGTATCGCCCAGCTCGGGCCGGCGCTGGTCCTGATTCCGGCGGTCATCTGGCTGTTCGTGAGCGGCGCTACAATCCCCGGCATCGTGCTCGTGGTCTTCACCGTGCTGGCGCTGACCATGGACAACTTCCTGCGCCCCTTCCTGATCAAGCGCGGCGCCGACCTGCCGTTGCTGCTCATCCTCGTCGGCGTGATCGGCGGCTTGCTGGCGTTCGGCCTGCTCGGGCTGTTCCTCGGTCCGGTCGTGCTGGCGATCACCTACACCCTGCTGCAGAACTGGCTGGCCGAGGCGGATGCCATGCGCTGACGGACCGCAACGACGGGCGTTGACGACCGTTCTCCGTCGCAGGAGGCTTCCCTCATGAGCGAGACCCGCCAGATCGTCTGCCCCCACTGCACGGCCATCAACCGCGTCCCTGCCGACAGGCCGGCGGAGGCGGCCAAGTGCGGCGCCTGCCACCGTCCCCTGTTCGACGGCAGGCCGGTGCCCGCCTCGGCCCAGAGCTTCGCGACGCATGTCCAGCGCAACGACATACCGGTCGTTGCGGATTTCTGGGCCGAATGGTGCGGCCCGTGCAAGATGATGGCGCCCGCCTACGACAGGGTCGCCGGCGAGCTGGAGCCGCACGTTCGCTTCCTGAAGGTCGATACCGAGGCCGAGCAGCAGCTCGCCGCCCGCTACAACATCCGCAGCATCCCCACGCTCATGCTGTTCCGCAACGGCGCCGTCGTGGCGCAACGGGCGGGTGCGTCCGACGCCGCCTCGCTGCGCGCCTGGATCCGGGAGAACATCGGCTGATGGCAAACGACACGACCCTCGGTGGGCTGTTCCAGGGCAATCGCAAGCCGACGCAGTTCGGCCGCATCTTCCGCCCCGATCCAGCATGGCTCGCCCGGGCCGAGCCCGAGCCGATCCTCGAGCCCGGCCTGCCGGTGGTCGACACGCACCATCATCTTTGGGACTTCCCGGGCTATCGCTATCTGCTCGACGAATTCCTCGAGGACACGAACACCGGCCACAACATCGTCGCCACCGTGTTCAACGAGTGCCGCTCGATGTATCGCGCGACGGGGCCGGCCGAAATGAAGCCGGTCGGCGAGGTCGAGTTCTGTGCCGGTGTCGGCGCGATGAGCGACAGCGGCCGGTACGGGCCGTCGCGCGTCTGCGCCGGCATCGTCGGTCATGCTGACCTGGCGCTGGGCGACCGTGTGGCGCCGGTGCTGGAGGCCCAGATCTCGGCCGGCGGCGGACGCTTCCGCGGCGTGCGCCATGGTGCGGCATGGGACGACGATCCGGTGATCGGCAACAGCCATGTCGTATCCGGGCCCGGCCTGCATCGCGATGCTGGCTTCCGCGCCGGTCTGCGGCGTCTCACCGCGCTCGGCCTGTCGTTCGATGCCTGGATCTTCCATCATCAGGTGCCCGAGGTGACCGAGCTGGCGCGCGCCTTTCCCGACGCCAACATCGTGCTCTGCCACATGGGCGGCGTGCTGGGCTATGGGCCGTATGCCGGCCGCAGGGACGAGGTCCATGCCGCCTGGAAGGCGGCGATGGCCGAGCTGGCGACGTGCCCCAACGTGTCGGTGAAGATCGGCGGGTTGATGATGCGGCTTGCCGCGATCGACTATCTCAATTTGCCGGGGCCGCCCACCTCGCAGCAGCTTGCCGACGCTTGGCGGCCCTATGCGGGCACCTGCCTGGATCTGTTCGGCGCCGACCGCTGCATGGTCGAGAGCAACTTCCCTGTCGAGAAGATGGGCATCGGCTATGCCGCGCTTTTCAACGCGCTGAAGCGCATCGCTGCCGGCGCGTCGGCCTCGGAGAAGACCGCCCTGTTCAGCGGCACCGCGAGGCGCGTCTACCGCCTGGAATGGTGATCATGCTCTTGCCGGACCGCGAGCCTCCGGCTCGCTCATGATCATGAGCGAGCCGGAGGCTCGCGGTCCGGCAAGAGCATGAAGTCACTCCGCGGCGATCCGTTCGATCGCGCCGACGGTGGCCTTCCTCGGGTCGAGGAAGCTGTCCCAGTAGTCGATCGAGGCCTTGATCGGTTCCATAACGCGCGGCTTGCGCGCGCCTTCGGCCGGGAATTCCTCCATTCCGAAGCTGTACTCGACGGTGATGCCGTCGGGATCGAGGTAGTACAGGAACATGCTGCCCGAAGGCGGATGGCGGCCCGGGCCGTTGACGATCGGCACCTGCGCCTTGTTGAAGCGCGAGATGCCGCGGCCGATGTCGTCGACCTCCGTCACCATGAAGTTGACGTGGTGCAGCAGCACCTCGTTGGCGCGGCCGAGCCCGACCCCGTGATGGTACGGGTTGGGATGGCAGCGCATGAAGCAGATCGTGCCGTCGATCATGTCGGAGACACGGAAGCCCAGCACTTCGGTATGGAACCGGCACGCGCCGTCGAAGTCGGGGACCTTGAGCACGAAATGACCGAGACGCTGGATCTTGGCCACGGTCGGCTGGAACGGCTGGCCGCCCCATTGGCGCATGTGATCGTAGAACTCGTAGGTCGCGCCGGTATGCGGCTCGGCGATGCGGAAGGCGCGGCCGAGGCCGAGCAGCTTGCGCTCGTCGGCCGGCACCTCGGACACCGCAATGCCTTCGGCCGCGAGCCGCGCGCCGAGCTGGTCGAGCGCGGCGGCGCTCTTCATCTCGAAGCCGGCGCGCTTGAGGCCAGGCGGGCCGCCGGCGTGAAGCGAGAGGTTGTGATGGTCCTCGCTGCAGCGCAGGAAGGCGATCCCCTCGGCCTCGCCGCTCGGCTGCAGGCCGACCTGCTTGTGGTAGAAATCGCGCGAGCGGGCGACGTCCGAGACGTTCAGCGCCATGTAGCCCAGCTTCTCGTAGCCTTCCATCGCGGCCTCCTCAGAGGATGATGCTGATCTTGCCGTGCGGGCGCAGGGCGTCCACGTCGAGCACGGCCTTCTTGCTGCGGATCCTGAGTCCGTCACCGTCCTTCACCAGCCGATACTCGGCATGGCCGGGATAGATGTTGGTCACTTCCATGCGGCTGCGGAAGACCACGAAGTTGCAGGTGACGGGGATCATGCCGTCCGCCGCCTCGGCCGTCACCACGTTGCTGATCATGTGCCGGGTGCGCGAATGGGGGAACTCGGCATGCGCGGTCGGCTTGAGCAGGCGCTTGGCCCGCTCGCCCAGCCGATGGCGGTCGTCGTAGATCAGGAACAGCGACTTGCCCGCCGTGCCCTCGGGATCGTCGGTCGCCGGCACGAGATACTCGCCGTCCTCGGTGAACAGCTCGGTCCATTCCATCAGCTTCCAGGAATCGAGCAGCGCCGCTTCCTGGATCAGGAAGTCCTCGGCGTCGGAGCGGGAGAGCTTCATCACTATGGCCCCGTCAGCTCGAGGGCGGGATTGTCGGACACGAGCTGGTGCCAGCGCCGCCAGAAGGTCCGCATTTGCAGCTCGTCGGTCTTGGTCGGCGCGTTGCTCAGCATGCCGCGCGAGATGTCGTTGTAGGGTGCCGACGCGGCGTTGGCGTAGCCGCGCTGGCAGAGCTCCAGCATCTCGACATCGTCCGGCGTGGCGAAGCCGGCTGGGCCGAGGAACTCCACGAAGTTGCGCAGGCGGCGGTCGCGCGACGTTTCCGATTCGCCCGCCGGCGCGATGCACCAGGCGCTGACTTCCATATGATCCGGCCGCACCGGATAGAAGGTGCGGATGGTCGTGGCCATCACGTCGTTGACCACGAGGTTGGGGAAGATCAGCAAGTTGCGATCGCCGTTGGCCACGACGTTGCCGCGCTCCGGCCCGAGTCGCTCCATGATCTCGCGGTTCAGCGCCTCGACCTCGATCCGCGCTTCCTCGCCCCAGCCCGGTGCCCAGCGCGCATAGGGGCGGCCCCAGGGCAGCAGGCCGATCGATTCGGACACGGCGTGGCCGTTGCCGAGATTCTTCACCCAGCCCTTGGAGTTCATGTTGCTGAAGCTCGAGTTGTCGCGCGAGCGGATGTAGTCGAAGTAGGTCGAATGGGTCGGCACGCCGTGATAGCCGTCGGCCGAATTCTCCTGCAGCAGCTTCCAGTTGGCGCCGACGCAGTAATCCTGTGTGCCAGTCACGATCTCCATGCCGTCGCGGCCCTGGTCGGCGACGTATTCGAGATATTCCGCGGCGCCGGCGAGATAGTCGCGCAGCGACATCGCGTGGCGGTCGAAGCAGACGAAGATGAAGCCGCGGAACTCCTCCATACGCTCGACAGGCACGAGATCGAGCTTGCAGTCCTCGGTGGCGTCGGGCGGCAACGCCTCGCGGCCGGGCATGCCGATGAAGCGGCCCTTCTCGTCGAACGTCCAGGCATGGTAGCCGCAGGTGAAGGCGCGGCGGTTGCCGGCCCGCTCGCGGCAGACCAGCGCGCCGCGATGCGGGCAGGTGTTGTAGAGCGCGTGCAGCTTGTTGTCGCGGTCGCGCGTATAGAGCAACGGCCGGCCGCCGACGCGGCGCGAGACGAAGTCGCCGGGCTTCTTCAGCTCCGACGTGTGGCCGAGATAAAGCCAGCACTTGCCGAAGACGTGCTCGCGCTCCAGCGCCAGGATGTCGTCGGACACGAAGGCGCTGCGATGGACCTTGAAGCGGGCGTGCTGGCGGTCGTCGATGATGAGGTCGGACAGTTGCATGGGCGGCTCCTCTGCTACTGCGGCTTGACTCCGGCGGCCGCGCTCATGTCGCGGATGAGCGGCAGCTCGCTGCGGATGATCTCGTCGGTTTCTGCCGGCGTGCTGCCGATGCGCTTCCATCCGGGCGTGGTGACGAAGCGTTCGGTGAAGGCGGGCTCCGCCACGATCGCGCGCACGTCGGCGCTGATCTTGTCGACGATTGCCGGCGGCGTGCCCGCGGGGGCGGCGAGGCCGAACCAGATGAAGGCCTGGATCTCGGGATGGCCCGCCTCGGTCGTGGTCGGAACGTCGGGAAAGAGCGGCGAGCGTTCCTTCGCGGCAAGCGCGAGCGCCTTGACCTTGCCCGCCTTCATCAGGCCGCCGGCCACGCCGCTGCTGCCGACCGAAAGTTGGACCTCGTTGCCGGTCAGCGCGGCCAGCACCGGCGCCACGCCCTTGTAGGGAACGTGAAGGAACTTTGTGCCGGCGCTCTTGTTCAGCATCTCGTAGACGAATTGCG
Source organism: uncultured Rhodospirillales bacterium (assembly GCA_945957125.1). Taxonomy (GTDB): domain Bacteria; phylum Pseudomonadota; class Alphaproteobacteria; order Reyranellales; family Reyranellaceae; genus Reyranella. The sequence continues at coordinate 9,300 of CAMFJT010000004.1, read as the reverse complement.
GCGGGCTTCCGTCGCCCCAGCTTCCGTAGGCCAGAGAGCCGGGTTTCTGCTTGTCGGCGGCGATCAGCTCGGGAAGCGTAGAGGCCGGCACGGTGGGATTGGCGAGCAGGAACTGCTCGGCGCGCGCCATGATCGTGATGTTGGCGAAGCTCTTGTCGGGATCGTAGGGCAGCTTCTTGAACTGGTAGCGATTGCCCATGTAGATCTGGTCGGTTGTTGCCAGAAGCGAATAGCCGTCGGGCGTGGCATTCGCGATTCCCTCGGCCGCGATCAGCCCGCTGGCCCCGGGCTTGTTGTCGATTACGACAGACTGGCCCCATTTGGCCGACAGCTCTGCCGCGATGCCGCGCACCAGCACGTCCAGCCCGCCGCCCGGCGGTACGCCGAGCACGATCCTTACCGGCTTGTCGGGCCAGGTCTGGGCCTGCACCGGAGCGGTCGCGAGGAGGAGGGCGAGCAGACTGATCCAGGCACGAAAGATCAAATTGTTTCCCTCCCATTCATCCCCTCCCCAGAAGACTGGGGGGGGGAATTCTTGATTCTTGCGGTCAACTTTAATGGTCAGACCTTTACTTGTCGACTCCCGGCCAGCAACCGATGCAGCTTGTTCAGGTGCGTCTCCATCTCGCGTGTCGCGGCCGCAGCGTCGCGTGCGCGCAGGTGCTTCAGGAACCGCCGGCGGTGGGCGATCAGGCCGGGAAGCTCGGTGCCGCCCGAGACGCCGCGCAGAAAGCGCACCAAGATGTCGGTCAGCGAATCGACCAGGATCTTGAGGATCTCGTTGTGCGTGGCGAGTGCCAGCAGGCGGTAGAATTCGGCGATCGCCGCGCGCCGCTCCGCCACGTCACCGAGCCGGGACATCTCCGCGGTGCGCTCGATGTTGCGGCCGATCGCATCGATGTCGGCCTCCGTGGCGCGTGCGCAGGCCAGCCGCACCACGCCGCTCTGGATCAGCAGCCGCGCTTCGGTGAGATCGCCGAGCGAGATCGCGCCGAGATGGACGAGGTCGTGGATGGCCCGCGTGAGGTTGGCGGGATCGCCGGACTGCACGAAGGCGCCGCCCTTGACGCCCTTGCGCAGCGTGATGACGCCGGCGATCTCCAGCGCGCGCAACGCCTCGCGCAGGGCGGCGCGGCTGACGCCGAGCTGCTCCGACAGCTCGCGCTCGGGCGGCAGCTTGTCGCCGGGCCTGAGCTTTCCGGCGGCAAGCTGCTTGCGGATGCGCTCGCAAATCTCCTCGAAGGCGCGCGGCTTGGGCCGGGGAGTGCGGGTCACTTCCGTGCCGGGTCCCACGGCCAGTAGCGTGCGATGGCGCCGGCGTCGATGCGCAGGTCGGTGCCGGTCATCATCTCGGCCTCGGACGACACGATGAAGGCGGCGGCCCGGCCGTAGTCGCTCGGGCTCGGCAGCTTCTGCATCGGGATCCGGCTGCGATACATCTCGAAGACCGGCCTGGCGGCCGAGAGATCGATCGCGGCGCGGCCCCAGCGCTGCGCCCGCTCCGAGGATTCCGAGGGATCGGTCGCGGTCGGCGTCAGGCTGTTGACCCGGATGCCGTGCTTCACCAGCTCCATTGCGGCCGAGCGGGTGAAGTTCAGCATGCCGCCCTTGGCCGTCGAGTAGCCGATATTGTTCGGCTCGCCCTGATGGCCCGCCGTCGAGACGATGTTGAGGATGCTGCCCCGCACCTGGCGGTCGATCATCGACTGGGCAACATACTTCGTGAACAGGAAGGCGCCCGTCAGGATCACGTCGATCTGCTTGCGCCACTCGGCGAGCGGCATGCCGAGCACGCCCTTCTTGTTGAACAGCACGGCGTTGTTCACCAGCACGTCGATCCGGCCGAAGGTCTCGCAGGCCTTCTGGACGGCGGCGGCGACCTGCGCTTCGTCGGTCACATCGCAGGTGATGCCGAGCGCCTTGCCGCCGATGCTCCGGATATACGCCGCGCAATCGTCGGCGTTTGCGGCCGAGGCATCGACACTGACGATCGCGGCGCCTTCGGCGGCGAGCGCCTCGGCGATGCCGCCGCCGATGTTTGGGCTGGTGCCCGTGACGAGGGCGACTTTGTCTTTGAGTTTCATTCGATCTCCCATAACGTCGCCGCACGATACATCAACGAGACCGGGGGAACGAATGACGACGGGCACCACCGACATCCACACCCATATCGTTCCCGCGAGCTTTCCCGCCTATGCCGGTCGCCATGCCAATGTGCGGTGGCCCTCGATGGTGCCGGCGCACGACTGTCACCATTGCAACGTGATGATCGCCGGCAAGGTGTTCCGCACGGTGAGCGACCATAGCTGGAGCCTCGACCGGCGGCTCGAGGTGATGGAAGCCTCGCGCGTCGAGCGCCAGGTCCTGTCGCCGATGCCGGAGCTCTTGTCCTACTGGATGGAGCCGGAAGACGCCGAGTCGATCGGCCGGCATGTCAACGACACGATCGCCACGATGGTCGCCGACGGCAAGGGCCGCTTCGCCGGCCTCGGCATGGTTCCGATGCAGGATCCCGACCGCGCGACGGCGGAGCTCGAGCGGTTGATGAAGGCGGGCTTCAAGGGTGTCGAGATCGGCACCAACGTCAACGGCGTGTCGATCGGCGACAAGCGCTATGCCGCGTTCTTCGCGACGGCGGAGCGGCTGGGCGCGGCGATCTTCGTGCACGCGCTGCATCCGGCCGGTACCGAGCGGCTGGTCGGCCCGCCCAACATGCCGGCGCTGGCGTTGTTCCCGTGCGAGACCTCGACGGCGATCGTGTCGCTGATGATGGGCGGCATCATCGGCCGTCACCCAAAGCTGCGCATCGCCTTTAGCCATGGCGGCGGCGTGTTCGGCCTGGTGCTGCCGCGCTTCCTGCACGGCTGGAAGATGATGCCCGCGCTGAAGGAGGCGACCGGCGGCTCGCCGGCCGAGATGGCGCGCCGGCTCTATTACGACACGCTGGTCTACGATGCCGATACGCTGCGCTTCCTGATCGAGCGGTTCGGCGTCACGCAGCTCTGTGTCGGCACTGACCATCCGTTCACGATCGAGGAGACCGAGCCGGTGACGGCCGTCGAGAAGCTCGGCCTGTCCGCCGCCGATCAGGCGCTGGTCCTGTCGGGCAACGCGAAGCGCTTCCTCGGAGAAGCGGCGTGAGCGAGCCCAAGACACTGCCCTATGCCGTGAAGACAGAGTGCCGGCGTTATGACGGCCGGGTCGCCATCGTTACCGGCGCGGCGCAGGGGCTGGGCCGCGTGATCGCCCGGCGGCTGGCGGAGGAGGGCGCGGCCGTCGTCGTCGCCGACATCCAGGAGGAGCGCGTGCAGCGTACCGCGCGACTGTTGCAGGAGGAGACCGGCCGACCGTTTCTCGCGATCGGCGGCGATCTCAGCCGCGAGGGCGTCGCCGACGAGATGGTGGCGCGCACGCTGGCGGAGTTCGGGCGAGTCGACACGCTGGTCAACAACGCCGCTGCGCTGATCCGCATGCGGCTGGTCGATTTCACCGAGGAGCTGCTGCAGAAGGCGGTCGACTGGAACGTGTGGAACACGGTGCGCTGTTGCAAGGCGGTGCTGCCGACCATGATCGAGCGCCGCTACGGCCGCATCGTCAACATCGCGGGCGAGGCATGGCGCACCGGCGCGCCGTTCCACACGCTGCTCGCGGGTGTCGGCAAGGGCTCGATGGTCGGCCTTACCGTAACCCTCGCGGGCGAGACGATCGCGCAGGGCATCACGGTCAACTGCGTCTCGCCCGGTGGCATCGAGACCGCCGCCGACGGTGATCCCGATCCGCCGGCGGCGAGCTATCGCGATCCGGCGTGGACAGGTCCCGGCGTTATGGAAGAGCTGGGGAGGATCGTCGGCCAGCGCGGCATCAGCATGGGCCGCTTCTCACATCCCACCGAGGTCGCCTCCGCCGTCGCCTATTTCGGCGCCCCGGAGGCCTCTTTCGTCACCGGCCAGCATATCGGCGTCAGTGGTGGCATGGCGATGATCTGAGGGCCTGCACCCTCCCCGCTACATCTTCTTGAAGGTCTCTTCCCCGGGGCCGATGTGCTTGTTGCGTGCGTAACCGGCCCATTCCGTCCCGATGGCACTGCCCTTGTGTGTCAGGGTGAACAGCCTCTGATTGGGTTCATAGATCTTCACGCCGTGCACGTTCACTGTCTTGCCGTCGTCGTAGCTCAGGAAGAACACGTCGAGCTTCTCACCGTTGGGCTTCGCCTGGCAGCGGATCTTTTCGTATGTCTGATAGCCCTCGGCGTCGATGCGACACCCGTTGGGGCTGACGGTAAGCTGGTGATTGACGAAGAGCTGCAGTCCGCCCGCGCCCGGTCCGATCGGCTGCTCGTAGAGGTAGGTTCCGTCCCAGGGGGATGCGGCGAGAGCGACGGTGGAGAGCAGCGTGCTCGCGAGAGCCGTGGCGAGGTAACGGTTCATCGATGGCTCCTTTTGCTCCGGGAAATCAAGGATCGGTGCCGGGCGGCACTTCTACGACCTTGTAGTCCGCACCGCCCTTCGGCGAGGGCCAGAGCGCGACGAGGAAGGCTCGCTTCGTGCCGCAGAGATCGGCGGTCCAGCGCTCGTAGAGATGTTGCGGCTCACTGACGCGATAGAGCGGAGTCTTGGGTTCGTACTTGTCACCGAGAGGCATGGTCTGCACCCCTGCAACGGCGCCGCAGCCGTGCCGCGCCTTCGCGTAGCCGGTTATGGCACTGAGCACATCCTGCTTCAGCTGAGGCGTGGCGCGGCTCTGACCGACGAACTTGACCTCCGCCACGGCAGGAGCGGCTACGGCGAACAGGGCGACGAGGCCGAGCAGTACGTGGCACTTCATGTGAAGCGAACGCCCGGCTCGCGTCTGCGGTTGCAGACTCTAGAGCGAGCGTGCGGCGGCGTTGCCGAGCAGCACGGCGCCGCATATCTCGTAGTTGGAGGGATGCAGGGCCGTATGCTGCGCGGCAACGTGGATGTCGCGGAAGCAGCGGTCGATCAGGCCGCTGCTGCGGGCAGAGGCGCTACCGGCGGCTGCGTAGATCAGGTCGACCGCCTGGACACCTGCGGTCATCGCGTTGACCCGAGCCAGGCGCATCAGGGCGGCCTGCCGGGTCGAAACCGGGCGCCCCGCGTGCAACTCGGCCATCGCCTCCTCGACGCTCTGGTAGAGCCAGCAGCGGGCGGCACGCAGCAGCGCCTCGGCGCGGCCGACATCGGCCTGCACGGCGGGCTTGCCGGCGGCAGGGGTGCTCGACCCATGGCCGATCCGGCTGCCGGCGACGGCGGCGAAGGCGTCGATTGCGGAGCGCGCGATGCCCAAGGGTACGGCTGCCATCATGCTGTCCATCAGGGCCATCAGCGGCAGGTTGTACAGCGGCTCTGGCAGGCGCGACATTGCATCCGACGGCAGCGTTCGTTCGATCGGCACGAACACGGCGTTGATCGCATAGTCGTGGCTGCCGGTGCCGCGCATGCCGCCGACGGCCCAGCTGTCGATCAGCTCGCCGTCGCTGGCCGGAATGAACACGAGCCGCGTGTGCGGCGTGCCGTCGACATTTCGGCGCAGCCCTGACTCGTCGTGAACGGCGCAGCCGGCGAGCCACCAGGCGCTGTGGCCGATACCGCTGGCGAACGACCAGGTGCCCTCGACGATGAAGCCGCCCTCGACGATCCTGGCAACGCCGCTCGGCCGGAGCGCGCCCGCCACGACGGCATCGGGCCGGGCGTAGATCAGGCGCGCGGTTTCGGAGTCGAGTCGCGACGCCCAGACGCCGTAGGCCGCGCCGATCATCAGGTTCCAGCCGGTGGCGCCGTCGGCCGCCGCGATCGTCTCGACCACCTGCATCGCGGTGGTCAGCTCGGTCTGCAGGCCGCGAGTATCGGCAGGAATCATCATCCGGAAGAGCTGTGCCTCGTGCAGCGCCGCCAGCACGCCGGGCTCGAGGCGACAATGCTGCTCGCCGTAGTCGCGCGTTGCATGGATCCTCGGAACGAGCCGGCGCGCCGCGTCGAGAAGCTCCGGCGAGGCCATGATCAGCTCAGGCTCCCCGGATGGTCCTGCCAGATCGACTGCTCGAGCCTGAGATGCGTGGCGGCGGGGAAGGTCGTGGTCCAGTGCCGCGCGCAGGCCGCGCTCGTGGCGTACCACAGCTCGGGCAGGGCGCGGGCATGGTCGAGGAACTGATCGAGCATGTGCAGGCGGTTGGGCCAGCCGATCGCGTGCGGATGCAGGACCATCGAGAAGTGCCGGCCGCGCCGGTATTGCGCGTCGAGCTCGGCCTTCCAGTTGCGGAACAGCGAGTCGGGGTTCTCGAGGCCGGTGCCCTTGCGCGGGAAGAGCAGGAAGAACTGGTCGTCGAAATGATAGTAGTAGGGCAAAGCCAGAATTGCGCGGCGCCTGGCGAAATCGCTCACCCAGTAGTAGGGCGCGTCGTCGGCCAGACCGTTGCCGAAATAGGCGTAACCGCCGTCGAGCAGCAGGTCTATCGTATTCGGGCTGATTGCGCCGCCGGCGAACTTGTCGCCGGGTCGGGCAAGCGAGAACCAGCCGACCGGGCGAACGCCCGCCACGCGGGCGATGATCTCGGTCGTGCGGGCGATACGTGCACGCTCCTCGTCCCTGTCGAGCGCGCTCACGTCCTCGTGCTTGAAGCCGTGCGCGGCGATCTCGTGGCCGTCGTCCGCGAGCCCTCGCAGCTTGTCCGCCTGGATTTCGGCGATGGCGGCGGGCACGGCGAAGGTCGCCTTTAGCCCGTAGCGGCCCAGCATGCCGACCAGCGCGTCGAGCCCGCCATTCATGCCGTAATAGGCGTCAGGTGTGGCGAGGTCGGCTGGCTTGAGGCCGTCCGGACCGCAGGCCGGGCTGAGATCGACCACGACGCGGAAGCAGCAGCGCTTGCCGTCCGGCCACGTGATGTCGGAATCGGCGATGCTCTTCTCGTCGCCGGTCGTGTAGCGCTCTTTCCACGGCATCAGCGGGCTCCGACGATATGGCGGGCGACCTGCTCGCAGGTCGGGAACCAGACTCCAGGCAGCGTCTTCATGCGCCCGATCAGCCGGTCGAGCATGGCGATGCGCAGCGCGCGGCCCGAGACGAACGGATGCATGCAGATGTTCATGTAGCCGCCGTCGCGATAGCACTGCTCGAACATGCGCCACCAGATCTCCTCGACATGGTCGGGGTCCATCATGCGCTGCGCGCTGTTGTCGCTGCCCAGCCAGGCGAAGCTGAAGAACATCGCGTCGTCGATGGCGTAGTGAAACGGCAGGTTGAGGATCGGTTTCGAGCCGTCCGGCGCGCTCATCCAGCTCGGCCGGTGGTCCATCGAATCCTCGGATACATAGACGTAGCCGTGCTCGAGCAGCAGCTCGCGGCTGTGGCTGCTGCGGGTGCCGACGGGCCTCTTGCCGACCGTCTTCTCGATCGCCGCCATGGTCCGGCGCAGATGATCGCGCTCCAGCGCCGGGTCCTTGGGGACCTGGTGCTCCCACATATGATCGGCGATCTCGTGGCCGCTCCGTGCCGCCGCGCGCAGCGACTCGGGATAAAGCTCGCAAATTCTGCCGGGTGTGAAGATCGTTGCCTTGATCGCGTGACTGTCGAACAGCTCGATCAGCCGCCAGATGCCGACCCGGCCGCCGAACTCGCCCTTGGCGAGCTGCTGCGGCGGCTCGCCCAGCAGGCGGCGCAGCAGCATGGTGTCGAAGTCGGCGGTGAAGTTCACCGCCAGCCGCACGCCCTGCGGCCATTGCACGGCCTCGACGACCTTGTGCCGCGCGCCGTAGTCCGCGGCCTTCGCCTTCAGCGCCGCGAGGTCATGGTCGAGTGGGTTGGCGATCGTCGTGTCCATCAGCGTCCTCCCGCAACGGCCAGGGTAGTTCCAGTGACATAGGCGGCCTCGTCCGAGGCGAGATAGAGCACGGCATTGGCGATGTCCTGCGGCACGCCGATGCGGCGCATCGGCGTGGCGCGGATCGGTCCGTATTCGAGCTGCTCGATCTTGCGGAAGCCCGGACCGGTGCGCTCGGTCTCGATCGGGCCGGGTGCGACGGCGTTGATCCGAACACCCGAATCGGCGAGTTCGAGCGCCACGCCACGCGTAAAGCCGTGGATGCCCGCCTTGGCCGCCGAATAGGCCGAGTTGCCGATATAGGCCGCGGTCCAAGGGGTGCCCTCGCGCGCGCCGGACGACAGGTTGACGATGCTGCCCGAGCCCCGCACGCGCATGTGCGCCGTCGCCTCGCGCGTGCACAGGAAGGCCGAACGCAGGTTCAGCCGGATGACGTGGTCCCAATCCTCGAGCCTGGCTTCCCAGATATGGCCCGTGCTGCCGCCGCCCACGTCGTTGACCAGGATGTCGAGCCGGCCATGCGTTTCCAGCACCTGCCTGAACAGCGCCTTGACCGGCGCCTCCTCGGTCACGTCGGCCGTGATCGATGTCGGCGGCCGGTTCGAGCCGCCGGCGCTGCCCGTCCGGATCAGCCGCTCCGTCTCGGCGAGGCCTGCGGTATCGATGTCGACCAGCACCAGCGTCGCACCTTCCTCGGCGAGGCGCAGGGCGATGGCGCGGCCGAGACCATTGGCAGCTCCCGTCACGAGGGCGATCTTGCCGGATACGCGACCGGCTGGCGGTTGGCTCACTGCACTCTCCGTTCCTGCTCGCGCCGATCAGGTTAAGCTGCCGAGAAGGGAACGCCCATGAAAAAGCGGCGTTCACAGACCGCTTACGAAAGGACACGTCATGGCGAAGAACACGATCTGCATCTGGTACGACAAGGACGCCGAGGCGGCCGCCCGCTTCTATGCCGCGACCTTTCCCGACAGCGCCGTCACGGCGGTGCATCGCGCGCCGAGCGACTATCCGTCGGGCAAGAAGGGCGACGTGCTGACGGTCGAATTCACCGTAGCCGGCGTCCACTGCGTCGGCCTCAACGGCGGCCCGATCTTCAAGCAGACCGAGGCGTTCTCGTTCCAGATCGCCACTGACGACCAGGCCGAGACCGACCGTTATTGGGACGCCATCGTCGGCAATGGCGGCCAGGAAAGCGCGTGCGGCTGGTGCAAGGACAGGTGGGGCGTCTCCTGGCAGATCACGCCGCGTGTGCTGACCGAGGCGATGGCCGCCGGCGGCGACGAGGCCAAGCGCGCCTTCGAGGCGATGATGGACATGAAGAAGATCGACGTCGCCCGCATCGAGGCCGCGCGGCGCGGCTGACGCCGCTTTCGTTTGCCGGCCGTGAGCGCTGTACTATGCTCGGTCAACGCGCAAACGGAGGGAACGATGCCGGACCTGTTCGAGACCATGGAGAACTGCCG
>CAMFJT010000003.1 GCA_945957125.1 uncultured Rhodospirillales bacterium | reverse complement strand
AGACCACCTCGGACTACGACCGCGAGAAGCTCCAGGAGCGCCTGGCCAAGCTCGCGGGCGGCGTCGCCATCATCAAGGTGGGCGGTGCGACCGAGGTCGAGGTCAAGGAGAAGAAGGATCGCGTTGACGACGCCATGCACGCCACCAAGGCGGCGGTCGAAGAGGGTGTGGTCGCCGGCGGCGGCTCCGCTCTGCTCTACGCCATCCGTGCGCTCGACAAGCTGCGTACCTCGAACGACGACCAGAAGGTCGGCGTCGAGATCGTGCGCCGCGCGCTGCAGTCGCCGGTCCGTCAGATCGCCGAGAACGCCGGCTTCGACGGCGCGGTGGTCGCGGGCAAGATGCTCGACCAGAAGGACAGCAACTTCGGCTTCGACGCCCAGAAGGGCGACTATGTCGACATGGTGAAGGGCGGCATCATCGACCCGGTCAAGGTCGTGCGCACCGCGCTGCAGGACGCCGCCTCGGTGGCCGGCCTGCTCGTGACGACCGAAGCCATGGTCGCCGAGAAGCCCGAGAAGAAGGCCCCGATGGGCATGCCCCCGGGCGCCGACGGCGGCATGGGCGGCATGGACTTCTAAGTCCAGTCGACTTCAGGAACACGGAAAGGCCGGGGAGCGATCCCCGGCCTTTTCTTTTTCTCGCGTCGGCGCCACTGTGCCTGTCTTCCTTCGCGGCGAGGCATGCCAAGGACAAGTTTGAGCGCTCCTCTCTCCCTCAAGGGCGTCGTGATCCGCGATGGCTGCGTCCTGCTCCTGCTCAACGAGCGCGGCGAATGGGATCTACCCGGGGGAAGGCCCAACCCGGGCGAGGATCGTCGCGCGGCGCTGGTCCGCGAAGTGGGTGAGGAGACCGGCCTTGCGGTCGATGCCGGCGAGCTGCTCGACGATCATCTGTTCGAGGTTCTGCCGCAGCGCTTCGTGCGCATCGCCGCCTATCGCTGCGTCCTCGCCGGAACGGCCGGCGTTGTCCTGAGCGACGAACATCTCGAGTGCCGCTGGGTGCCGGCGGCGGACCTCGCCGATATGGTGGCGGGACATCCCCTGCCGGCGGGTTATCTGAGGGCGATCCGATCAGCCTTTGCCTGAGGAAGCTCCGCCTGTGCGCGTCGATGCAGGCAGGTCGGCGGCCGACGGACCGATCGGGGCCGACTCGGCGAACGCCCGATCGATCAGCACGAAGCGCCGGTCGCGTTCGCGCCAGGCGTGCATGTCGCCCGTGGCGATGTCGAACCACCAGCCGATCAGCTGCAGGAGCCCCTTCGCGACCCGCTCCCGCACGATGGGATAGCTTGCCAGATGATCGATCTGCGACAGGACGTTGAGCTGCGAGAGCTGATCATGGGGCGGGCGCGCGGCGTCGAGTGGCCCGTCCTGCGCAAGCCGGAACGCCGCAGCGTCGGCATGGTACAGCCACCGGGCGAGGTTGTGCGCGCCGGCTGTCATGTCGGGGTCGAGGACGGCTTTCATCGCTCCGCAGCCCGAATGGCCGCAGACGACGATGGTGCGGACCTTCAGGACGGAGACCGCGTACTCGACGGCGCTCGCCTCGGACAAGTCACCTGTCGATATCCCGTCGGCCGACGACGGCGGGATGAGGTTGCCGACGTTGCGCATCGTGAAGAGGTCGCCAGGGTCGGTCGACAGCAGCAGGTTGGGGACGACCCGGCTGTCGGCGCAGGTAATGAACAAAGTGTCGGGAGACTGACCCTCCGACAGCGCCTTGAACCGCTCGGCGAGCACCGGAAGATGCTGCTCGCGGAAGTCGACGATACCCAGGATGAGATCACGCATCCTGCCGTCCTGCCGTCGGACCGATCGTCCACCTGATCGACCAGCCGCGCTCGTCGAGCGAGCGGGTCGTCCGGACCGTCAGGAACCGGTCGTGCGCCGCCGCCGCGCCCAGCCAGAGCTCGTTCCAGGCGTCGAATGCCTTCAGGGGATCGGCAAGTGTCAGCTCGCGCACCGCGCGCCAGCCGCGCATCCGCACTTCCTGCGCGCCGATCTCGATATCCTCGCCTTGTGCTCTCAGCACCTCGCCGAGCCAGCGGGCGAAGTCGGCGGCGCTCTCCCGGTCGCCGCGCTCGACGTCCGTCGGCAGGTCCATCTCGCGCGCCGTCTCTTCGTGGAATTGCAGGCCGACCAGTCGCGCGACGCGGCCGAGTTCCTTCTGCGCATCGTCGGCGCCCAGCAGCGCCTGCAGGGTCGGCAGCATGGTGCGTAGATATTCGAGCGCGTAGGCGCGGAAGGTCTTGAGCCGCCGCTCCTCCGGCCAGCTCGCCGTCTCAAGTCGCGGCTGTGCGCTCCAGTCGACCCGCGGCATCTGCTCTGTGCCGTAGGCGAAGCGCACCCGCTCGTGCTCGTCGATCGGCCGGCCGTAGTCGAAATAGTAGCCTTCGAGACCGGGCATGCCGTCGACCGTCATGCCGGTGCAGACGAAGCCGAGCCCGTTGTTGCCGAGCGACACGCCGTTGTGGCCGTGCCAGCCGTGCAGCATCGCGGCCGAGACCGAATGCGGGACGGCCGCGATCGCCGTGCCGCGCCAGATCCAGCGCGGCGGCGGATACCGCACCCAGGCCTTCCGCTCGCTCTCGCGCAGGTATCCCGTCTTCACTCCGCCCAGCGCGTTGGAATGGTAGTGATAGAGCGCGCAGGCCGGCGCGTCGGGCTCGTCCGCGAGGCCGAGCTTGCGCAGGCCCGGCAGGAATTTCTCGAGATGCTGGCGGCGAAAATGGCGGAAGACGTACTCGCGCGCCGTATCCTCGCCACGCCGGGTCACCAGACCCAGCACCAGCGCGGTCATCAGCGCGTTGTAGAGCGTGCCGACCGCCTTGTACGCCGCCAGCTCGGTGCCCGAGCTAGCCACTGTGGCCGTCGACCAGGATGGCCTTCGACTTCCCGGCCTTCAGTCGCATCTCGAGGATCGGCTTGTAGTGCTCGCCGAAATAGAACGCCTCCGCCTTCTCGTAGTCGGGGAATTCCAGCACGACGATGCGCGAGGGCGTCCAGCCGCCTTCGAGCGTCTTGCACTTGCCGCCGCGCACGATGAACTTGCCGCCGAATTTCGCGATCGCGCCCGGCGTGTGCTTGCGGTACTCGGCCATCAGCGCTTCGTCGGTCGTCTCCACTTCGACGATGATGTAGGCAGCCATCTTTCGTTCCCTCTCTCAGCCGGTTTCCATCGGCAGGCTCGGGTCATTGGACCATTCCTGCATGGAGTTGTCGTAGACCGCGACCTTCTTGTGGCCGAGGACCGCCGTCAACACGAACGCATCGAGGGATGCCGCGATGCCGCCGCCGCAATAGACCAGCACGCGCTTGTCGGGCGCCGTGCCGACGCCCTCGAACGCCTGCCGCAGCTCGGCGATAGGCCTCAGCGTCTTGTCGGCACCGAACAGGCTGGCCGCCGGCACGCAGGACGAGCCGGCAATCCGTCCGGGACGCCCATAGGTCACGCCGCCGTTGCCGGTATGCTGCTCGTGGCTGAGCGCGTTCAGGGTCAGTGTGTCGTTCCGGCCGATCGCTGCCTTGATGTCGTTCTTGTCGACGAAGAGCTCGGGCCGGCCGCGCAGCGTGAGCGTCGCGGGAGGATAGGCGGTGGCCTCCGTCGCGAGCGGGCGTCCTTCCGCCTTCCATTTGTCGAGGCCGCCATCGAGGATCGCCGCGTCGTCGAAGCCGACGGCGCGCAGCATCCACCAGATGCGCGTCGCCCAGACCGGCGAGGCATGGCTGTAGAGCACGACGAAGGTGCCGTGGCCGATGCCCTTTGCCGCAAAGGCGCGGGTCAGCGCCTCGAGCGGTGGAAGCGTGAAGCGGAGATCGGAGGCAGGGTCGGAGAGTTCGGCGCCGAGATCGAGATAGCCTGCGCCGGGGATGTGCCCCTTGTCGTAATTGGCTCGTCCGCTCTCGGCCCTGTAGCCGCCCTCTGGCCGTGGCCGCAGATAGGTCGTGCAGTCGAAGATCCGCAGGCCATGCGCGCCCATCCGGCGCGCCAGCTCGTCGGTCGAAATCAATGCTGCAGAATGAGTCACGTCGCCCTCCCGGTCGGGAGAGCCAGACTACGTCAGATCGTCTTCTGAGGCAGCGGCGGAACGGCGACCGTCTGCGACGTCGAAGGCGCCTGGGCAGGGGTAGCCGCGGGCGGCACGTACTGGGCCGACGTATCGGTCTTGGCCGGGTCGGCGACCTTCTTGGCCTTGGCCTTGTGCGAGGACGGGCTCTTGGCGCTCGCATGCACGCGCTTGAGGCACGACGACTTCGAGGTGGAGCTCTTCAGGGTGTTGCAGTAGGCCGACGTGCCCGGCTTGGGCTTGGCCACGGGAGCGGGGGTGGGCGTCGTCGCTTCCTGGGCGAATGACGGGGCGGCGAACGCGACGGCGGCAAGGGCCGCGACGGAGGCGATCAACAGGCGCATCGATATCTCCTGCGCCGCTCGCGGGGGAGCGATGCGGCATCAATTTCAGAGGAAAATATTATGTTGTTTCGGGAGTTTATGTCAAATTCTTAATATCTTGGTGGATCATCGGTCATGCAGGCCATCTTCAACGTCGCTCTGCCGATCTTCGGGGTGATCCTGACCGGTTTCCTGGCCGGGAAGTGGCGGATCCTGGGGGGCGAGGCGACTGCCGCGCTCAATGCCTTCGTCAGCTATTTCGCCTTGCCGGTGCTGTTCTTCGGCACCCTGGCGCGGACGCCGGTCGACACGGTGCTCGATCCGTCGCTGATGGCCGGGTTCGGGATCGTCGTGATGGCGACCTTCCTCGTCGGCATGCTCTCGACGCGGATCGCGGTGCGCGGCGGCCTGGCCAAGATGAGCCTGCAGGGCATCGCGGCGTCGTGGGGCAATGTCGGCTACATGGGCGTGCCGCTCTGCCTGGCGGCGTTCGGCGAGGCCGGCTTGCCGCCGGCCATGCTGACGGTGATCGTGACTGCTGTGATCGCCATGGTGTTCGGCGTCATGCTGATCGAGCTCGAGGTCGCGGCGGGGCAGGGGCCGATCCTGACCTTCTTCAATGCGGCGTGGAACGTGGCGCGCAACCCGCTGCCGGTCTCGATCGCCGCCGGCATCGCCTGGTCCGGGCTGGCACTGCCGCTGCCCACGCCGGTCGAGAAATGGATGGACCTGCTGGGCGCCGCCGCCGCGCCTTGCGCGCTGTTCGCCATCGGGCTCTTCCTGTCCGACAAGTCGGTACGGTCGGGCCTGGCCGAAGCGGGGCTCGCCACCGTCATCAAGCTGCTGCTGCAGCCGCTGCTCGCGGCCTGCGTGCTGCCCTTCTTCGTCGACCCGGCGTCGGTGCCGGGCAAGGTGGCGCTCCTGATGGCCTCCTTGCCGACGGCGGCCAATGCCTTCGTGCTGGCCAAGCAGTTCGAGATCCAGGTCGAGCAGAACACCGCCTCGGTCCTGCTGACGACCGGCTTTTCAGTGGTGACGGTATCTGCTTTGCTGGTCTGGCTTCGCGTCACCTGAAGCGACGGAGGATTCATGCTGCAGGAGTTCAAGAAGTTCGCGCTGCGCGGCAACGTCGTGGATCTCGCCATCGGCGTGATCATCGGCGCCGCCTTCGGCAAGATCGTCGACTCGCTGGTGGCCGACGTCATCATGCCGATCATCGGCCGCATCTTCGGCGGGCTCGACTTCAGCAACTACTTCTTCGGTCTCACGACGGCCGCCAGCCAGGCGCCGACCTACGATGCCGCGAAGAAGGCCGGAGCCACCCTGGGCTACGGCCAGTTCCTCACCGTGGCGGTGAACTTCATCATCATCGCCTGGGTGCTGTTCCTGGTGGTCAAGGGCATGAACACCCTGTTCAAGCAGGAGGCGGAGGCGCCGCCGCCGCCCGCCCCGCCGACCAAGGAGCAGGAGCTGCTGACCGAGATCAGGGATCTGCTGAAAGCGCGCACCTGATCGGATCGGTCACGCGGCGCGGCGCTCGACCAGCAGCTCGTCGAGCCGCCGCGCGAGGCCGTCGGAGATCCTGGTCAGCGGCAGTCGGCATTCCGGCGAGGCGATCAGGCCCTGCCGCCACAGAAGGTGCTTGATCGGCATCGGGTTGGCCTCGGCGAACAGCAGCGGCACGAACGAGGCGAGCGGCGACCAGGCGGCGCGGGCGCCAGCCAGGTCGTTGGCGGCGAACCGTCGACCGACCTCGACGAAGCGCTCGGTCAGGATATGGCTCGCCGCCAGGATGCCGCCATCGGCGCCGTTGGCCATCATGGTGAAATAGAGCGCATCCTCGCCGGTCAGGACGGAAAAGCCGGCGGGCTTGCGCGCCAGCAGCTCGAGCGACTGGGCGAGGCTGCCGGAGCTGTCCTTCACGCCGACGATATTGGGAACCTCGGCGAGCTCGAGCAGCGAATCGTTCGATAGGTTCACCGCCGTCCGGTAGGGAATGTTGTAGATCACCACGGCCCGATCGGTCGCCGAGGCGACGGCGCGGAAATGCGCGATGAGGCCGTCCTGGCTCGGGCGGTTGTAGTAAGGGCAGACCGAGACGATGCCCTCGAACGGCAGCCGCTCCAGCCGCTTCAACGCCTTGGTCACATTGTGCGTGGCATTGCCGCCGACGCCGACGAAGACCGGCACGCGGCCGGCCGCGACAGCGAGCGTACGCTCGACCAGCGCCTCGATCTCCGTCGCGTCCAGCGCGGGCGATTCGCCGGTCGTGCCGAGCGGAAACAGCCCGTCGACGCCGGCGGCGACGTAGTGCGCCACCAGCCGTTCGTAGCTCGCGTAGTCGACCGCGCCATCCTTGAACGGCGTTACCAGGGGAAGCCAGAGGCCAGAGATCCGTGTGCTCATGGTGGCAGGATGGCGTGATCCATCGTATAAGAATATCGAATAATTTCGATTATATAGTTTGGATTTTCTTATGATAGACCTTCTCCGCACCTTCCTTGCCGTGGTCGACGGCGGTGGCGTCACGCCCGCCGCGGCGGCGCTGAACATGAGCCAGGCCGCGGCCAGCCAGCAGGTCAAGCGGCTGGAGGAGCTGCTCGGCTGCCGCCTGTTCGAGCGCGTCGGCCGCCGGCTGGCGCTGGCACCGGCGGGCGAACGGCTGCTGGCGCAGGCGCGGCGGCTGGTGATCCAGGCGGACGATCTGCTGTCGACCATGCGGCGGCCTGAATTCGAGGGCGAGGTCCGGCTCGGCGTGCCTTACGACATCATCGGCAGCTTCGTGCCGGGCATCCTGCGCCGCTTCGCCAAAGCCCAGCCGCGCGTGCGGGTCAGCCTGGTATGCGAGGACTCCGCGGTGGTGCGCCGCCAGCTCCGCTCCGGAGGAGTGGATCTCGCGCTCACCACCGAAACCGAGTGCGGCCGGCATGGCGAGACCCTGCGCACGGACCGGCTGGTGTGGGTCGGCATGCCGGGCGGCGATGCGCATCTCAAGGACCCGCTGCCGGTTTCTCTCGGGGCGCCGACCTGCCTGTTCCGGCCGGTCGCGATCGAGGCGCTGGGCAAGGCACGGCGTGACTGGCGGGCGGTCTGCGAGGTGAGCCGGCTGGAGCCGGTTCATGCCGCGATCGAGGCCGGCCTGGCCGTAGCGCCGTTGCTGCGTTCATCGGTGCCGGAGCGGTTCGCGATCCTCGGCCGCGAAGCCCGGCTGCCTGCGTTGCCCGAGTTCCAGATCAACCTCTATGCGCCACCGACTCCCGGCCCGGCGGCTCGCGACCTCGCCGAGCATGTTCGCGCGGCGTTCCTTACCGCCGGTCGCGGCACGCTCGGCTACAACAATTGATACCAAGCGAAGCTGGCGGGCGGCGGGTCCGCAACCTTATCCTCCCCCTCGTCGAATTCGCGGCCTACGAGGGGGCGTTGGGCGGGTCCGGCCGGAGCAGTCGAAAAACGATCGCCCGCCGGGCCCGTCCACCCATCGCAGAATGGTCTTCCGCTGGGGGCGCGCCACTCCAGTGGCGCGCCCCCAGCGAAAGACGTGTCACCGCGGCGGCAGCAGCTTCTTGGCCTGCATCTCGGTGAAGGCCTTGGCGAACATCGCCTCGGTGTCCATCACCTCCGTGAAGCCCGCCTGCATCAGCTTGATGGTCGAGACCAGCGCAGGCGGTCCGGGCTCGGTGCGGCCGTATCCCATCGTGTAGTCGGCATACTCGAACGACAGGCCGACGAACTCCTTCAGCGTGCCCGAAGCCAGCCCATATTGCGCGCGAGTCGCGGCCCATTCCGATTCGCGCGGACGAATCTCCCTGTCGAGCGCCAGCGGCCGGTGCGTCCCCGGCGCCATGCCCAGAGCATCGGCGATCGCGGGCCACACGTTGGGCCATACGAACACGTCGCCGTTGGTGACGTTGAAGATTTCATTCGCCGCCTTCTCCGAGTCGCCGGACCACGCGATGGCGCGCGCCAGCAGGTCGGCGTCGACCGCCTGCGCCACGCGGCCGACGCCGCCGGGATAGTCGAGCGCGGCCTTGCCGTCGCGTCTCATCAGGGCGGCATAGACACCGAGCGCGGGGATCACGTTCATCGCGCTGCCCACCGAATCGCCCACGATCAGCACCGGCCGCAGGATCGTCCAGCGCCAGGCCTTGCCCGGTTGACGCGACCGGATGAAGCGCTCCTGGTTCCAGTAGAAGTTGGGCTGCTCGTGCATCTCCGAGCGGTTCTCGCGCGCCGGCACCTGCAAGGGCCGGACATGCACGCCGTAGGCCTTGGTACCCTGGAGCAGGGCGACGTGGCGCAGGCCCCGTGCCACCTGCTCGAGCGGCTCGAACAGGTTCCTCAGCATCGCCTCGTTGCGCGCGATCTGTTCGTCCTCGCGCCAGCCGGCGACGAGACCCGGCTGTTCGTGGAGAGCGGCATAGACGAGGTGCGTCACCCCGGCGAGCTGTGGTGCCAGGGCCGCGCAGGCCGCGCGGTCGGCGAGGTCGAGCGGATGCCAGCGGGCGCCGAACGTGTTGTCGGGCCGTCGCCGCGACAGGGCGATCACCTCGCACTCGGGCTGGGCGGCAAGCTGCTTCAGGCAGGCATAGCCGACGAGACCGGTGGCACCGGCGACGAGGACAGTTTTGCGCATTCCGGGAGGACCTCTTTTCGGGCATGAGGATAACGCTTCGCCCGCGTCGTGCATCTCCTGGAGTCGGCTCATGCGCCTGTCGATTTCGCTGTCGCTTCTTCTCCTTGCTGCGGCCCTGCCGGCGATGGCGGGGCCACTGGAGGACGGCATCGCCGCCTACAATGCGAGGAACTTCGACAAGGCGGTCGAGCTGCTGATGCCGCTGGCGGAGAAGGACGGCAATGCGCAGGCGCAGGAAACGATCGGCAACATGTATCACCGCGGCAAGGGCCTGCCGAGAGATGCCAGCAAGGCAGCGGAATGGTACAAGAAGGCGGCGGAGCAGGGCGACGCGGCGGCGGCAGCGCGCCTCGGTTCGATGTACTGGATCGGCGAGGGTGGCCCGCGCGATCCCAACCAGGCTGCCAAGTGGTACGCGCTCGGCGCATCGCGCGGCAATGCGCTCGCCCAGGTCGGGCTCGGCTTCATGTCGATGGAAGGCAGCGGCACGCCGGTCGATTTCAACGCGGCGGCCGGCTGGTTCAACAAGTCGGCCGAGCAGGGCGACGCCTCGGCCATGCTGGCCCTCGGCACGCTGTTCGAGCTCGGCAAGGGCGTGCCCAAGGACGTGGTCCAGGCGTACAAGTGGTATTCGCTCGCCGCCGTCGATGACGGCGAATACGAGCAGGAGCTGTTCGACCGTGCCAAGCGCTCGCGCGACGAGCTCGCCAAGAAGATCAGCCGTGCCCAGGTCGAGGAAGGCGAGCGCGAGGCGCGCCGCTGGAAGCCTGTGAAGCGCAGCGGAAGCTGATCTTCCTGCTCATCGGCCTGCTCATCGGCCTGCGCGCCGGATGCGCGCGGGCCGACGAGCAGGGTCACTCGACCTTCGCGCCCGAGGCCTTGATCACCGGCGCGAGCTTGCGCTCGTCGGAGGCGCGATGGGCGGCGGTGTCCTTCGGGTTCATCCAGAACGCCGTCGCCCCCTGCTGTGCGAAGGCCGCTTTCACTTTCGGGCTCTCCAGTGCCTTCTGCGCCAGCGCGGCGCACTTCTCGACCATCGCCGGGGGGAGGCCGGCCGGCCCGCACAAGCCGCCCCACGAGGTGATCTCGAAACCGGCCAATGTCTCCGCCATGGTCGGCACCTCCGGCGCCGCCGGATGCCGCTCCCTCGACGTCACCGCCACGCCGCGCACCTTGCCGCCGCGCATCAGCCCGAGCGGCCCCGGGATGTTGTCCCACATCATGTCGACCTGGCCCGCGAGCAGGTCCTGGTAGGCCGGTGCGCTGCCCTTGTAGGGCACGTGCAGCAGGTTGACGCCGGTCATCTGCTTGAACATCTCGCCGCTGATGTGCGGTGTGGTGCCGGCGCCCGAGGAGGCGAAGGAGAGCTTGCCCGGCTGCGCCTTGCCCAGCGCGATCAACTCCGGAACGGACTTCACCGGCAGGTCGAGCCGCACCATCAGCATGTTGGGCACCGACCACAGCATGGCGATCGCCGTGAAGTCCTTCTCCACGTCGAACGCCAGCTTCGCATAGAGCGTCGGCGCGATCGACTGCGAGGCGATGGTGTAAAGGCCGATCGTGTAGCCGTCGGGCGCCGACTTGGCGATCGCGTCGCTGCCGATGTTGCCGCCCGAACCGGCCTTGTTCTCGACGATGAACTGCTGGCCGGTCAGCTCGCTCAGCTCCGCGCAGACGATGCGCGACAGCGTGTCGGTCGGTCCGCCGGGCGGGAAGACGTTGATGTAGCGCACCGGCTTGCTCGGCCAATCGTCGCTCGCGCGGGCGACCCCTGACGCGAGGAACGGAGCGGCCACAAGCGCAAGGGCGCGGCGGCGAGGAATGGAACCGTGGGTTGCCGGGCTCGGGGACATTTGAACGTTTGCCTCCTGTGCTTTTTCATTTGGTGTGTAGCTTAACGGCTCGCGCGGCGATGTCCAAAGCCGGCTATGCTTTCCCGTGGAGGAAGCAAAATGGAATTCGGGATGTTCCACGAGTTTCAGCGCCTGCCCGGCGCGAGCGATGCATCGGCCTTCGCCGATTCGCTGGCCCAGGTCGATGAGGCCGAGCGCCTGGGTCTGGACGCGATGTGGCTCGCGGAGCTGCACTTCAATCCCGAGCGTTCGGTGCTCGCGGCGCCTCTGCTGCTGGCCACCGCGATCGCCGCGCGCACCGCGCGCATGAAGATCGGCACCGCGGTGCAGGTCCTGCCGCTCTGCCATCCGCTGCGCCTCGCCGAGGAGATCGCCACCGTCGACCAGCTCAGCAAGGGGCGGTTGATCTTCGGCGTCGGCCGCTCGGGCTTCGCCCATACCTACAAGACCTACGGCGTCGACTACGGCGAAAGCCGCGAGCGCTTCAGCGAGACGCTGGTGATCGTCAAGCGTGCCTTCAGCGAGGAGCGCTTCAGTCACGCCGGAAAGTACTTCACCTACGAGAACGTCCGCCTTGCGCCGCGTCCGCTGCAGCAACCGTGGCCCGAGATCCGCGTCGCCGCGGCGAGCCCCGACACCTACGAGGAAATGGGCACGATGGGCCATCCGATCTTCGTGGCGGCGCGCATCGGCAATCTCTCCGAGCTGGCGCCGCACGTACGGACCTTCCGCGACGCGTGGCGCAAGGCAGGCCATCCCGGCCGCGGCGCGGTCTATCTCCGCGTGCCGGTCTATGTCGCCGGCAGTGAGGAGGACGCACGGGAGGAGCCGCGCGAGAGCATCCTCCACCTGCTGCGCACGATCGGTGCCAATCTCGCTGCCTCGGCAACCCTCGCCAGCGCCCGCGCCATCGAGAATCGGGCCGAGCGCGGGGCGCGCATGCAGACGATCGACTACGAGGAGGTGTTGCGCGAGCGCATGATCGTCGGAACGCCAACCAAGGTCATCGCACGGCTGAAACAGCTCGAGGAAGAGCTGGGTCTCGACGGCATCCTTGCCGAGCTCAACCCCGGCAGTCGCATCCCGCACGCAAAGGTCATGACCGCCCTCCGCCTGCTCTGCGAGGAGGTCATCCCGGCCTTCAGGTGAGCGTGCCCGGCGTCAAAATACCTTCGTCACCGAAAAGAAGGCCCGCCCTTCGCAGAGGCGCGTGTAGCCGCAACCTTCCTGAGTGATGCTGGTGTCGGTATAGGCCAGGGTGGCGTCCAGCCCCCACACCGAGATCACCAGCCCGATCTGCCAGTAGAGATAGTCGTTCGCCGGCAGGCCGACGGCCTCGGGCTTCTCGCCCCAGAAGTCGCCGAGCGAGCCGTAGAGCTTCATGGACGCGTCGAACGGCAGCCTGGAGAAAGACAGCGGCGCGGAAACCAGCGCGCGCTTGTTCCAGCTCTGGCCGATGCCGCCCATCCCGTTGGCGCTGTAGCGCAGCCGGCCGCCGACGGCGACGGGGCCGAAATCGTAGTCGAGCTTGAGCTCGACCTCGCCGTACTCGAAGCCGAGGCTCGCGGGAAAAGCAGGAAACAGATAGCGGATATAGCCGAGCTGCAGGCCGAGCCTGTCCTGCAGCAGCCGCATCTTCAGCCCTCCCGCCAGATCGATCTCCGCGCCGCTGCCGGCATTGGTGAAGCTGACGTTGCTGCCGAAGACATAGCCATAGAACCAGAGGGGCGGTGCTCCCTTGGGCAGCAGGTTGGGCGACCGGTAGTCGAGCGAGGCCTGGAAGGCAGGCCCGAGCTGGGTGTTGGAGATGCCGTTCTGGGCATAGTCCGACGCGAACGTGAAGGCGGCATGCCACTGACCGCCGAACGGCGCGTTCCAGCGGTCCGCCGATTCCTCGGCGCGGGCGACGGAAGCGGCGCCGGAAGTTCCGATCGCCGCACAGATGGCCAATCTCGAGACAAGCTGCACGCCGCGACGATAGGCTCCGCGTCCACCGCGGACCAGCCCCGCGAAGCGCGACACGGCCGGTCTCCCGCGCCGAGGGAGGAAGGGGGCGTTTGTCACTCCGTTGACATGCCGGGATCATGGTTCCGCAACGGGTTCGATCCAAACGGAAAGGATGCCTGCCCGCAAGCGAGGATATCCGATCGAGCCGCCGGTCCGGACGGTTCACACGGCCGTGGCTGGCAGGTGCATGAGTGCCGTGCCCATGCGGATGACAGCGCCCTGCACGATGTCGTCGCAGAGACGGAAGCCGGGCGGCGCGAAGAGGATGATCGTCGAACCATGCTCGAACCAGCCGAGCTCCTCGCCCTTACCCACTCTCGCGCTGCAATCGATCTCGGCGGCGCCACGATAGTTCATGCTCATGGTCACATCGAGGAAATGCAGGCGGATGCTGGCGACCAGGATCGCCGCCACCGGCACCATCGTGACGAGATGATCGCTGCCGGCGAGCCGCGCACGGATCACCGCGCGCTCGTTCCTGCAGAACAGCCGCTCCACGCGCGCGAGCGCGATCGGATTGACGTTCCAGGTGTCGCCCGAGATGTAGGTCACGCGCTCGATCGTGGCGTCATGGGGCGCATGGAAGCGATGGTACATGCTCGACGTGAGGCGCAGCGTGGCGTAGGTGCCGTCGCGATAGGCCTTTACCAGCGCCGGATCGGCCAGCAGGTCCTGCAGCGTGTAGGGAAAGCCCTTGGCTTGCAGCAGCTCGGCGCCGCGGATCGTCCCGCAGGCGCCGACGATGGCGTCGCACGGGCTGGTGAGCAGCCGCGGATCGGGGTCGACCGCGCGTGCGCCGGGCTTGAGCTCGCGCGTGAAGCAGGCGTGCAGGCTGCCGAACGATTGCCGCTTGGCGTCGCCGAGGTCGAGATCGGCGAACAGGCGCCATACCGCGATCGCTGCCCGGGCGACCGTGGGATTCTCGATCTTGCTGAACCAGCCCATCCATTGCGTCGCGAGGCGCCTGGGGATCCGGTTGGTCAACAGGAAGTTGATGTCCTCCTGGTGGAGGATCTTCAGCAGTTCCGAACGCAGGCTCATGTCGCGACGCTCCCGTGCGCGGTCGTGCCGTGCGCTTCGCCCGGCTTGGTGGAAAGGAAGCGCCGATGACGACGGGAACGATCGCGACCCTGGTGGCGGCAGGGGCGCTGGTGGCATTGGTCGGACCGAAGCTGAAGGCGCGGCTTGCCCTGTCCCGGGCCAAGCATCGCTCGCTCGCGGGGCACGCACGCCTCTCGCGCCGGATAGCGGCGCTGGTGCCGCGCTACGCCTACGACGATGCGGCGTTCTTCTCCGCCGATGACGCCGGTGCCGAGATCGCCTCCCGGCGCCGGGCAGCGTTCGAGCGGCTGTCGAGCGAGATCCGGACGGCCGGCGCGCGCACGATCGGACAGACCGCCGAGGCCGCGCTGCACATCTCCGATCTGCAATTCACCGAGAGCTATCGCGTCCCCTTCCAGTTCGGCCCGCGCGTGCAGCGGCAATTGCCGGCCGGATCGTTCATCACCTCGTCGGGCGGCGTGCGGGTCACCGACCTCGACGGCACGGCACGGTACGACCTCACCGGCTCCTACGGCGTCAACCTGCTCGGCTACGACTTCTACAAGGACTGCATGGCGCGCGGCACCGAGCGTGTCGCGGCGCTCGGGCCGGTGCTTGGTGCCTATCCGTCCCTGGTTGCCGACAATGCCGCTCGGCTGGCGGAGATCTCGGGCAAGGACGAGGTCTCGTTCCATATGTCGGGCACCGAGGCGGTCATGCAGGCCGTGCGGCTGGCGCGCTATCACACCAGGCGCTCGCATCTCGTGCGCTTCTGCGGCGCCTATCATGGCTGGTGGGGTGACGTGCAGCCCGGCGTCGGCAATCCAGTGCCGGCGCACGACACCTACACCTTGGCCGACATGTCGGAACGTACCCTGGCGGTGCTGCGCACCCGCCGCGACATTGCCTGCGTGCTGGTGAACCCCTGCCAGGCCATGCATCCCAACCTCGGGGCACCGGCCGATTCGACGCTGGTCCACAGCCGGCCGGACCGTAGCGTCGATCGGGCCGCCTATTCGGCTTGGCTGAAGGCGCTGCGGGAGGTCTGCACCGCCCGCGGCATCGTGCTGATCTTCGACGAGGTCTTCGTCGGCTTTCGGCTCGGGCGCGGCGGCGCGCAGGAATATTTCGGCGTCCAGGCCGACATGGTGACCTATGGCAAGACCGTCGGCGGCGGCTATCCGATCGGTGTGGTCTGCGGCCCGCACCGGCTGATGAAACGCTTCCGCCACGATCGCCCGGCCGACATCTGCTTCGCGCGCGGGACGTTCAATTCGCATCCCTACGTCATGGCAGCGATGAACGAGTTCCTGCGCCATCTCGACGGCGCGGAGATGACGGCGCTCTATCGCGACCTCGACGCCACCTGGGAACGGCGTACCGCCATGCTCAATCGTCGGCTGGCCGAGCGTGACCTGCCGCTGCGGGTCGCGGCCCTCTCGTCGATCTGGACCGTCTGCTACACGGCGCCGTCGCGCTACAACTGGATGTTCCAATACTACCTCAAGCAAGCAGGCCTGGCGCTGAGCTGGGTCGGCACCGGCCGGCTGGTGTTCAGCCTCAATTTCGGCGAGGCCGATTTCGAGGCCGTGATCGAGCGCTTCCTCGCCGCGGCCGAGGCGATGCGCGGCGACGGCTGGTTCGAGACCGGCACCCTCGCCACCGACCGGGCCGTAAAGCGCCGGATCCTGCGCGAGATGCTGGGGCGGGCCTTGCCCTCGCTGGGAGCGCGTCCTCATGCCCTTCCGGACCGCGAGCTGCCGGCTCGCTCGTGATCACGCGAGCCGGAGGTTCGCGGTCCGGATGATCGTTCTAGAGGCCCGGCTTCGAGGCCTCGACCGGCGCCGGTTCGGCGATCTCCTCGCCCAGCGCGTCCTCGATCTCGATGCGCTGGCGCCGCAGCAGCTCGAGCGGCGCGCGATGGTAGAGCTTGATGTCGTGGAACGGATCGGTGGCGATCTTGGTCGCCCAGACCAGGCCCGTGCGCACGTCCTTCAGGATGAAGAGCTGCACCGAGCGGAAGGCGATGCCGCCGAGCCCGACCGCCAGCCAGAGCTCTCCGACATGGGTGATGAACTCGGCCGACCCGGCATGCGGCGCGAACATCCCGAGCAGGGTCGGATCCGCGACCAGCAGCAGAGGCGACGCAGCCCATAGCGCCAGCAGCACCAGCTTGCGCTTGATGTTGTAGCCGACCTTGATCTCTTCCTTGTAAGCGTCGGTCGCCTGGTTGACCACATCGTAGCCGCGCGGCTCGAAGACGAGGTGGCCGATCTGGCGGCTGGTCATCGCCACCAGCCAGCCGATCAGCGCGGCCATCGCGGGGTCGGAGAAGGCGATGACGTAGGCGACCAGGAAGCTCGTCGCGCTCAGGAAGTGGAGCGCCTGATTGACCTTGCTGTGATGGTAGTAGCGATGATCGTCCCAACGTTGCACTTTCAGTTCATCGAGAAAGCCATTCATGCGCGCGGTCCTTGCTGAGAGGAGACGATCGTTTCACGCCAGTGACCTCGATATCGCGCCGCGGTTACAGGACAGCGACGGTGCGGACGATTGCCCAGACGAGAGCGGCGGTCGATGCGGCGACGATGGCGAGCGGGATCAGCGGGTGGACGATGTTGAGCCGCCGGAACAGGTTGCACAGCAGGCCGACGGCGCGTTGCGGTAGCGTGCGCGGGCTCTTTGAATATTCCATCGCCGACTTCACGACGTAGAACACGGCGGTGTTGGCGGCGAGCGCAGCCCATTCGGTCACGGTGGCGTCGGGCGAGGTCACCAGGTAGTTGCACTTCAGCAGGATGCGCTGGCGGTCGGTGGGGTCGTATGCGCCCTCGACCCAGTGCAGCTCGCGATGGAAGTCGAGCAGGCCGAACTCGTAGGAGCCGAAGGCCTTGCGCACGCCGCTGTCGCCGAACACCACTGTGTAGGTCGCGTCGGATTGCAGGTAGATCAGGGCGCGCACGACGACGCTTGACGACAGGAAGCGCAGGTTGCCGTCGTAGTGCTTGTCGAACAGGCCCTGATCGCCGCCGCCGTCCTTGTTGTAGTGCGAGAGATAGAGCTCGTCGGTGTGCTTCATCGGCGCGATGACGCTCCCGGCCCGGACCTGCCGCACGATCGCGTCGCGGACGACCGGGCTGTCGCGCAGGCGGTCGACCTGCGCGATCGTCGCGCCGGGCAGGGTGCGGACGTAGACGTGCTTGGACGGCCGCTGCTGCAGCTCGGCGCGATAGCGGTCCTCGACCCACCGGGCCAGCCCGTCGATCGCGGCGCGGTCGGCGGGATCGTCGAACCGGCCGATCGTTGCAGGAAAATGCTGCGCCGGACGAACCTGCGGTTCGGCGCCTGTCAGGATGGTGCTCACGGGCTCTCCTCGTTGCGGCCGGAGTGGCGGCGCTGCGGGCCGGCCCGCTCCATGACCAGAAGTCCGACGTTGGCCGCCACATGAAGGGCCGCGAGCGGCCACCACTGCTCGCGAAAGCCGTCGTTGATCAGCGTGCCGCCGAAGGCGGCGACATTGCCGACGATCATCGGATGAGCGGTCAGCGAATAGGGGAAGGCGGCGATGCGCTTCGGAGGAAGTCCCGCGACCTCGTGGCCGTAGTAGGTCCGGTCGATGCCCAGCACCGCCGCGGCGCGCGCGTTCAGGAAGACGCCGACGGCGATGACGGCCAGCGAGACGGGGTCGAGCGGGAAGCGCAGGTAGACGAGCGCGAGGGCGCCGACCGATATCGCCTTCAGGACGATGGCCTTGCGCTTGAAGGCACCGAAGTCCGCCGTGCCGAACGTGAACGTCCGCCAGTAGAGGGCGTAGTGCCAGAAGCTCAGGAGATAGACGATCGCGTTCGACGAGGACACCGTTCGCTACGGTGGCGCATCTGCGTTGCGGGCCGGTGAAGGATTGGGGTCAGGTAGATGTACCCGGCTCGCCGAGGAACTGCCGCACGGCCGCGATGGCTTCGGCGAGACCGGTCCGCTCGACGACGACGCCCGCGGGGAAGGCGCCGAGCAGTCGCGACGGCAGGCGCGAGTCGAGCATCACGAACACGCCACGGTCGTCGGCGCGGCGGATCAGGCGGCCATAGGCCTGCTTGAGCCGCAGCCGCGCCAGCATGTCGTCGTAGGCGGTCGCGCCTGCGCCGGCCGCTTTCCACGCCGCCTTGCGTGCGCGGTGCAGGATGTCGGGGCGCGGCCAGGGCACGCGATCGAACACGATCAGCCGCAGCGATCGGCCCGGCACGTCGACGCCGTCGCGCACCGCGTCGGTGCCGAGCAGGCAGGAATGCTCCTCGGCGCGGAAGATGTCGACCAGGGTGGCCGCATCCATGCCGCCGACATGCTGGGCGTAGAGCGGCAGGCCGGCATCCTCGAGCGGCCGGGCGATGCGCTGCTGCACGGCGCGCAGCCGGCCGATCGCGGTGAACAGGCCGAGCGCACCGCCGCCCGATGCGAGGAACAGCTCGCGATAGGCAGCGGCGACCTGGTCGGCGTCGTCGCGGCGCACGTCCTTGACGACGAGGACCCGTGTGGCGCCGGCGTAGTCGAACGGCGAGGCCATCGCCGCGCGCGTGGCCGGAGCGAGGAGGTGGCGGGTGCCGGTGCGCGCCTCGGCGGCGAACCACGAGGCGGGCGCTTCCGAAGGACCGCGCGGCTCGGGATCGTCGTTCGCCGGCTGGGGAGCGCCGAGGCTGTCGCGCAGTGTTGCCGACGTGATCACGGCGCCATGCGCGGGCTTGATCACCGCGTTCACGAACGGCTCGGTCGGATCGAGATAGTGGCGGAACATGCCGACATCGGTCTCGCGCGCCTGGCTGCGCTCAACCGCGAACCAGTCGACGAACGCGGGGTCCGGCTCGTCGTGCAGGCCGCGCAGCATGGCGCGCCAGGCCGCGAGGGTCAGCTCGCAGCGGTTGGTGAGCGAACGCATCACGCCTTCGATGCGGCCGCGTTGAGCGGAGTCGAGCTTGTCGGATTCGCTCTCCAGCTTGGCCTTGAGGGCCTGCTTGAGCCGGTGCACCGGCAGCAGCATCTGCTCGAACAGCGCGGCGAGCTGGTCCGCCGCCTCGGTCAGGCCGGGGTTGAGCGGGCGGATGTCGCACTGCATGCCGAAGCCCTGGTCGTCGCCGGTGGCGCGGGCGCGGACCTGGAGGCGCACGAGGGCGAGGAATTCTTCCGCCGGCCCCATCACCGTGCCGTCGGCCAACCGCGTCTGCCAGTTGGGCGAGGGAAGGCGGTGCGTGAGGTCGAGCAAACGGCGTAGTGCATTCTGTGCCTCGACGTCCTCGCCCAGCAGGTCGGTGACCCGGCGCTCCAGGCCTCGGGCACGGCTGCCGCGCCGCCCTTCCGCACCGAGGATCCAGCGCCGCAGGTCGCTCGTTTCGACGCCGCTCAGGTGTGCGGCGAAGGCGCCGTCGGCGGCATCGAACAGGTGGTGACCC
Source organism: uncultured Rhodospirillales bacterium (assembly GCA_945957125.1). GTDB lineage: Bacteria > Pseudomonadota > Alphaproteobacteria > Reyranellales > Reyranellaceae > Reyranella. The sequence goes on along the minus strand of CAMFJT010000003.1, from coordinate 56,769 downwards.
TCGTCGAACACGTAGCGCAGCGGCCGCGTGGCGTCGTCGAGGCCGCCCATCGCGGCCTGCACCATCACCAGCGCGTGGTTGGCGATGACGATGTCGGCCTGCCGGGCGCGGCGGATGGTGCGCTCGACGAAGCACTTCCGATAGTGCTCGCAGGCCGAGTAGATGCATTCGCCGCGCCGGTCGGCCAGACGCGTAATTCGGTTGCGGCCGATCAGGTCGATCAGCCAGGCCGGCAGGTCGCCGCCGATCATGTCGCCGTCGCGGCTGGCCAGCGCCCAGCGCGCCAGCAGGCCGAGGCCGACGGCGTTCTCGGGCATCAGCCCGGTGCGCATCGCCGCTTCCTGGAAGTTCAGCAGGCAGAGATAGTTCTCGCGGCCCTTGCGGATCACCACCCTGCGCCGCTTCACGGCGGAATCGCGGTGCAGCCGGTCGAGCTCGTTGTCGATCTGGCGTTGCAGGTTGCGGGTGTAGGTGGCGATCCAGACCGGCGCGCCGTTCCTCTCCGCCCACAGGCTCGCGGGCGCGACATAGCCCATCGTCTTGCCCACACCGGTGCCGGCTTCGACCAGCACGACCCGGGGCTTGTCCTCCGCTTCACGCGGAGCAAATGCCTCGCTGGCGGCGGAGGCGAAATCGCTCTGCGTCGGACGGGCCTCGGCCAGGTTGGGGCCGGCGGAGATCATCTGCGCGAGCCGCAGGCGGGCCTCGCGTGGCTCGATCGGCAGGCTGCGCGGCGGCGGTGAGGGCGGTGGATCCTCCCAGGCGGGCAGGCTCTTCCAGATGTCGAGGCCGGCTCCGGGCCGGAACGTCGGGCGCGGACCACTCGTCGCCTGCCCGCTCCCGATTTGATCGAGGCCCAGCGCCGCCAGCACCTCGCTACCCCAAGCCCAACGGCCACGGGCCATGGCGGCCGCCGTGCTCTTCATCTCGGGCGAGGCGAGGGCCGCCATGTCCTCGAGCGCGTCGATCAGGGCGTCCCCGATGCGCGGCAGCAGGGTCAGCTCGTCGTTGCCGGCGATATCGAGCGCGGCGGCCAGCCCGCGCGGCGTCGGAAGGCAGAAGCTGCCTGGCCGAACGAAGGCATAGAGTTCCAGCAGGTCCCGGGCCGCCAGCGAGTCGAGACCGAGCCGCGCCGCGGTCGCCGGCGCATGGACGACCAGCGGCAGCGTGCCCGCAGCCCGCAGGGCCGCATCGGGCCCGGACAGGCGCTCGATTTCGCCGTCCGCGCTCAGCCACAGCGCGCCGCGCGCCGTGGCGAGAAGGGAGGGCGTCATCACGGCTGCCTCACCTGGTCTCTGCGACGCGAGGGTGGGGCGGGCCGAACGGAGGCCGCGCACGAAGATCGAACATCGACAGCCCCGATAGCATACAATCGTGCGAGAATGAGGCTCGGCCGACGTTCCTTACTGTCCGGCGCCCTGGCGGCCGCCGCCGTCCATCCCGCCCGTGCGGCCGACGTCGACGTCGCCGTCGTCGGCGCCGGCGTGGCGGGCTTCGCTGCGGCCCATGCCCTGATCGGGGCGCGCAAGAACGTCGTCGTGCTCGAGGCGCGCGAGCGGACCGGCGGGCGGGTCTTCACGAACACCAGCATCGGCCTGCCGTTCGACGAAGGAGCGCCGACCCGGCCGCAATCCGGTCCGCCCGCCCTGGTAATCGACGGCCGCGAGCTGACCCGCGAGGAATACGCCCGCTACGATCAGGTCTCGGCCGAGCTGGAGCGCACGCTGGAGAAGCTTCGCACGCAGCTGCCCGGGGTGGATCCGCGGCTGGCGATCCATGGCAACGACCCGCTCGAGAAGCTCGCGGTCGCCGAGCTGTTGCGCCGCGTGCCGTTCGCTCCGCTGGCCGTCCTGCCGGTTACGGAGGCGAGGATACCGGTGCGTGTCGGCATCCGCGTCACCGGGATCGACTCGACCGGATCGCGGGTACGGTTGCTGACCGGGGGCGGAGAGATCACCGCGCGGGCCGCGATCGTCACGGTTCCGACAGGCGTGCTGGCGGCCGGCGGTCTCGCCTTCGCTCCGGGGCTGCGACCGGAACAGCAGGCAGCGGTCGAATCGCTGCCCATGGTCCAGGCGGCCAAGACGTTCGTCACCTTCTCGCGCCGGGTGCTGGACGTACCGGACGACGCCCGGCTGGTGGCCTGGACGGCGACGGGTACGGTGATCGAGGCGCTGCTGCGGCCGCGCGGACAGGAGGCGGCGGTATTGTCCTATCGTGATGAGGAGGCGCAACAGCTCGAAGCCAATGGACCGATGGCGGCGACCGCCGGCGCGGTATCGGCGCTGACCGAGCTGTTCGGCCGGGAGGTGCGGACGGCGTTCCTGCGCGGCACCTCGACCCGGTGGGGGCAGGATCCCCTCGCGCGCGGCGCCTGGACCGACGGCCCCGTGCAGGCTCGGCTGGCGCTCGCCACCCCGCACGACGAGCGGGTCCTGTTCGCCGGTGAGGCGACCGATCCGGCCGGCGGCGTGGCAGGCGCAAACATGTCGGGCCAGCGTGCCGCGAAAGCAGCGCTTGCGGTGCTCGGGCGGAGTTGAGGGTGCGTCACCCTCTCGCCGACCGGAAGAAGCTGAGCAGTCCAGCTACGACCAGCGCGGTGACGGCGGCCCATGACGGGCCGGTGAGGCTGCCGGTCAGGTCGTAAAGATAGCCGGCGAAGCTGGGGCCGACGATCTGGCCGGTGCCGAATGCCGCCGTCATCAGCGCGATCCGTCCGCGCGGGTCGCCGCCGCCTTCGCGCGCGCCCATGACCCCCAGAGCCGTCAGCCCCATCAGCGTGCCGCCGACCAGCACCGCGGTGGCCACGACACTGGCTGCCGTGAGCCACAAGGCGGAAACGGCAACGCCCAGCGCCTCGATGAAGGCGACGATGGCGAAGGTGCGGCGGATGCCCCAGCGGGCGGCGAGCGCGGTCCAGAGGGCCACGGAAGGCGCGGCGCTGATCCCGAACATCACCCAGATATAGGGCTCGAGGCCGGCAATCTCGGGATTGCCGCGCACCATGGCGACGATGAAGGTGGCGGTGATGATGTAGCCGAAGCCGAACAGCCCGTACGCCAGCGCGAGCGGCAGGAAGCCGCGCGGCAGGGGTGCGCGGGGGCCGATCGTCCGGATCTGCGAGCCCGGCCTGTCGGGCGGCACGAGCAGCAGCACGGCGGCGCCGGCGGCGAGGGCAAGGGCGCTGCTGGCGAGCCACATCGTGCGCCAGTCGTGCAGCATCGCCACCAGGGCTGCCGATAGGGCGATACCGACGCCCACGCCGGCGAAATGAATGGCGCCGAGGCGGCCTTGCCCGGCTGCCGCAAGGCGATCGAGCACCAGCGCCGAGGCGAAGATCAGGGTGATCGCACTGGCGATGCCGCCGCCCAGTCGCAGCAGCAGGAAGGCCGGCAGCGAGGTCGTCAGCGCCATCGCCGCGAGTCCCGTTGCATTCGCCGCCAGCGCGCCCGTCAGCCAGGCCCGGCGCGAGCCCGGTAGCCGTACGGCGGCCAGCAGCGCGCCCAGGAGATAGCCGACGAAATTGGCCGAGGCGATGAGCCCGGCCTGGCTGTTGCTCAGTCCCAGCGCCTCGACCATCGGCGGCAGGATCGGGGTATAGACGAAGCGTCCGATGCCGAGCCCGGCGGCCATCGCCAGCATTCCGCCGAGCGCGAGCGAGAGGGGAGATTTATTCATGCCTGACGCGCAGTCTGGTGCGGTGGCGTTGCGTCGGCAAATGACCTAATTTTCCCGGTTCCCGAGCTTTAGTAGGCCATGTCCCAGATCGATCGTTCCCTTGCCGAGGCCGCCCGCGCGTGGCCATTCGAAGAAGCCCGCAAGTTGGTCGCCCGCACCGGCGGCAAGGCGCCGGCGAAAGGCTATGTGCTGCTCGAGACCGGCTACGGGCCGTCCGGCCTGCCGCATATCGGCACCTTCGGCGAGGTCGTGCGCACGACCATGGTACGCCGCGCCTTCCAGCGGCTGAGCGACGTGCCGACGCGGCTGTTCTGCTTCTCCGACGACATGGACGGGCTGCGCAAGGTGCCCGACAACGTGCCGAACAAGGAGATGCTGGCAGCCCATCTCGGCAAGCCGCTGACCGCAGTGCCCGATCCGTTCAGCAACGAGCACCCCTCGTTCGGCGCGGCCAACAATGCGCGGCTGCGGGCGTTCCTCGATTCCTTCGGCTTCGAGTACGAGTTCCAGTCGGCGACCGACTGGTACAAGTCGGGCCGCTTCGACAGGATGCTGCTGACGATGTTGCAGCACTACGAGGAGGTGCAGGCGGTGATGCTGCCGACCCTCGGACCGGAGCGGCGCGCCAGCTATTCGATCTTCCTGCCGATCTCGCCCAAGACGGGCCGCGTGCTGCAGGTGCCGGTGATCGAGACCGATGTCGATGCCGGCACGATCGTCTATCGCGACGAGGACGGCTCGTTGGTCGAGACGCCGGTCACCGGCGGCAACGTCAAGCTGCAGTGGAAGGCCGACTGGGCCGGCCGCTGGTTCGCGCTCGACGTCGACTACGAGATGTACGGCAAGGATCTGATTCCCTCGGCCGAGCTGTCGGCGAAGATCGTGAAGATCCTGGGCGGCCGGCCTCCGGAGGGCTTCAACTACGAGCTGTTCCTCGATGAGGAGGGCAAGAAGATCTCCAAGTCCAAGGGCAACGGGCTCTCGGTCGAAGACTGGCTGCGCTATGCGCCGCCCGAATCACTGGCGCTTTACATGCAGCAGCAGCCGCGGCGTGCGAAGCGGCTCTATTTCGACGTGATCCCGCGCGCGATCGACGACTATCTCGCGGCCGTCGAGAAGCTGCCCAAGGAGGAGCCGGCGAAGGCGCTCGAGAATCCCGCCTGGCATATCCATGACGGCGAGGCGGTCGATCACCATGCCAGCGGCGTGAGCTTCGGCATGCTGCTGAACCTCGCAAGCGTGGCGCACACCGACGACAAGGACGTGCTGTGGCAGTACCTGCGCCGCTACGTGCCGGGAGCGACGCCGCAGAGCGCGCCTTATCTCGACCGCCTGCTGCAGGGCGCCGTGGCGTATTACCAGGACTTCGTGAAGAGCTCGAAGACGTTCCGCTTGCCGGTCGGCAAGGAGCGCGCGGCGCTGCAGGACCTGGCCGAGACGCTGCGCCGGATTCCCGACGGCGAAAGCGCGGAGTTCATCCAGAACGAGGTCTACGAGACCGGCAAGCGGCACTTCGCCAAGGAAGAGCTGCGGCAATGGTTCTCGACGCTTTACGAAGTGCTGCTGGGCAGTACGCAGGGGCCGCGCATGGGCGCGTTCATCAAGCTGTACGGCCGCGACAACGTCGTGCGGCTGATCGATCGCGCCCTTGCCGGCGAAGATCTCGGCCAGGCGGCCTGATCCGGAGGCTGCCCGTGGCGTGCAACCCCTGTCCCGCCAGCCCGTAGAAGACGGCACAATCCCGAGGCCTCGGTGGCGACATGAGCATCGACGAGCGACCGCTATCCAATCCCCTGCCGTTCGTCCGAGGCTGGCTGAGGGATCCCGTGGGTGTCGGCCTGCCGTTCCCGAGCAGCGGGGCGACCGCCCGCCGTCTCGCGCAGGCCGCGTTCGGCGCGGCCATTCCCGGCGCCGGGCCGATCCTCGAGCTGGGCGCCGGCACCGGGGCGGTCACCCAGGCCCTGGTCGAGAACCGTTCCTGGACCGAACGCGTCGTTGCCGTCGAACGGGACGCCGAGCTGTGCCGTGCGCTGGAGCGGCGGTTTCCCGGTCTGCAGGTGTTGCGGGGCGACGCCCTGGATGTCGGCACGGTGTTGCGCGATGCGGGACTCTCTTCGGTCTCCGCCGTGGTCAGCGGCCTGCCGATGAGGGCGATACCGGCCGGTGCCGCCGGGCGATGCTATGCGGCGGCGTTCGCGGCGATGCCCGCCGGCGGCGCGATCATCCAGTACACCTACGGCTTTCGTCCGCCGGTCGATCCCAAGCGCACGAGGCTGGCACTCGAAGCGACTTTCGTCGGACGTGAATGGCGGAATTTCCCGCCGATGGGAATCTGGCGCTATCGCCTGGCGGGGCAACATCCTGCTCTGTGACGACGACGAGCTCGGCTACCGGGCGAGCCGGACGCGCTTCGCGCCGGGTGCAGGCTTCGCCCTGGACGAGGCTTATCGGCTCGCCCACCTGCCGCTCGTCGCGCCGCATCATCCGAGGGCGATCGCCGCGCGGCCGGGTACGTCGTACGACAGGGGCCGGCACGCCAAGGCGCTCTCGCTGGTGGTACCCGTGCCGGATGTCGAGCATCTGCTCGAGGCGGAGCTGAGAGCCGCGCCGTTCGCCGCCAAGATCGCCTGGGACATCGTGCGGCGCCGGCGCGGCAAGCTCCATGCGACGCTGTGCGGCCCACCGCAGGCGCTCGATCGTGCCGCGCTGGCGGCGATCGGGCCGATCACGCTGGAGCTGAGAGGCCTGTTCTCCGGCAACGTCAATCACGGTCGGCTCTATTTGCGCGTCTACCCCGAGAAGCGCGACGGCGAGAATCAGCTCAAGCGGGTCCAGCGCCTGGCCGGCCGGCGTGAGACCGATCTCTATCTGGTCGGCCTGTACAACCTGATGGACGATCTCGATGCGCATGAAGCCGCGGCGCTCGCCGCGCTGATCGAGCGCTGGTGGGATCGGCCGATCCTGCGCTGGCAGGTCGATGCGCTGTGGCTGCTCTCGTCATGGGACGACCTCGTGCTCGACTCCGCGATAGACGAGACGATCCCGCTTTGCGGGCCGCGGTGATTGCTGCAAGCTATCGCGATGACACGCCTTATCGACGTTCCGCTGCTGCGCGCCACGCCCGAAAGCCTCAAGGGCTTTGGTGAGATCGTGCACGATCCGAAGACCCACAAGGTGCACATCGTGCCCTGGCCGGTGAAGGGCCATCGCCGGCTCGATCCCGGCACCGGCGACGAGGGCGGCACGACCGAGGGCATCTTCGCCTGCGAATGGCAGGGCGACGAATTGCGCGGCGTCAACGCGGCGGTCGGCGGCGATTACGTGCTCGGCTACCGCACTGCGCCGGGCCACGTCCATCTCTGGCACGTCAACTACCATCCTGACGGCGGGCAGTTCTTCTGGCCGGTCGACGGGCGGCCGTTCGTCGTGCCGGCCGGCCCGCCCGGCGAGGATCCCGCGCCGGAGAAGTTCGTCGCCTTCTGGTCGGACGGCAGCTTCGGCATCTATCTCCACGCCGATGTCTGGCACGAAGGCCCGTTCCCGACCGCGCCGAGCGGCCGCTATTTCGACAAGCAGGGCAAGGTGCACGGCCGCGTGAGCTGCGATTTGCGGACCGAGCTCGGGCTGATGCTGAACGTTCCGTTGCCGACGGCGCTGTAGCGCATGGCTGCCAACGGCATCGGCGCGTCCCTGCCGCGGCTGGAGGATGCGCGGCTGCTGACCGGGGGCGGCTGCTACTCCGACGACTTCACGCTTCCCGGCCAGGCGCACGGAGTCGTGCTGCGCTCGACGCACGCCCACGCGCGCCTCGTCTCGGTCGATGCCGAGGCGGCGCGGAAGATGCCCGGCGTGCTGCTGGTCCTGACCGGCGCCGACGTCCTGGCCGAGGGGCTGAAGCCGATCCCGCACATGCCGCAGGCGATGAGCCCGCCCGACATCCGGCTCGACAATCTCGACGGCTCGCCGCACCTGCTCGAGCGGCCGATGGTCCTGGCGACGGACAGCGTGCGCTTCGTGGGCGAGGCCGTCGCCTTCGTCGTCGCCGGGACCGTGGCCCAGGCCAAGGACGCCGCGGAAGTCATCGACGTGGCGTACGAGGGCCTGCCGCCGATGACCGATATCGCGGTCGATGCCCGGGTCGGCAACCCGCGGGCGACGCGCGACGGTTTTGCCGAAGCAGAATACATCGTGCGGATCGAGACCGACATCCAGCGCATCGCTGGCGTGCCGATGGAGCCGCGCGCGGCCCTGGGGGAATACGCGGCGGAAACCGGCCGCTACACGCTCTACGCCGGTGGCGGCGCGGTCGTGCGTCCGAAGAAGGAGCTGGCGTACATCCTCGGGCTGGAGCCGGAGCAGGTGCGCGTCGTCGCGCGCGAGACCGGCGGCAACTTCGGCACGCGCAACTACCTCTATCCCGAGTTCGTGCTGGTCGCCTGGGCGGCGAAGAAGGTCGACCGGCCCGTCAAATGGACCTGCGAGCGCGGCGAGGCGTTTGCCAGCGATTACGCCGGCCGCGACCTGCGGGTCGAATCGGAGCTGGCGCTATCGGCCGACGGCCGGTTCGTCGGCCTGCATGCGACGGCGATCAGCAATGTCGGAGCCTATACCGCTTCCTACATCCCGCTGACCAAGGGCACACAGCTCATGACCAGCGTCTACGACATGCCGGCGACGGCGCGGGCGCGCGCGGTGCTGAGCAACACGCAATCGACCGCGCCCTATCGCAGCGCCGGCCGGCCCGAAACCATGTTCGTGATCGAGCGGCTGATCGACATGGCTGCGCGCGAGCACGGTTTCGATCGGGTCGAGCTGCGCCGCCGCAACCTGATCCGCTCGACGCCCTATCGCAACGCCTTCGGCGTGACTTACGACAGCGGCGACTATGCCGGCACGTTCGACGCGGTGTTGAAGCTCGCCGACTGGAACGGCTTTGCCGCGCGGCAGGAGGAGTCGGCTGCGCGCGGGCTGAGGCGCGGCCTCGGGCTCGGCGGCTACATCGAATCGCAGAGCGGTGCGCCGCAGGAGCGGGCGGAGGTGACGGTGCGCGCCGATGGCACGGTCGAGGTGCTGATTGGCACGCTGTCGGCCGGACAGGGCCATGCCACGAGCTTCGCGCAGCTCGTCGAGGAGTGGCTCGGTATTCCGGCTCGGAGCGTCACGGTCGAGAGCAGCGACAGCGACCGCCTCGGGGTGGGCGGCGGCTCGCATTCCGGCCGCTCGATGCGCCAGGCCGGCACGACCATCCACAAGGCCGCGCAGGGCATCGTCGCCAAGGGCACGGTGCTCGCGGCTGCGCAGCTCGAGGCGAGCGAAGCCGACATCGCCTTCGCCGACGGCCGGTTCACCGTGAAGGGCACGGACCGCGGTGTGACTCTCGTCGAGCTCGCCGCGCGGCATGGCCCGATCGCCGATGCCGGCGAGGTCGACAGCCGGGTCGGCGCCTATCCGTACGGGTGGCATGTCTGCGAGGTCGAGATCGATGCCGAGACCGGCGTCGTGCGGCTCGACCGCTACACCACCATCGACGATGTCGGCCGCGCGGTGAACCCGCTGATCCTGCACGGCCAGACGCACGGCGGCATCGCGCAGGGGGCGGGGCAGGCGCTGATGGAGCGCATGGTCTACGACGGCGACGGCCAGCTCCTGTCGGGCTCGTTCATGGACTACGCCATGCCTCACGCCGACGATTTCCCGCGCTTCGTCACGGCGCTGTCCGAGGTGCCGTCGACGACGCATCCCCTCGGCATGCGCGGCGGCGGGGAGGGCGGCATCACGCCGGCGCTCGGGGTGATCGTGAACGCGGTGGTCGACGCACTTGCCGAATTCGGCGTCACCCACATCGACATGCCCTGCTCACCCGAGCGGGTGTGGCGGGCGATCCGGGGCTTGCCGAATAGATAAGTAGCGTCCTATCTTTTTGGGATGACTGGCGATCGGCACACCGAATTCGGATTCCTCGTGGCCCGTATCGCGCGGCGCATGCGCCAGGCGGTCGATGCCGAGATGCGGCTGATCGGGCTGACCGAGGCGACATGGCGTCCGTTGATGTACGTCCGTTCGCTGGGCGATGGCGTGCGCCAGAAGGAGCTCGCGACCGCGATGTCGATCGAGGGCCCCTCGTTGGTTCGCCTGCTCGACAATCTCGAACGGCGCGGCTTCATCGCGCGCCGCGAGGACGAGAGCGATCGTCGCGCGCGGGGCATCCACCTCACCAAATCCGGCCGCGAGCTTGCGGTCCGGGCCGCCCGGATCGGCAACGACTTCCAGAAGCGGCTGCTCGCCGGCGTGCCGTTGGTGGACCTCGAGACTTGCGAGCGCGTGCTGCAGACGCTCGAACGGGAAATGGAAGAGCCGCAAGCAGCGGCCGAGCAACCGTCGAAACGGAGGAAGCGATGAACCATATCGTCGTCAACGAGCCCAACCGCTGGCGCCTCGAATCTCCCGGCGCCACCGGCTGGTCGCGCAGCGCGCGGCCGGATGCCGCCAGGAAGTATTTCATGGTCTCCGCCGACGGCCACGCCAACGAGCCGGCCAACCTGTGGGTCGAGCGGATCGAGGCGAAGTACAAGGACCGCCTGCCGCGGGTCATCACCGACAAGGACGGCGTGCAGTGGCGGGTGAGCGAGGGCCATCGACCCGACCGGCTGCGGCTATCGACGCTCGAGGGCGAGGACCAGGCGCGCAACAAGGCGGGCGCCGATCCGCTCGGCCGGCTGGCCGATCACGATCTCGACGGCATCGACGTCGAGCTGATCTTTCCCAACAAGGGCCTCGCGATGTGGGCGACGCCCGATCCGCAGTTCGCGATGGCGCAGTGCCGGGTGTGGAACGACTGGGCGTGGGAACAGTTCGGCACCCACCAGGATCGCATGATTCCCGCGGGCTCGCTCGCCACCGCCGACCTCGAAGGCTCGATCGCCGAGGTCCAGCGGCTGGCGAAGCTCGGCTTCAAGTGCCTGACCCTGCCGTGCAAGCCGGTGTGGGGCGCGCACGACAGCGGCCATGTGAACTACAACCTGCCGCATTTCGATCCGCTGTGGGCGGCGATCACCGACGCCAACCTGCCGATCACCTTTCATGTCTCGACCGGCCGCGATCCTCGCGCCGCACGCGGCAACGGCGGGGCGGTGGTGAACTACGTCTCGCATTCGCTGTCGCCGACCATCGAGCCGGTGGCCAACCTCTGCGCCTCCGGCGTGCTCGAGCGTTTCCCGACCCTGCGCTTCGCGACCATCGAGGCCGGCATCGGCTGGGTGCCGTGGCTGATGGAGGCGATGGACGAGGCCTACAAGAAGCATCACTTCTGGGTGCGGCCCAAGCTCAAGCACCTGCCCAGCGAATATTACCGCATGCACGGCTTCTCCTCCTTCCAGGAGGACAAGGCGGGGCTCGATCTCGCCGAGAGCCACAATCTCGCCGACAATTTCATGTGGGCGAACGACTATCCGCACCACGAAGGGACCTGGCCGCATTCGGCGGAGGCAATCGAGCGCACCATGGGGCAGCTTTCCGACGGCGCACGCGCCAAGGTGCTGGGCCTGAACTGCGCCCGCTTCCTCGGCCTCGACGTGCCGGCGAAGTATCGTCCATGAGCCAGCGCACCCTTCGCGGCCAGGTCGCCGTCGTGGGCGTCGGCGAGACGCCCTATTACAAGCACGGCAAGTCGCCGGTGTCGGAGTTCAAGCTGGCGCTGCAGGCGACGCTCGCGGCTTGTGAGGATGCCGGCATCGATCCGCGCCGCATCGACGGCTTCGCCTCCTACTCCAACGACCGCAACGACCCGTCGCGTCTGGCGGCGGCGCTCGGCCTGCCGGCCTTGCGCTTCTCCAACATGAACTGGGGCGGCGGGGGTGGAGGCGCGGCGGCCGCCGTCGGCAATGCGGCCGCGGCAGTGGCGTGCGGCATCGCCAACTGCGTCGTGGTGTTCCGCGCCCTGGCGCAGGGCCAGTTCCAGCGCTTCGGCATGGCGGCGCCCGGCGGGACAGCCTCGGGCGAGAACGCGTTCAATGCGCCCTACGGCGTGTTCTCGCCGGGCCAGCGCTACGCCATGCGGGCGATGCGCTTCCTGCACGACAACGGCATCGCGCCGTCGGCGCAACGCGCCATCGCGCTCGCCTCCTACCATCACGCGCAATCCAACCCGCGTGCGGTGATGTACGGCCGGCCGCTGACCGAGGAGGCGTACGACAACTCCCGCTGGATCGTCGAGCCGTGGCGGCTGTTCGACTGCTGCCAGGAGAATGACGGCGCGGCGGCGTTGATCCTCGTGCCCGCGGAGGAGGCGAAGGATTTCCGGCACAAGCCGGCCTATCTGCTGGGCGCGACCCAGGGTTCGGAACATCGCAACGGCGCGCGCGTCCACAATGCGCCGCTCTACGCCACGTCGAGCTTCACGACCGTGGCGCCGCAGCTCTACGACATGGCCCGCGTGAAGCCGTCCGATGTCGATGTCGTGCAATCCTACGAGAACTTCACCGGCGGTGTGCTGATGAGCCTGGTCGAGCACGGCTTCTTCACGGCCGAGGAGGCCAACGATTTCCTCACGCCGGAGAACCTGATGGCGCCGTCGGGCAAGCTGCCGCTCAACACCTCGGGTGGCAACCTGGCCGAATGCTACATGCACGGGCTCGAGCTGCAGGTCGAGGCGGTGCGCCAGCTGCGCGGCCAGTCGACGGCGCAGGTGAAGGACGCGAACGTCGCCCTGGTGATCGCCGGACCGATGGTGACGCCGGTGTCGAGCATGATCCTGGGCTCGGAGGCCACGCTATGAGCTACCTGCCGAACGGCCTGCCGGTCCCGGTGCCGGAGAACGATGGGCTCGACAAGCCGTACTGGGAGGCCACGCGCCGCGGCGAGCTGATGGTCCAGCGCTGCCGCAAGTGCGGCACGTTCCTGTGGGGACCGGAATGGATCTGCCACAAGTGCCTGAGCTTCGACCTGGACTGGCACAAGGTGTCGGGCAAGGGCCGCATCTACAGCTGGGAGCGGCCGTGGCATCCGGTGCATCCGGCGTTGAAGGGGCACGGCCCCTACATCGTCGTGCTGGTCGAGCTGCCCGACGCGGGCAATGTCCGCATGCTCGGCAATCTGCTGGGCGATCCCCATCAGGAGGTGAGGATCGGCGCGGAGGTCGAAGCCGTGTTCGAGCCGCACGAAGGATACACGCTCGTGCAGTGGAAGACGGTCTGACTCATCGGACCGCGCGCATCCTGTGCGCTCATGAGCGAGAGCGAGATCGAAGTTCGCGGTCCAAGGAAAATGCTCACCCCCAGTTGCTCGCGCGGAAGTCGACGACGAAGGACTGCGCGGGGCGCCATTTGTAGTCGCGGCGCTTGGCGGTGAACGTCGCGTTCTGGTGGATGACGTTGTAGCAGGGGTCCTCTCGCTCCAGGATCGTCAACATGCGGCGGAAGTCGGTGCGCCGCTTGTCGAGGTCGGTGCTGTCCTGCAGCGCGCGGTTGAGCCCGACGATCTCCTCGTTCTCCCATTGGCCCGCCTCCCAGGTCTGCCCGCCCGGCGCGTAGGCCGACAGCGAGGCCACCGGATCGTTGAACCACGACGAGTTCGAGTTCTCGCAGATGCCGCGTCCGGGAAAGCGGCCGAGGATCTGGGCCCAGTTCTCCTTCATCTCGATCGCGACGTTGAGGCCGACCGCCTTCCACTGCTCGACCATGATCTGCGCGGTCTGGAGCTGGTTGGTGTAGTAGTTGTTCAGCATCTGGTAGGGGATCGGTGCGCCGTCGTAGCCGGCGTCCTTGAGGAGCTGCTTCGCTGCGGCGGGATCGAATGCCGGCGGCGCCCAGTCGGAGAGCAGCATCGGACCGAAGAAGTCCCATTGCAGCCCCTTCGGCACCCGGGTGCGGCCCGCCCACAGCGCATCGACGATCGCCTGGCGGTCGATTGCGTGGGTCATCGCGCGGCGCACGCGCGGGTCCTTCAGCACCGGATGGTGCTTGTCGAAGATGGTGAGGCGAATGTTCATGATCGGCCCGCCGACAACTTCCAGCTTCGGGTTGGATTCGATCGCGGCGATCTGGTCCGGCGGCATGTCGCAGGCGAAGTCGAAGTCGCCGGCGCGCAGGCCGTTGATGCGCGAGGCGACCTCGGGCACCTCGACGAAGCGCAGCCGCTTGATCGGCGGCCGGCCGCCCCAATAGTCGTCGAACGCCTCGAGGACGAGCTCGACGTCGGGCTTGTACTCGACGATGCGATAGGGGCCGGTGCCCACCGGCTTGCGCGACCAGTCGAGCCAGGTCGGCGCCTCGGCGAAGGCGCGCTCGGACAGGATCACGCCGGTGTTGCGGGTCAGCCGGCCTTCGAGCGTGGCGTCGGGCACGCGGTTGACGAACCGCACGGTGCGCTTGTCGACGATCTCCATGCGCTCGAAGCCGGGATAGGCGGCCATGGCGATCTTGGGCGCTTCCGGCGGCGGCACCTTGCTGGCCAGGCCCGGCGTGCTGTTGGTCCACATGCCGCGCGTGTCGACCGAGCTGCCGGTCCACATGCGCTGCGGCCCGAAGCTGAAGGCCACGTCCTCCGCTGTCATGCTGTCGCCGTTGTGAAAGCGCACGTTGGGGCGCAACGTGAGCTCGAGCGTGCGCCCGTCGATGCGCCGGAAGCTTTCGGCGAGGCCTGGCCGCAGCGCCAGGTCGCCGGTCCAGGCATGGTCGGTCAGCGTCTCGGCGAAGGTGTAGAAGACGCGCTGGCCGACATTCGACTGCTCGCGCATCGGTTCCAGCGTGTTGGACGTTGAGATCTTCTGCACGGCGACGGTGAGGCTCGGCCGGTTGTCCGACTGGCCGATGGCGAAGCGCGGCAGGGCTGAGGCGCCGGCAAGGCCGAGCGCGAGACGACGGGACAGCAGCATCGGGGCTCTCGTGATTGTTGCGACCTCTCTCTGCGCCCGTCATATGAAGCTTCGATGTCGCCGCCGGGGGCAGGCATGAAATGGCGCCAGACCGGCAGGAGTCTGATGATCGTCCGACGGATGTCCCAGAGGACGACCGGCTCCAGCGCCTGGTGAGTGGCGGCATCCTCCGGCAACGCGATCGGCGCTTCCGAAAACACGGCTTGCCCCGCGGCCGTCGGCAGTTCGCGCTGATGATGCGCGCCCGCTCGTGACGATGAGGCGGGCGCGATCTACGCGCGGGCGGCGGAAACCGCTCCGATGTAGGACAGCACCAGCCTGACCAGCTCGTCCTCGAAGGCGCGGCTCTTGAAGAAGGAGGCTTCCTCGAGCAGCGCAGCGCGGATCGTGCCCATCAGCGCGCGCGAGACGACGAACTGCTGCTCGGGGGTGAGGCGCGCTATGCCGCGGTGAGCGGTGGCTCCGGCAGCGGCGATGAAGGCGGCGACGGGCGCCACCGATTCGATTGCCAGCCCCTGTGCCAGAACCGCCTGCACCACCGCCTTGCGGGCGCGCAGGCGGCCATGGAAAGCGTTCACGATCGCACGCACCACGGCGCGGACGCGCTCCTCGATCGGCGCTTCGTCGTCGTTGCGCAGGGCCTTCGCCACGCTGGTGATAGTGAGCTGCATCTCGCGCTCGCCGAGGGCATGCAACAGGGCGCCCTTGTCCGAGAAATACTGATAGAGCGTGCCGATGCTGACCCCGGCCCGCTCGGCCACGGCGTTGGTCGTGAAACCGGCCACCCCACCCGCCTCCAGAACCTGAGCCGCGCCTTCGAGAATGGCCGACACGGTCTCCTCTGCACGGGCCTGTCGTGGGATTCGGCGTTTTGTTTCAACCGGTTGACGGGACTTCGCGATCATGCGCCGCGCCCTCCGAAGGCGAGTATCAGAATATGAGCAATGCTCATATCCTATCTTGCATCGCAAGGAAAGGAGCCCGTCATGGAAGCTCTCGGCACGCTCTATCTCGTCCTGCTGCCCCTGGTGCTGGGTGCGGCGCTGATCGAAGGCCTCTGGCTCTCACGGACACGACCCGAAGGGTACGACTGGAAGGAGTGGGCGACGTCGGTGGCCGACCTCGCGGGGCGGCGGCTGCTCGCCTTCATCCCTTACAGCCTCGCCACGCCCATCTTCGCCTGGGCCTACGACCATCGGCTGTTCACGCCCAGCCTCGGCACGGTCGGCGGGGTGCTGCTGCTCTTCGTCAGCCTGGAGTTCTTCTATTACTGGTTCCACCGCGCCAGCCACACAGTCCGCTGGTTCTGGAACACCCATTCGGTGCATCACTCTCCGAATCGGTTCAACCTGGCGGCGGCGTACCGCCTGGGCTGGCTCGGTAAGTTCAGCGGGGCCACGATCTTCTTCACGCCGATGGCGTTGCTCGGCTTCGAGCCGGTGACGATCCTGAGCGCTCTGTTCCTGAACCTGCTCTACCAGTTCTGGATCCACGCCGACTGGATCCCCAAGCTGGGCGTGCTGGAATACGTGCTGAACACGCCCTCTGCCCATCGCGTGCATCATGCCCGCAATCCGGAGTATCTCGACGCCAATTTCGGCGGCGTGCTGATCGTCTTCGATCGTCTGTTCGGCACCTATGTGGCCGAGCGTGCCGACCTGCCGTGCGAATACGGCCTGGTGACGCCGGTGACGACCTACAACCCGATCCGCATCAACGTCGAGCCGTGGATCGGCATGGCGAAGGACGTGGCCGGCGCACGCTCCCTGGGCGAGGCATGGAACTACATGTTCGGCCCGCCGGGCTGGCGTCCGGACGGCCAGGGGCTGACGACCCGCGAGCTGCGGGCTCGCGCGGCCATGACTTAATCTCCTTTGAGGGAGCCTCCCCGGGCGGCCACAGTGCGCGCGAAGGAGAGAGCCATGGCCAAGGACAAGGTCTGCGTCGTGATCGGCGCGGGAGATGCGACGGGCGGTGCCATCGCCCGTCGTTTCGCGCGCGAGGGCTACACCGCGGTGGCCACGCGCCGCCATGCCGACAAGCTGCAGAACCTCGTGGCGCAGGTGGTGAGCGAGGGCGGCAAGATCCATCCGTTCGGTTCGGATGCGCGCGACGAGGAGCAAGTCGTGAGTCTGTTCCGCCAGATCGAGACCGAGATCGGCGAGATCGAGGTCTTCGTGTTCAATATCGGCGGCAACGTCCGGTTCGACATTCGTGATACGACCAGCCGCGTCTATCGCAAGGTCTGGGAGATGACGGCCTTCGCGGGGTTCCTGACCGCGCGCGAAGCCGCCCGGGCGATGGTGCCGCGCGGTCGGGGCACGATGCTCTTCACGGGCGCGACCGCGTCCGTCAGGGGCGGGCGCGGCTTCTCGGCCTTCGCGGGAGGCAAGCACGCGGTGCGGGCGCTGGCGCAGTCGATGGCGCGCGAGCTGGGGCCGCAGAACATCCATGTCGCGCACGTCATCGTCGACGGCGCGATCGACACCGAATGGATCAAGGCGAATTTCCCCGATCGCTACAATGCCGGCCCCGACGCCATCCTCGATCCCGACGACATCGCGGAGAGCTACTGGCAACTCCACCGCCAGCGGCGCAGCGCGTGGACCTTCGAGATGGACCTCCGGCCATGGAAGGAGAGCTGGTAGGGCGGCTCGCGAGGGAACAAGCCGTTCTCCCGGGCCGTTCCCTCTCCGAACCTCAACAGGAGAGAAGCCATGCCCGCCGAGACCGCCGCCGACTGGACGAAGTTCTGGGACCTCATCAAAGACATCAAGTTCGCGATGTTCACCGCGCACGCCAGCGACGGCTACATGCATTCCCGCCCGATGACGACGCAGAACAAGACCGAGGATCGCGCCAACGTGCTGTGGTTCTTCATGTCGCGCAGCGGCGAGCCGGTGCTCGACATCGCGCGCGATGCCAGCGTGAACGTGGCCTACGCCGATCCGGGCAGCGATGCCTACGTCTCCGTCGCCGGGCGGGCGCGCCTGGTCGACGACATGGCGAAGAAGAAGGCGCTGTAGAACGCCGCGGTCCAGGCCTGGTTTCCCGGCGGCGTCACGGACCCGGACCTGGCTCTGGTCGCCGTTACCATAGAGCATGTCGATTATTGGGATGTCGACACCAACAAGATGGTGCAGCTCTTCAAGATGGCGAAGGCGGCGGTGACCGGCGTGCCTCCGAAGATGGGTGAGCATCGGGAGCTCCATTCCCGATAGCACGGCCGGGCTTGTGCGGAGGACGGCGGCGGGCCATTCATGGTCCGCCGTCATGCCGTCCTGGGTCTTGAGACACCTCGGCCTCGAAAGGCCCTATCGCTTCGACCGCCTGCTGTGCGTGCTCGCGGCAGGCGCACTGCTCGTCGCAGTCTGTCTCTTCGCTTTTTTCTGCGCCGTGTCGGGCGAGCTGACACGCTACACGCCGCGCGAACGCTATTTCGTCTATCTCTTGGGGCTGGCCCTTGCGGGCGCTCTCCTCGCACGATGGCCGCGCGCAGCCGTTCCCGTATTGGCCTTGGCGGCGATCGACCTGGCGCTCGGCGCCGGTTCATCGGCGATGCAGAAGGCCGGCATGGCCTTCCAGTCCATCATGCCGCCCAACTACAATTGGGATGTCCGGTTCGAATGGCATCCTCTGCTGCAGGGCGTGCCGATCCCGTCGATCTCGGTGCCTGTCATGGGCAACACGATCAGCCACAGCAGCGCGGGCACGCGCGGCCGGGACTACACCGTCGAGGAGCTCTCACGGAAGTCGGTCGTCGCGGTGTTCGGCGGGTCGGCGACGTATGACATCTCGGTGAGCGACGCCAACACCTGGGCCAACCGCCTCGAGCAGGCGCTGGGACCGGATTGGTTCGCCGTCATCAACCACGGCGTCCCCGGCTACTCCACGGTCGAGCATCTCGTGCAGACGGCATTCTATGCCGACAGTTTCGGCGTCAAGCCGACTTGCGCCCTTTACTACATAGGCTGGAACGACATCCGCAGCGCGCATATCGAGAATCTCGATCCCGGCTATGCGCGCTATCACCTGCGCACGATGATCGACGGCTTGCGGGTCCGCCGCTTCGGCAACGCCTATCTTTCGATCTCGCCGCTCTTCACGCTCGTTGCCCGCTTCGTCAGCAACGAGGTGGAGACGATCCGGCCGCCCGTGCTCGAAGGAACGCCGAAGAGCGGAAGCGATCCGGTGCTCGAAGCGTTCTACCAGCGCAACGTCCGCTCGATCTCGATGATCAATCGCGGGCGGGGCGTGCGCACTATCTGGGTCGGCCAGGTGCTCAATGTCGCTGTGCTCGACGACGACCGGATCTACGGCTGGCTGCCGTTCGTGCGCAACAGGGATGTCTGGCCCCTGCTCGATACGTTCAACCGACGCCTGCGTGCCGAGGCCGCGGCGCTGGGCGACCCCTATATTGAAATCCGCCCGGACGATTTTTCGCCCGAGGATTTCAGCGACAACGGCCATTTCCGGGAGGCGGGCGCGCTCAAGCTGGCCCGCCTTCTGGTACCGTCGGTGGCGAAGGAGTGCCGCAAGCCTCAATAGCGGCGCGGCGTGGTGGCGGCGCCCGCGCCCGCGCCGACCGCACCGCCGATCACCGCGCCCGTGAGCGGCCCCATGCCGGTCACGGCGCCGATCACGGCGCCCGTTCCCGCGCCGATGCCACCGCCGGTGACGGCGCGTTGGCCCCAGGTGTCGCCGCACGCGGTCGCGGTCAACAGGATGGCGGCAAGGACGATCGTATTGCGCATGATTCAAGCTTCCCCGTTTGACTGAAACGGGAGCGAGGGGTGCTCCCATTCCGTCGATACGAGGCAGATTGGGGCATGATCTCGGCAAATGGCGTGGCGAAGTTGTGTCCACTCCTAAAGGCGCGCCACCCGGCCCTTCACCTTCTCGAGGAACGCTGCGCGGGACTGCGGCGTCGAATGGTCCATGTCGTAGTGCGCGAGATAGAACGAACGAACGTCCTTGGCGCACAGCGGCTTCATCCCGCGCATCAGGACGTTCTTGCCGGCGTTGCCGGCGAACAGGTTGACGATCCACCAAGGCGAACCGTAGCTCGTCACCACCCCGAACAGCTTGATGTTGCGCAGGGCCGGCTCCAGGTGATTGTCCTTGGGATCGTAGTCGAATGCGATTCCCGGACCCCAAACGCGATCGACCCAACCCTTGAGCACGGCCGGCATCGAGAACCACCAGTGCGGGAAGCACAGGATAAGGCCGTCGACCGACTTGAGCGTCTCGGTGTAGCCCGCTACGGCGCTGCGGTCATAGGTCTCCTGCATGTAGGTCTCGCGCTCGCGCTCCGTCATCGCCGGATGGAAGCCCTCGCGATAAAGGTCGGTCGCCACGACGTCGTGGCCGTTCTTCCGCAGCGTCTCGACGATCGCCTGATAAAGGGCGTGGTTGTAGCTCGTCACCAGAGGATGGCAGTGGACGACCTGGATGCGCATGGTTCGGCAAACGCCCCTCTCCGCCGTGAGTTCCGCACGGTCCGGTCATCCTATCCCGAGTGCCCTTTGATGCCAGAGGACCTTCTGCTGGAGGCGCGCCGCTGGAGTGACGCGTCCCCAGCGGAATTCATCCGATCGATAGAAGCCACGAGCGCGTTTCGCACACACACGGCCTCAAGCAGGATCTGGAAACGAGGCCGTTACCTCGATTGCGCCCACGATGGCGGCGTTGAAGGCGGGGAGCTCCTCGGCGGGAATCCAGTATTCCTGATAGTCCCGGCCACCGGCGGTCTGAGGGGCGTACCGATCCAGGTATTCCTTCTTTACCTCGAAGCGCGTCACGTAGCCCGAGCCGCTTGCCGGCACGTTCCAATCGCGAGCGATCCTGATGGCATAAGCTTCCGTCGTGACCGGATAGAAGATCGGTTGCTCCGGGAGGCGCGGCGGGAATGCCGTCATGCCGCTCTCCCTCATCAGGGCAAGTTCCTGCGGCCCAACGGGACGCCACAGCGTCACGGTAGGCGCGGAAGCCATCAGATCACGCGCTGGGTCCGCGACCAGGTCATGTAGAGCTCGTGGGCCTGGCGGGCGATCGGGCCGGGTTGCAGGTCGCGGCTCTCGTAGCGGCTGACCGGCTGGACCTTGCCGGCGTTGCCGGTGGTGAAGATCTCGTCGGCGTTGTCGAGGTCAGCGATGGTCACGGTGCGCTCGTCGACCCGCACGCCGGCATTGCGCAGCAGGGTGACGGTGCGGTTGCGCGTGATCCCGGCCAGGAAGCTGCCGTTGGGCACCGGCGTCGCCACCACGCCGTCGCGGGCGAGGAAGATGTTGGAGCTGCAGGTTTCGGCGACATTGCCGGCCGAATCGAGCACGACGCCGTTGTTGAAGCCGCGTTCCAGGATCTCTGCCACGCCGCGCGAGGAGTTGGGATAGAGGCAGGAGGCCTTCGCCATCGTCGGCGCGCTCTCGGGGGTCGGCCGGCGGATCGTGCGGCAGAGGCCGAGCGTCAGCGGCGTGCCCGCGCGCATCGGCGAATGATAGACGCAGAGCAGGAACTGCGTGGAGGCGGGATCGACCGAGATCGGGCCCGCCCCGCCCTTGTTTGCCCAGAACATCGGCCGCACGTAGAGCTCGGCATTCGGGCCGAAGCGGCGGATGCCCTCGTGCATCAGCTCCAGGATCTCGGCGGCGGTCTTGGTCGGCTTCAACCCCAGCACCTTCGCGGAGCGAACCACCCGTTCCGCGTGGAGATCGAGGTCCGGCCCGCAGCCCTCGAAGGCGCGGCCGCCGTCGAATACCATGGAGCCCAGCCAGAAGGCGTGATCGCGCGGGCCCAGGATCGCGGGGTTGCCCTCGTGCCACGTGCCGTTCCAGTAGGTGAGCGTGTCCATCGTATCCTCGGTTGCGGAAGCGGGCGGGAATAGCAGATTCCCATGAGCGGGGCAGCCCTTTTGGCGCTGGCCGCCGCGCTGTGCTTCGCCGTCGCGCAGATCCTCATCCAGTACGGATTGCGCACCGTCCCGTCGTGGCGCTCGCCGCTCTACAGCATCGGCGGCTCGGCGGTCCTCGCCTGGCTGTTCGCGCTGGTCTTCGTCGATTTCCGTCAGATCCATCTCGAGGCCGCGGCGATCTTCGCCGGCGTCGGCGTCATCTTCCCCGTGCTGGTGTCGATCCTGTCGGTGCGCTCCAACGAGAAGCTCGGTCCCGCGGTCGCCGCGGCCGTCGGCAATGTCTCGCCGCTGTTCGCCGTGCTGGGTGCGGTGCTCTTCCTCGGTGAGCGGCCGGGCGCTGGCCAGATCGCCGGGCTGGCCCTGGTGATCGGCGGCGTTGCCCTGCTGGCGTTGCGTGGCGGCAGCGGTGGGCGGCAATGGCCGCTCTGGGTGCTGGCGCTGCCGCTTTCCGCCGCCCTGGTGCGCGGCGCCGTCCAGCCGGCGATCAAGGCGGCGCTTGCGCTCTGGCACGAACCGCTGGCGGCGGCGGCGATCGGATACACGATGTCGACGGTCGTGATCCTGGCGCTGGTCGGACGCCGGGCGTGGCGGACCGGCCCTGCCGACCCGACCGGCGTGATGTGGTTCACGCTGGTCGGCGTGTTCAACGGCGCGGCGACTTTCCTGCTCTATGCCGCGCTCGGACTCGGCTCGATCACGCTCGTCGCGCCGCTGGTCGCCCTGTTCCCGCTGCTCGCCGTCGGGCTCAGCCCGATCTTCCTGCGCGGCGAGCGTCTGCCGCTGCTGGGGCTGCTCGGTGTCGTGGCGTGCGCGGGCGGCGTCATCGTCCTGCTCGTCGCGCGCTGACCGTGGCGAAAACCGGGCGCAGACCCGGCGCAAATTCCCCAATCGCGTAGGGCACGACGGCGGCGATGCAAACGTACCTTCCTTGACACCACAGCACGGACGTCACCAGCCCGTGCACAGAGGAGGCCAGTCATGTCGAGGCATTCCGTTTTCATCGCTCTTGCCGCCGCCGCGATCTCCACGTCGGCGCTCGTCGTCCCGGCCGTACTGACACCCGCGGCGGCCCAGGCCGGTCTGAATATCGTCATCGCCACGCCGCCGCCGGCGCCGGTCTACGAGGTCATTCCTGCGCCGCGCGCGGGCTACGTCTGGGCGCCCGGCTACTATCGCTGGGAGGGCGGCCGCCACATCTGGACGACCGGCCGCTGGATGCCCGAGCGCGTCGGCTACCGGTGGGTCCCCGATCGCTGGGATCATGGTGCGAATGGCTGGTACCACGTGGCCGGCCGGTGGGACCGCAATGGCAACGGCATCCCCGATCGCTACGAGCATCGCGCCGACAACCGGCCGTGGGGCGACCGCGATCACGACGGCATTCCCAATGCCTACGACAACCATCCGTACAATCCCTATCGGCGCTGAGCGGCTCTGGAGAGCCGCGCTCCCAGCGGAACGTTCGAGAACGGGGCGCCTTGGGCGCCCCGCTTTCTTTTTGCTATCCTCCCGGAAACAGCCGGGAGGAAATCGAGTGCCGCTCAAAGCAGACCGTTTCGGTCTTTCCGTCGCCCTTGCCACGCCGTTCGCGGAAGACCGGTCGATCGATCTGCCGCGGTTCGTGGCCCATGGGCTGCAGTCGCTGGCCGACGGCTGCGCCAGCCTCACGGTCTTCGGCACGACGGGCGAGGGCGCTTCCCTGGGGCTCAACGAGCGCAATCGCGCGTTGGGCGCGATGGTAGGGGCCGGAGTCGATCCTGCCCGACAGCTCGTGGTCGGAATCGCGGCCGCTTCGGTCGAGGATGCGATCGCGCAAGGCCGCGCCGGATTGATGCTGGGCTGTTCGAGCTTCCTGCTGGCGCCTCCCTTCTACTTCAAGAATCCGGGCGACGAAGGCTTGTTCGACTGGCTGGCTGCCGTATTGACCGGCCTCGGGCCGAAGGCGAGCAACGTCATCCTCTATCATATTCCGCAGGTCACTTCGGTCGGGCTCTCTGTCGCGCTGGTCGATCGGCTGAAGAAGGCCTTTCCCCATCAGGTGAAGGGCGTGAAAGATTCCTCGGGCGACTGGGACAACACCCGCGCGCTGCTGGAGCATCATGGCGACCTGCATATCCTGATCGGCGACGAGCGCCTGCTCGCCAGAGGCATGAATCTCGGCGCCTCCGGTACGAGCTGCGGGCTCGCCAACATCGCGCCCGATCTGATGCAGCGCCCGGTGAACGGTATCGAGGAGCCCAGGGTCGCCGAGATCATCGAGGTCGTGCTGCCGTTCGCGGTGACTGCGGCCGTGAAGGCGCTTGTCGGCCACCGCCGCAATGACCCGCTGGCATGGAGCCGCATGCGCGCCCCGTTGCGCTCGCTCGATGAAGCCGAGTGTCGCAGGATCTTCGCCGCAGTCGACGGCATCCGCGCCGCGCGCGCGGCCTGAGAACATCGAGAAGCAACTGGAGGACCGCATGCCTGCCCCGATCGCCATCCGCCTGCATCCCAACGACAACGTCGTCGTGGCGCGCATGGATATCCTGCCCAACACCACGGTCGAGGACGGGGTCGCCGCGCTGACCCGCGTGCCGCCCGGGCACAAGATCCTGACGCGCGCGGTGAAAAAGGGCGAGCCGCTGCGCAAGTACAACCAGATCATCGGCTTCGCGACCGACGATCTGCCCATCGGCACGCATATCCACACGCACAATTGCGTGATGGGCGACTTCGAGCGCGACTATGCCTTCTGCACAGACGCCCATCCGACCGATTTCATCGTGCCGCCCGCCACCTTCATGGGCTATCGCCGCGCCGACGGCCGCAGCGCCACGCGCAACTATCTCGGTATCGTCACCACGGTGAACTGCTCGGCCGCGACCAGCCGCATGATCGCCGCGAGGATCGAGCCGCTTCTCGCGCAATATCCGAACATCGACGGCGTGGTGCCCCTGACCCACGGTGGCGGCTGCGGCATGGCCGCTTCCGGGCTGGAGATGGATGTGCTGCGCCGCACCCTTGCCGGCTATGTCCGTCATCCGAACATGGCCGCCGTCGTCGTGCTCGGGCTGGGCTGCGAGACCAATCAGATTTCCGGGCTGATGGACGCCGAAGGCCTTCAGGAAGGGCCCAAGCTCATTCCCATGGCAATCCAGGATGAAGGTGGCGTGTCGAAGACGGTGATGCGCGCCGTCGGTTTCCTGAACGAGCTGCTGCCGCAAGCCAATGCCGTGACCCGTGAGCCGCTGCCGGTGAGCGACCTCATCCTCGCGCTGCAGTGCGGCGGATCGGACGGCTATTCCGGAATCTCGGCCAACCCCGCGCTCGGCGCCGCAGTCGATCTGCTGGTCCGCCACGGCGGCTCGGCCGTGCTGTCCGAGACGCCGGAGATCTATGGCGCCGAGCACCTGCTGACCCGCCGCGCGGTGAGCCGCGAGGTCGGCGAGAAGATCGTCAGGCGCATCAAGTGGTGGGAGGACCATTGCGCCCGCACCGGCGGCGAAATGAACAACAACCCGTCGCCCGGCAACAAGGCCGGCGGCCTCACCACCATCCTCGAGAAATCCCTCGGAGCGGTCGCGAAGGGCGGCACGACCAACCTGGTCGACGTCTACGAATATGCCCAGCCGATCACCGCCAAGGGCTTCGTCTACATGGATTCGCCGGGCTACGATCCGGTGTCGGCCACCGGCCAGGTCGCGGGCGGCGCCAACGTGCTGTGCTTCACGACCGGCCGCGGCTCGGTGTTCGGCTGCAAGCCCACGCCCTCGCTCAAGCTTGCCACGAACAGCGCGCTCTATCGGCGGATGACCGACGACATGGACATCAATTGCGGCGCCATCGTCGACGGCGAGGAGACGATCCAGGAGAACGGAAAGAGGATATTCGATCTGATCGTCAGGACTGCGTCCGGCCAGAAGACGAAATCCGAGGTGCTCGGTATCGGCGACGACGAGTTCGAGCCGTGGAAGATCGGCGCAACGATGTGAATGCAAATTTTTATGCAACCAACTTGACGGGCGGGCGTTACGTTCTCATATGCGGCCCTACGACTTCACGAACTTGGCCTTGGCTTTGGCGGCCCAGCCCACAGTGGCGGCGGACACTCCCCAACGCGCTATTTACCAAATTCCTAGAGTTGTCGCGGTCGATGCAGCGAGCGCACCGGCTGCGCGTTGAGGGTGCTCGTGAGTTACAAGGCTAAGGAGAGGATCAGATGCCGACCGGTACCGTGAAGTGGTTCAATGCAACCAAGGGCTTCGGGTTCATCCAGCCGCAGGAAGGCGGCAAGGACGTTTTCGTCCATATCAGCGCGGTGGAGCGCTCGGGCATGAACGGCCTCAACGAGGGCCAGAAGATCAGCTACGAGATCGCCACGGAGCGGGGACGTTCAGCGGCGGTGAACCTCAAGGCGGGCGACTGAACGCTTCCGCCGCAGGGTGACGACGGCGGTGTGGCTCTCACGCCGCCGTTCTCTTTTATACCTTCCCTCCCTTGAGCGCCGCGCCGATCGCGGCGAACATGCCGACAGCCATTCTCTCGGGGGAGCGGGGCACGTTGGCCGAACTTCACTATCTATCGCTCGACGAGGTTGCGCGGCGCCTCAAGGCGCGGTCGCTCACGTCGGTGGGGACCACCGGTGCCATCCTCGATCGTATCGATCGGCTCGATCCCAAGCTGAAAAGCTATGCGACCGTGACCCGCGACGCGGCGCTGGCGGAAGCGGCGGCGCGCGATGCCGAGACTGCCGCCGGCCGTTCGCGCGGTCCGCTGCATGGCGTGCCGATCGCGGTCAAGGACCTTTGCGACACCGCCGGTGTCACCACCGCGGCCGGCATGGCGATCCGGCGGGGCAACGTGCCGGCCGAGGATGCCACCGTCGTGGCCCGACTCAGGGCGGCCGGTGCCGTCGTCCTCGGCAAGCTGCAGATGACCGAAGGCGCGTTCGGGGCGCACCATCCCTCCATTCCCGCGCCGGTCAATCCATGGAACGAGGCGTATTGGACCGGCGTGTCCTCCTCGGGTTCCGGTGTCGCCACGGCGGCCGGCCTCTGTTTCGCCTCGCTCGGGTCCGACACCGGCGGCTCGATCCGCTTTCCCTCCACGATGAACGGGCTGACCGGCCTGAAACCGACATGGGGCAGGGTGAGCCGTGCCGGTGTCTTTCCGCTTGCCGAATCGCTCGACCATATCGGCCCGATGGCGCGCAGCGCGCTCGACTGCGCCATCGTGCTTGGCGCCATCGCCGGAGCCGACGATCGCGATCCGACTGCCGCTTCGCTGCCTGTGCCGGACTGTGTCGCGGGGCTTGCGGCGGGCGTGAGGGGCAAGCGCATCGCGCGGCCGGCCGATCTTTCCGGCCTCGATGACGACGGCCGGCGGGCGCTCGATTCTGCGGTCGAGGTCCTAGCCAAGGCGGGGGCGACCATGCTCGACGTGGCGCTGCCCGCGGGCTTCGATCGGGCCGCGCTCGACTGGGGACCGCTCTGTGCCGTCGAATGCGCCGTCGCGCACGAGGCGACGTACCCCGCCCGGGCCGCAGAGTACGGCGGCGTTCTCGCCGGGCTGATCGATACCGGCCGGCGGCTGTCCGGCACCGATCTGGCCCGTCTCCAGTCGCGGCGCGCCGCGATCAAGGGCGCGCTCGACCGGCTGCTCGCCTCGGTCGACCTGCTCCTGGTGCCCGTCATGCCGCGGTCGGTCTGGTCGCTCGAGGCGTTGGCCGCTGCGGGCCGCGACCCGGAAACGGTCGCCAGGCGTCTGCGCTACACCGCGCCGTTCGACATGAGCGGCCATCCGACGCTGACGCTGCCCGGTGGCATGACGGGCGAGGGCATGCCGGTGGGCTTCCAGATCGTCTCGCGCGCCTTCGACGAGGCTTCCATCCTCGCCGCCGGCCATGCCTACCAGCAGGCGACCGACTGGCACCTGCGGCGCCCGCCACTGGACGCTTGATTCATCCCTGCGGTAACATCCGCCTTTGGGGAGCGATGCGGGTGCATGACGAGAATTTTCAGGCCAAGCCTGAGGCTGAAGCCCAGCATCCTGACTCTTTTCGTGCTGCTGACGGTACCTGTGCTCGGCGCGCTCATCGCGCTGAACTACGTCTCGAATGACCGCACCGCGCGCGTCCAGGGCAAGGAGCTGATCGAGCGCTTCAGCGACGAGGCGATCGACAGCATTCGCCAGATCTTCGACCCGATCAAGTCGCTGGTCCGCGCCGCCGCGGTGGTCGGCGACGAGCAGCCGGATTTCTTTCGCGACAATCGCTCGATCAAGTATTTCTACGCCATCCTCCAGCACAGCCCGAAGATCGTCAGCGTCTATGCCGGCCTGAACGACGGCTCCTTCCGCCAGGCGCGGCGGATCGATCCCAAGGTTCCGATCTTCGGCAAGCTGCCGCCGCCGGAAACCGCCTTCGCCTTTCGCTGGATCGAGCCGAAGCCGGGGGAGAGCGTGATCGACCACTACCTGTTTCTCGACGCCCAGGGGCGCGGAGTGGGCGTGGCAGAGGGCGGGACCGCCTACGATCCGCGCAGCCGGATGTGGTTTCGCGAGACTGTGCAGTCGAACAGCCTGTTCATCACCGATCCGGACGTCTTCGCGGCCCTGGGCCTGATCGGCTTCACCGTCGCGCAATCCTTCTCGAAGGACGGCGAGGTGCAGGGCGCCGTGGCGGCCGACCTCACGCTCGACGGTCTCAGCGAGTACATCTCCGAGCACCGGGTCAGCCCCAATGCGCTGACCTACGTCCTCGACCAGCAGGGCCGCGTGCTGGCCGCGTCCGATCTGTCCAAGACCTA
Organism: uncultured Rhodospirillales bacterium; assembly: GCA_945957125.1. GTDB lineage: Bacteria > Pseudomonadota > Alphaproteobacteria > Reyranellales > Reyranellaceae > Reyranella. Next base: position 28,526 of record CAMFJT010000003.1, on the reverse strand, counting down.
TACCAGCGACAGGGGCCGGGTCGATCTGCAGCACATCAGCCAGCTCGAGAACGAGCTGCCGGCGATCGCCTACAGCGCCCATCCGCGCGGCGGTGGCCAGACGCTCTACGCTTTCCATCATCGCGGCCGCGAATATCTCGCCAGCCTCAGCACGCTGCCGCCCGACTTCGGCAAGAAGTGGCAGCTCTTCGTCATCACGCCGATCGCCGACTTCACCGGGTCCTTCGATCGCAACAACGAGTACCTGCTGGCTCTCGGCCTGGCGGCGACGCTGCTGGCGCTGGTCATCATCTACGTCATGGCCGGCACGATATCCGCCCCGCTCGAGCGGCTGGCGGCAAAGGTCGCGCGGATCCAGGAGCTGCATCCCGAACCGCTGCCGGTCGTGCGCAGCCAGGTCCGCGAGATCGCCGTGCTGTCGCGTGCGATCGACACGCTCGACGCCGCCGTGAAGTCGTTCGCCGCGTTCGTGCCGGTCGGGCTGGTCCAGGATCTGATCGCCACCGACCGAAAGATGGAGCTCGGCGGCCACAGCCGGTTCCTCACCATCTTCTTCTCCGATCTCGAAGGCTTCTCGACGCTGTCGGAGGAGCTGCCGACCCAGACGCTGCTGCTGCGCGTCTCGCGCCACCTCGAGCTGGTCACGCGGTCGGTCAACGGCGAGCACGGCACGATCGACAAGTTCATCGGCGACGGGGTGATGGCCTTCTGGGGCGCGCCCGGCCTGCTCGAGGACCATGCCTGGCGCGCCTGCGTCGCGGCCCTGCGGATACAGCGCGGTATGGACGAGCTGAACGAGTCGTGGCGGGAGGAAGGAGCGCGGCCGCTCAGGGTGCGCATCGGCATCCACTCCGACGCCGTGCTGGTGGGCAACATCGGCTCGCTGGAACGCATGAGCTACACCGTGATGGGCGACGGCGTGAACATCGCGGCACGGCTGGAGGGCATCAACAAGGAGTTCCGCACCCGGATCTGTATCAGCCATGCCGTCTTCAAGGAGGCGGGCGACCGGCTCTGCGTGCGGCCGATCGACGAAGTTGCGGTCAAAGGGCGCCGCGGCCTGATCCCGATCTACGAGCTGCTCGGCGCCTACGGTGCCGGCGAGGAGCTGGAGCCGAGCCCGCGGGTGCTCCATCTCGCCGCGCTGACGCGCCTTGCGCACGAGGCGATGCTCCGCCGCGACAAGGACCTCGCGCTCGAGCGCTACCAGGCCGTGCTGTCGGAGTTCCCCGACGATCCGGTGGCTGCGGTGATGCTGACGCGGCTGGCCGAGCCATGACCGGGACGAGCCTGGCCCCGCCGCCGATCGTCCCGGCGCTCCGCCCCAGCGAATACACCGCCGCCCTGATCCAGGCCCTGCAGGCCGATCGCGATCGCGTGCGCGGCGCGCGCGTGCTCGAAATCGGTTCGGGCAGCGGCATCGTGCTGGCCGCGCTCGGCGCGATGGGCGCGGCAGCCCTCTGCGGCGTCGACATCGAGCCCGACGCGATCCTCGGCAGCCGCCGCCTGCTCGCCGGCCTCGGGCTGGCGGCTCCGGTCGAGATCCATCGCGGCGACATGTGGCTGCCGGTGGCAGGGCGGCGTTTCGATCTGATCGTCGCCAACCTGCCGCACTTTCCGATGGAGCCGGTGCCGGTCGCCGGCCGGCTGCCGACCTGGAGTTCCGGCGGCGCGGACGGCCGCTGGCTGCTCGACCCCTTCCTCGAGGGTCTGCCCGTCCACCTCGCGCCGGGCGGGCGGGCGGTGCTCACGCACAACGCTTTCGTTGGCCTCGACCGTTCGCGCGCCATCGCCTGCGATCACGGCCTGTCGTTCCGGATCCTGCTCACGGTGCTGGTCTACCTCGCCGAGGAGAAGCTCTCGCGCATGACTCCGGAAGTGCTGCGGGCGGAAGACGGGCAGTCGCTTCACCGCTACGGCCCCTATACATTCGGCGAGATGCACATCGTCGAGATCGGAGCGGCGGCAAGATGAGGTGGCGCTTCCCGGGCGGGCTGCTCGCCTGTGTCCTCACCCTGCTGGCGGCGGCGTCCGCGCCGGCCAGGGCCGAGACGCCCGACGCCGCGCTCGCCGCGTTGGTGGAAGAGGCGAAAGCCAATTGCGAGCACCCGTCCGATCGGCTGGAGCGCATCCTGTGCAACGGTCGGCTGCGTTCCGGCGTCCGCGAGTATTATCCGCTGTTCGGCACGCGCGAAGGCACGACCCACCTCGGTTACGAGCCCGACGTGTCGCGCGCGATCGCGTCGAAGCTCGGCGTCGAGGTCGATTTCGTACGCGTCAATGCCGCGAGCCGGATCCCCCTGCTGGCCCAGGACCGGATCGATTTCGCCATCGCGACCATGGGCCACAATACCCAGCGCGACGGGCAGGTCCGCTTCATCCGGCCGCACTACTATCAATCGGAAACCGTGCTGGTCGCGCCCAAGGCGCTGCGCGTGCGCGACTGGAAGGACGTCGCCGCCAGCACGATCTGCGTCAGCGTGGGCAACGGCTCGAACGCCGAGCTGGTCTCGCGCAACACCCGCCTGATGCTGTTCGACGAGGCCGGCGTGCTGCCCGATCGGCTGCGCGACGAGACCTGCACCCTGGCCGCGCAGGACGACAGCTTCTTCGCCTTCTATTTCACCGATCCGGCATTCGCCGCCCAGTTCGAGCCGAAAATGGGCTTCGCCCAGGTGCCGTGGGGCATGGGGGTGGCGCGCACCGGCAGCGACAAGCTCGCTCGCGCGCTCGACCTGGTGAGCCAGATCTTCCACCGCGACGGCGTGTTCCTCGACATCGCCCGCAAGAATCGGATCGGCACCGCCTTCCTCGAGAAGCAGAGGGAAGTCTGGCAGCGCCCCGAATGCAACACCGCCACCGGTAGCACGAACAAGGACTGCATCCTGCCGGCCCTCGACACCGCGCTTCAGCCGACGCCGTTCGTCGGTCGGGTAAACGAGCTGGAGGACTGGTTCGAGAAGATCTTCGGGCTCGACGTCACCCTGCCGATGTTCAAGACGATGCCGGCCCTGTCGCTGTTCGTGAACGGCGTCGTCAATTCGCTGATCCTGATCGCCGGAGCGCTCACCGCGACGCTCGGCTTCGCGATCGCCTTCGGCTTCGCGCTAGGCTCGGAGAGCCGGCTGCTGCGCTGGCCGGCGCGGCTTGTCACCGTCACCCTGCAATCCTCGCCGATCGTGCTCACGCTGGTGATCGCCGCCGCCTTCGCCAATGCGATCGTCCCCTATTCGTCGGCAGTGGCGCTGGTCGCCGCGATCCTCGCGCTCGGCCTCAGCAACGGCAGCAATGCCGGCCAGGCGGTGTCGGAGGCGGTCGTCAGCCTGCATCACGAGGGCCGCCATTCCGGAATGGGGCTGTTCGTCCAGGCGCTCGCCCGCTCGGCGACCTCGATCGTGTCGTTCCTGGTCAATGCCGCCAAGGGCACGCCGATCGCCAGCTTCATCGGCGCGCCCGAACTGCTGAGCGCGCTGACCGACATCACCTCGTTCTCGAGCGGGCGGGTGACGACCTATTGCCTGCTGCTGGTGTTCTATACCGTTGTGGTGATGGTCGTGGTCTGGCTGTGCAACAAGCTCCGGGCCTGGCTCGAGCGCGGCGAGGTGAGGGCATGAGCGCGTTCCTGCACGAGCTGTGGACCGACTTCGTGCCGACGCTGCTGTCGGCCATGGTGACGAACTTCGAGATCTCGTTCATCGCGCTCGCGCTCGGCCTCGCCATCGGCCTGCCGCTCGCGCTGCTGCGCGATCGTGGCGGCGGGGTTGGCGTCGGCGTGTCGGCCACGATCATCGCGCTGATGCGCGCGGCGCCCACTTTCGTGGTGATGTTCTTCCTGCTCAACGTCCTGCGTGATCTCAGCCTGTTCGGCGTCAAGCTCGCGATGTCCGGCGTCATGACGGTCGCGGTTTCCCTGGTTCCCTATTCGGCGGCCTATGTGGCCGACGCCGGCGTCGAGGCGCTGCGTCAGCTGCGCCGCGGTTCGCCGCTCGGGGCGCTGCTGTTCCTGCCCAACGTCACCCGCGCCTTCTTCGTCATCGTGATGTCGTCGGGCGCGGCGGCGGCAATCGGCGTTCCCGAGGGCATTTCGATGATCCTGCGCGAAGCGGCGCTGCTGCCCACGCTCGGCCAACGCCTGGTCGTCTTCGCCATCGGCATCGTGCTGTTCGGCGTCCCGCTCCAGCTCGGGCTGGCCCTCATGCGCTGGCTGCAGCGCGAGCTCGGCCGGCGAACGATGGCGGCATGAGGCTCGCCACCCCCTCGCGCCGCGACATCATGCTCGGCGCGGCGCTCTCGATCGTCGCGCCGCACGTGCGTGCGCAGTCCTTTCCGAACCGGCCGGTTCGGCTCGTCGTGCCCTATTCGCCGGGCGGCGGCGCCGACACCACGGCCCGGCTGATCGCGCCGCGGCTGCAGGAGGCGCTGGGCGAAACCGTCGTGATCGACAACAAGCCAGGCGCGGGTGGCGTGATCGGCGACGAGACGGTCGCCAAGGCGTCGCCCGACGGCCACACCCTGCTGATCGGCGCCTTCGCCCATGCGGTCAATCCGTCGCTGCTCGCGAAGATGCCGTTCCGCACGCCCGACGACTTCGCGCCGGTATCGCTGCTGGTCACCGTGCCCGAGCTGCTGGTGATCACGCCGTCGCACCCGGCCAAGACGGTCGCGGAGCTGGTGGCGATGGCCAAGGCGCAGCCGGGCAAGCTCTTCTACGCTTCCTCCGGCAACGGCAGTGCCCAGCATCTCGCTGCCGAGCTTTTCAAGCTGCGCACCGGCACCGATATCGGCCATGTGCCCTACAAGGGCGGCGGTCCGGCGGTAGCCGACGTGGCGGCGGGGCACGTGCCGTTCTACTTCGGCAACATGTCGGCGGCGCTGCCGCAAGCTCGCGCCGGCCGCGTGCGGGCACTGGCCGTCACCAGCGCCCAGCGCTCGCCGGCCGCGCCCGACGTACCGACCATGGCCGAAGCCGGCGTGAAGGACTGCGAGATCTCCGAATGGAACGCGCTGCTCGCCCCGGCCGGCACGCCGCCGGCGGTGATCGCGCGTCTTCACGCCGAGATGGCGAAGATCATGCGCGCGGACGACATCAAGGCGAAGTTCGCCGATCTCGGCGCCGATGCGATCGGCTCGACGCCTCAGGAGCTGGCCGCCTTCCTGCGCGCGGAGATGGCCAAATGGGCCGAGGTCGTGAAGGCGGCCAACATCAAGATCGAGTAGTCCTGCCGGGCGCGGAAGCTCTCCGAAGGGCGAGGGAATCGGTGAACCATGCATTATCATTCCATCTTCCGGCCCGGCCTGTTCGAGGGCCAGACCATCGTCGTCACCGGCGGCGGCTCGGGACTCGGCCGTTGCACCGCGCACGAGCTGCGGTCGCTCGGTGCGCGGCTGGCGCTGATCGGCCGCACGCAGGAGAAGCTCGATCGCGTGAAGGAGGAACTCGGCGATCCCGACACCTTCACCTTCGCCGCCGACCTGCGCGAGGAAGACCAGGTGAAGGCGGCGGTCGACGGTGTGATGAGGTGGGGCGGCCGGATCGACGGGCTGGTGAACAATGCCGGCGGCCAGTTCCCGGCACCGCTCCGGGACATCTCGCTCAACGGCTGGAACGCGGTGATCCGCAACAACATGACCGCGACCTTCCTGATGTCGAAGGAGGTCTACCTCCGCTGCATGGAGGACAACGGCGGCGCGATCGTGAATGTCGGCGCCGATTTCGAGCTCGGCATGCCGGGCATGGGCCATAGCGGGGCGGCGCGCGCCGGCCAGACGAACTTCACTTATACGGCCTCGGTCGAATGGGCCCATTCCGGCGTGCGCGTCAACTCGGTGATCCCGGGCTTCATCGCCTCGTCCGGGCTCGACCGCTATCCCGAACGGGCGCACGACGTGCTGCGCAACGTGAAGGGCAAGGTGCCGCTCAAGCGCCACGGCACGGAGTCCGAGATCGCCGGCGCCATCGTCTATCTGCTGAGCGAAGCGGCCGCCTACGTCACCGGCATCCAGTTGCGGGTCGACGGTGGGCTGCACAACAACGCCAAATCCAACTTCTACGAGGTGCCGGACCACGAGCGATCCAAGCCGTTCAACGGCTTCCCGCTCTATCGTGTCCCCGACGTGCTGAAGAAATAGCCTCGTACGGGGAGGCCCCGGAGGCGCGCTCCCCGCGGACGAGGCCGCTGCCCCAGGAACCGGCTCAAGGCAGGATCGCGTCGGCCTCGATCTCGACCTTGGCGTTGGGATCGATCAGGGCCGAGACCTGCACCAGCGTCATCGCCGGGAAATGCCGGCCGAGCGTGGCGCCCCAGGCGGCGCCGATCGCGGCGCCGGCGGCGTTGAACTCCGCGATGTCGGTGACGTAGGCGCGCAACGCCACGAGATGCGTGGGCTGCCCGCCGGCCGCTTTCAGAACGGTCACGAGGTTGGTGAGCGCGATCTTCCATTGTGTGCCCGCATCCGTGCCCGTGGGAATGTGGGCCTGGGCGGGTTCGCGACCGATCTGTCCAGCGATGCGCACGCTCTTCGTGCCGGTCGCGACGACGGCATGCGAGAAGCCGCGCGGACGCGCCCAGCCTTCGGGCAGGATGGGCGTGTAGGCGATATCGGACGTGGTCATGGCGGGGTCTCTCCCTGTAGGGTGGCGACCGCATATCATACGGGAGGAACGATGCGTTTCAGCCGAATCATCGCTACGTTGGGCGTCGCCTGCCTGGTGTCGCTGCCCGCATACGCCCAGACCGCGAAGGCACCGCTGAAGGATGCCGCCGGCAAGGATGTCGGCAGCGTCGACCTCGTCCAGACCCCGCACGGCGTGCTCCTCAAGCTGTCGCTGACGGGCATCCCCGAAGGCGAGCATGCCTTCCATGTCCACGCCGTCGGCAAGTGCGAGCCGCCCTTCACCAGCGCCGGCGGGCATTTCAACCCGGGTAGCAAGAAGCATGGTATGGAAGCGGCCGAGGGCTCCCATGCCGGCGACATGCCCAACCTGCACGTCCCGGCGAGCGGCGTGCTCGTGGTCGAGATCGCCAACCCCGCCATCTCGCTGGTCAAGGGCCAGCCGAACTCGGTGTTCGACGCCGACGGCTCGGCGATCGTCATCCACGCCAAGGCCGACGACTACAAGAGCGACCCGGCCGGCAATGCCGGCGATAGGATTGCCTGCGGCGTCATCGTGCAGTGACGGCGAGAACGAGGGTATCGCCGATCGACCGTGCTTGCGTTGCTGGCTCATTGCCGTGATGCGAAGCTTCAGCTGCTCGGCACCTGAGCGACGGCGCGATAGACCGGTTTTCCCGTCGCCTCGAACAGCTTCACCTCGACGTCGGCGCCTTTCGATGCGTCGCCGATCGTGAGGCAGTCATCGCGTCGCTCGATCAGCGGGAGCGACACAGGCGCCATCAGCGCCTCGTAGTCGGCGTCGGTTCCACCGGCGGCGTCGATCATCTGCAAAGCCATGTTGACGCCAATTCGCACGGCGGTGCTGAGCGCGCCGGTCCGGTGGGTCCGGCGATCATGAGCCACAGGAGGGGCAAGCTATACCGACGCGCGGCAGTTATCGTGCCCGGGGCGGCGTCAGCGGCCATCCCACGATACCTCACCGGGCTGTGATGAGCTGTGCGACATCCGCCGGGAGGGCGCTACAGTATTACTCGCATGCGGCGCACCTGGACCTGGCATTTCGACCTGCCGCCCGACCGGCTGTGGCCGGTGCTCGCGGACACCAGTCGCTTCAACGAGGCTATGGGGTTGCCGCCTTACGTGCTGGAGGAGACGCCGCAGCCCAACGGCACCGTGCTGCGCCGCGGCAGCGGCAGGGCGGCGGGCTTCACGTTGGCCTGGGAGGAGAAGCCGTACGAGTGGATCCTGGAGCGTCATTTCCGCCAGGCACGCGTCTTCACCAGGGGACCGTTCCGCCGCTTCGGGCCGATCTTCGATATCGAGCTGGAGGGGAACGGCAGCAGGGTGAGCTACGCGCTCGACTGGGAGCCGCTCACGCTCCTCGGCCGGCTGTCCGGCAGGAAGCTCGCTGAGCAGGCGGGCGCCGCGGTCGAGAAGCGTGTGCTGCAGGCCGTGGCCTTCATCGGTGGCGAGCGGCCGACCCTGTTCGACATGCCGGCGCCGCAGCTGCCGCTTGGCGCTCGCGAGCGGGCGGCAACGTTGGCGGCCGCGATCGACGGCAGCCCCTATGGCAACGGCCTCGGCCAGCGGCTCAGCGACTACGTCCTTGGGGGCATGGCGAGCGACCTCGCGCACCTCAGGCCCAAGCGACTGGCGCGGGTGTTCGGCGTCGCTGAACGGCCGGCCATCGAGGCTTGCCTCGCCGCCGTGAGCGCGGGCCTGTTGTCGATGAAGTGGGAGCTGCTGTGCACCAACTGCCGCGGCCCCAAGCTCAGCGTTGCGTCGCTGGCCGAGCTGCCGCGCGGCGCGCACTGTCCTTCCTGCAACATCGACTACGCGCGCGACTTCGAGCGCAATGTCGAGCTTGCCTTTGCACCCGCGCCGGCGATCCGCCCGCTGATGGCCGGCGGTTTCTGCCTCAGCGGCCCGATGGCCACGCCGCACGTGCCGGTCCAGCTCCTGCTGGCGCCGGGCGAGAGGCGCACGATCGACCTCGCCTTGCCGCCGGGGCGATACCGATTGCGCACGTTGCATCCCGGCGCTGTTGCCGACATCGAGCATGACGGTGGCGCCTTCCCCGGCCTGCGCGTGACGGCGACGGGCGTCGAGGCGATGGCGGGCGGCGAACCCGGCAGGATCAGCTTCGCCAACGACGCCGATTTCGAGCTCGCCGCGCTGGTCGAGGACAGGACATGGACCCGCGACGCGCTGACGGCGACCGAGGTGGTCTCGCTGCAGGTCTTCCGCGACCTGTTCGCCGAGGCGACCTTAAGACCCGGCGACGACGCGGCGGTCGGGCAGATCGCACTGCTGTTCACCGACCTGCGCGGCTCGACGGCGCTCTACGAGCGGGTCGGCGACGCGGTGGCGTTCAACATCGTGCGCGAGCACTTCGCTTTCCTGGGTTCGATCGTGCGCGATCACAACGGCGCGGTGGTCAAGACCATAGGCGACGCGGTGATGGCCTCGTTCGGCGATCCCGCCGATGCCGTGCGCGCGGCGCTCGATATGCAGGCCCGCATCGCGGGCTTCAACCGCGCCAACCCCGCCGATCGCGCGCTCGCCATCAAGCTCGGCGTGCATGTCGGCGCCAGCGTGATGGTGAGCCTGAACGACCGGCTCGACTATTTCGGCTCGACCGTGAACATGGCGGCACGGCTGCAGGGCCAAAGCACCGGCGGCGACATCGTCTTGAGCCGCGCCGTCGCGGAAGATCCGGCCGTGAAGCCGCTGCTCGTATCCGTGCCGACGCGCGAGGAGAGCGTCGGCCTCAAGGGCTTCGACCATCCGGTCGGTTTCGTGCGCGTGCTGCCGAGCGCATAGCTCTTGCCGGACCGCGGGCAGGACGCCCGCGGTCCGGCAAGCTCACGTCCCGAAATGCGCCGCCATCACCATCGCCGCCTCGTCGTTGGCCTTGAGGCCCTGCTTGAGGAACCGGGTCAGCGAGAAGAAGCCGTGGATCGTGCCGGGGTAGTTCACGTAGGTCGTCTTCACGCCGGCATCGATCAGGCGGTTGGCGTAGGCACGGCCCTCGTCGCGCAACGGATCGAAGCCGGCGGTCAGCACGAAGGCGGGCGGCAGGCCGGCGACATCCGCGGCGAGCAGCGGGGAAAGGCGCAGGTCGGTGAGATCGGTGCCGGCCGGGATGTACGCCTTCCAGAACCAGTCGATCAGCTCCTGCGTCAGGAAATAGCCGTCGCCGAAGGCCTTGTGCGATTCGGTCTGCCGCCGCGAATCGGTCGCGGGATAGATCAGCATCTGGAAGGCGGGCATCGCCTCGCCGCTTTGCCGGCAGGCCTGGCAGACCACGGCGGAGATTGCGCCGCCCGCCGAATCGCCGCCCACGGCGATGCGCTTGGGATCGACGCCGAACGCTTCGGCATTGTCGCGGATATGGCGGAAGGCGGCGATCGAGTCGTCGGTCGAGGCGGGGAAGGGATGCTCGGGCGCCAGCCGGTAGTCGATCGAGATCACCTGGCACCGGCTCCGGTTGGCCAGCCGCCGGCAGGTCGAATCGTGCGTTTCGATGTTGCCGATCACGAAGCCGCCGCCGTGATAGTAGATCAGGGTCGGCAACGCGCCAGGCTCGACACCCAGCGGGCGATAGCGCCGATAGCGGATCGCGCCGGCCGGTCCGGGCAGGGTGCCGTCGATCGTCTCGGCGACCTCCGGCGGATCGGCCTCGCTGTCCTCCGACATCTTGTCGACCGCGGCGCGGCCCTGGGCGTAGGGCAGGGTCTGCAGCTTGGGCCGTCCTTCCTTGACGGCCTGCTCCATCAGGTCGAGCAGGAAGCGGGCTTCAGCATCGAGCATGTCGGTCTCCGGACTCAGTCGAACAGGACGGGGCGAGGCATCATGCCTGCCGGGAGCGCGGCTCTCCAGAGCCGCTCTTTCTTCAGTTTCGCCACCCCATGAGCGGTTCTGGAGAGCCGCGCTCCCAGCGACCCGGGCATCATTCCAGCTTCACGTTCGCGAACCGGATCACCTCGGCCCACTTGGCGACCTCGGCGCGGCGGAACGCGGCGAGCTCGTCGGGCGAGCCGCCGCCCACGATGCCGCCGACGGCGGTGTAGGCGTCGATCAGCTCCTTCGACTTCAGGGCCGCGGTGGCAGCTTCGTGGAGACGCGCGCGGTCTGCGGCGCTGGCCGCGCCCGGGGCGAACAGGCCGTACCAGTTGTCGGAATTGATCCTCGGGAAGCCGAGCTCCCGGACGGTCGGCACGTCGGGCAGCAGCGGTGCGCGCACGTCGGAGGTGACGGCGAGCGCGGTCAGCGCGCCGGAGCGGATGTGCGGCAGCAGCACCGGCACGTCGAGAATGGTCATCTGCACCACGCCGGCGAGCAGGTCGTTGGTTGCAGGAGCGGCGCCGCGATAGGGCACGTGCAGGATGTCGGTGCCGGTCTCGCGCTTGAACAGCTCGATGGCGAGATGGGTGATGCCGCCGGTGCCGGCCGAGCTGCAGCCCCATTTGCCGGGCTCGGCCTTGAGGCGCGCGAGCAGGCCCTTGAAGTCGGTGACGCCGAGCTTGCTGTTGACGGCGATCACCTCCTGGATCTTCACCGCCAGAACGATCGGGGCGAGATCCTTGTCAGGATCGTAGGGCATTTTCGGCATCAGGGTCTGCATGATCGAGCCGGCCGAGGCGCTGGCAATGCCGATTACATGCGCGTCGGTGCCGGCCTTCGCGACCACGTCCATGCCGGTGACGCCGGCCGCGCCGCTCTTGTTCTCGACCACGACCGGCTTGCCGAGGCTGGCCGACATGCCTTGTGCGAGCTGGCGGCCGAAGATGTCGGCCGGGCCGCCGGCCGGGAAGGGAACGATCAGGGTGAGCGGCTTGCTGGGGAACGGCTGCTGGGCGCCGGCACCACCGGCGAGCGACAGCGCGCCGAGACCGGCCAGCGCGCCGCGGCGCGAGATCGTCATGGTTTCCTCCGGTTGGTCTTGACCGGAGCTTGCCGCGCCTAGAACTCGACGTCGAGTTCCTCGACTTCTTCCGGCTCGGACTTCGCCGCGTCGGTCCATTCGACCATCGGCGTCCAGCGCAGGATCAGGTCGCGATAAGCCGCCGAGGCGGGATCGAGCGTCACGTCGTAGGTGGCGAAGCGGGTGCAGACCGGGGCGTACATCGCATCGGCCATGGTCGGCGTCGCGCCGAACAGGTAGGGGCCGTTGTACTTCTGGAGGCACTCGCGCCAGATCGTCGTCACCCGCTCGATGTCGGCCTGGGCGCCGGCCCAGACCTTGAAGCCGTCGTGCCGCACCTTGAGGTTCATCGGCAGGGCCGAGCGCAGGTTGGCGAAGCCGGAATGCATCTCGCCGCACACCGCGCGGCAATGCGAACGGGCGGCGATATCGGCGGGCAGAAGGCCCGCCTGGGGCATGGTTTCGTGCAGATATTCCGCGATCGCCAGCGTGTCCCAGACCTTGACGGCACCATGCTCCAGGCACGGCACCAGGAAGGACGGCGAGAGCAGCAGCAGCTCCGCCCGCGTCGCCGGATCGTCGAGCGGCGCCAGCCGCTCGGTGAAGTCGATCCCGGCCATCTTGCAGAGCAACCAGCCCCGAAGGGACCAAGAGGAATAGTTCTTGCTACTGATCGTAAGAGAAGCCTCGGCCATGTCGGCGGGGAAGCAAAATTCGAGCCGATTGCCCCTTCATGCTCTACGCCCTGTACCAGACTGCCGCCGACGTGATGCTGCCGATGCGAATTTGGGCTGCGGCGGCAGGCCAGGGATTCGCCCTGGGAGGCGAGGCGAGCGCCGAGCGGTGGCGGGCGGCCAGCGCGCTGTGCGAAATGATGAGCCGTGCGGCGCTCAGCCATCGCCGGCCGTCCTTCGGGATCGCTGAGGTGAAATGCGGCAACCAGATGGTGCCGGTGCATGAAGAGGAGGCGCTGGCGACTCCTTTCGGCACGCTTCTGCGCTTCGTGAAGGAAGGCATGGGCCCCCAGCCGCGGGTGCTGCTGGTCTCCCCGCTCAGCGGTCATTTCGCGACCTTGTTGCGCGATACGGTGCGCGTGCTGCTGCCCGATCACGATGTCTACATCACCGATTGGGCCAATGCGCGCGATGTCGGCGTGTGGAACGGCCGCTTCGGCTTCGACGAATACATCCAGCACCTGATCACCTTCCTGGAGGCGATGGGGCCGGGCGCGCACGTCGTGGCGGTGTGCCAACCCTGCGTCCAGGCGCTGGCCGCGGCGGCGATCATGGCCGAGGACGACAATCCGGCCCAGCCGCGCAGCATGACGCTGATGGCCGGCCCGATCGACACGCGGGTCAATCCGACCAAGGTCAACGAGCTGGCCACCGGCAAGCCGATCTCGTGGTTCGAGCAGAACCTGATCAGCCGGGTGCCATTGCGCTACCCAGGCGCGACGCGGCGGGTCTATCCCGGTTTCCTGCAGCTCACGGCCTTCATGAGCATGAATGCCGAGCGGCACATGAAGGCGCAGATGGACCTCTACAAGGCACTGGCCAAGGGCGAGACCGAGCAGGCCAGCACGATCAAGGACTTCTACGACGAATATTTCGCCGTGCTCGACATGACCGCCGAGTTCTATCTCGAGACGGTCGAGCGAGTGTTCCAGACCTGGCTCCTGGCCAAGGGCGAGCTCGAGTGGAATGGCCGCCGCGTCAATCCGAAGGCGATCCGGCGCACCGCGTTGTTCACCATCGAGGGTGAGCGGGACGATATCTGCGCCATCGGCCAGACCGTGGCCGCGCACGACCTCTGCTCCAGCCTGCGGCCCTACCGCAAGAAGCACTACATGCAGGCCGGCGTCGGCCATTACGGCGTCTTCGCCGGCCGCCGCTGGGCCGGCCAGATCTATCCGCTGGTGCGCAACACGATCCTCGCCAACGAGTAGGCGCTTCTCGATCGGACGCCTCGTTGGACCGCGCTTCCAGCACGCTCGTGAGCGCCGTCCCGGACTTGTCTCGATAGCCGGTTGGCCGTCAGGATGCCCGCCGCGCCATCCCGGCGGCAAAGGACGATGTAGCGATGAGCCGCACCTGGCTCGCCCTTGGCGACCGTTCGATCCTCGATGCGGAGACGTTGCGCGCCCCATCGCGGATCCGGTCGCTCGCCCCCTTGCCGAACGGAGACTTCGCGACCGGGCACCAGGATGGGTCGATCTGCATCTGGGACACGGCGGAACGATGCGTTCGGCAAACGATCGGCCCGCTGGACAGTGCCGTGACGGTCATGGCTCTGCTGGCGGGCGGGCAGCTCGCGATTGGCACGCACGGTGGCGTGCTGCATCTCTGGGAAACCGCCGGCTTCACCGAGCTCGCGCGCCTGACCGTCTCGCAGGCCCAACTCGTGACGCTCGCCGCCCGGGACGACAACCTGGTGGCGATCGGCGACAGCGACGGCGTGGTCTACCGATGGGATATGATCTCGGAGGAATGCCCTCACGCGTTGACCACGACGGCGGTCGAGGATGTCGACGATGACGGGCGGACCGTCCAGCATGCGGTCACCGCACTGCTCATGTTGCCCCGGGATCGGATTGCCGTTGCCTGCGGCCGCGGAGTGCTGCGGATCGTCGAGCTGTCGACGGCGCGCGTGGACGCGGCCAGCGAATGGACCCATGACACCGTCGTCGGCCTCGCCTGTCTCGACGGCCGTCAGCTCGTCGCCGCCGACCAGGACGGCAAGTTGCGCTTCTGGCAGGGCCTGTCCCTCACGGCGGTTGGCCGGATCGAGGACCTCGGCGAGACCGCGCTGGCCTTTGCGAGCCTGCCGGGCGGACGGTTTGCCGTCGGTCTCGAGAGCGGCGTCGCCGCCTTCGTTCCGGCATCGAGCCTTCAACCCTGCGTGCGGCTGAGGCGACATCTCGGCCCGATCCGCCATATGTGCGTGCTGTCCGACGGCCGCCTGGTTTCGGCCAGCGCCGAGATCGTCAATATCTGGACCGCCGACGGCCCGGCTCTCGTGGAGAGGGTTGCCGAGCGGGGGCCTGCCGTCGTCACTCTGGCGGGCCTGAGCGATGGGCGCGTGGCTTCCCTGACCTCCGATGGCGCGATCTCGTTGTGGTCTCCGCCCGATGGCGAGGGCGGGCCGGCAACGGAACGGCTGGTCGGCCGGCATTGTCGTATCGGGGCGACGAGCTTGGCCGTTTCGAGCGACGACGTCCTGCTGTCCGGCACGCCGGATGGCGTCGTCCATGTCTGGCAGCCGGATGAGCCGGCCCGCGCCCGGCGCCTTCCCGTTGCCGGTTCGGCCATCCGCGCGCTCGTCATGCCCGAGGACCACGCTGTCGCCGCCGCGACGGAGGATCACGGCATTCAGGTCTGGCGCATCGACGAGCCCGAGCCGCTGTTCGCGCTGACGTGCGAGAGCGATCCGTGCGCGCTCGCCCTGATGGGGGATGGCTCCCTGGCCGCCGGCTACGAGGACGGCGTGGTACGGGTCTGGGATCTCCGGCACAGGCGGGTCAAGCACTCGCTGACAGCGGCAAGGAACGCCTGGCCCCTGCCGGTCGGACTGCCCCACCACGCCCTGGCCATCGCGGAACTGACCGAGATCGCGCTTTGGCATCCCGCAAGCAGGAAGCGGCTCACGACGCTGCGAGGCCATGAGGCTGGCATTCTCGCCCTCGCCGCGCTCGATGAAGGCTGGCTTGCCTCGGCCTCCCGCGACCGGACGATTCGCGTCTGGAATGTCATGACCGGGCGATGCATCGCGCATGATCTCGACGATTCACCCTGTGCCTTGCTCTATCTGGGGCATGGCCGGCTCGTCGCCGGCGACGACGGGGGACGCCTTCACTGGCTGCTGCTCCGCCGGGCGGACTAGCCTGTGGGAAGGTCGCTGCGGGACTTCCCGACGGGTGATGCCGCATGTGCAAACGCCCGCTGTTTGCGCTATCTAGCGGCATGGCCGATTTCCCGAAGAAGACCCTCGCCGACTGGGAGAAGCTTGCCGCCAAGGAGCTTCGCGACAAGCCGCTTTCCGCCCTCGACTGGACCACGCCCGAGGGCATCGTGGTCAAGCCGCTCTATACGGCGGCCGATCTCGAGAACCTGGAGACGATGGGCGCGCTGCCCGGCTTCCCGCCTTTCACGCGCGGGCCGAAGGCGACGATGTACGCCGGCCGGCCGTGGACGGTGCGCCAGTATGCCGGCTTCTCGACCGCCGAGGAGAGCAACAAGTTCTACCGTGCCAACCTCGCGGCGGGCCAGATGGGCCTGTCGGTGGCGTTCGATCTCGCCACGCACCGCGGCTACGATTCCGATCACCCGCGCGTGGTGGGCGATGTCGGCAAGGCGGGCGTGGCGATCGACTCCGTCGAGGACATGAAGATCCTGTTCGACGGCATCCCGCTCGACAAGATGAGCGTGTCGATGACCATGAACGGCGCCGTGCTGCCGGTGCTCGCGGGCTACATCGTTGCCGCCGAGGAGCAGGGCGTGCCGCAGGACAAGCTGTCGGGCACGATCCAGAACGACATCCTCAAGGAGTTCATGGTCCGGAACACCTATATCTATCCGCCCGGACCCTCCATGCGCATCGTGGCCGACATCATCGAGCACACGGCGCTCTACATGCCCAAGTTCAACTCGATCTCGATCTCCGGCTATCACATGCAGGAGGCGGGCTCGACGCTGGTCCAGGAGCTGGCGTTCACGCTGGCCGACGGCCTCGAATATGTGCGGGCCGCCAAGGCCAAGGGCCTCGACATCGACGCCTTCGCGCCGCGCCTGTCGTTCTTCTTCTGCATCGGCATGAACTTCTTCATGGAAGCGGCCAAGCTGCGCGCCGCGCGCTTCCTGTGGGCCGAGCTGATCAAGCCGTTCGAGCCCAAGAAGGCCGATTCGCTGTCGCTGCGCACCCACTGCCAGACCTCGGGCGTGTCGCTGACCGAGAAGGACCCGTACAACAACGTGATCCGCACCGCCTACGAGGCGATGGCGGCGGTGCTGGGCGGCACGCAGTCGCTGCACACCAATTCGTTCGACGAGGCGATCGCCCTGCCCACGCCGACCTCGGCCCGCATCGCGCGCAACACCCAGCTGATCCTCCAGCACGAGACCGGCGTCACCAAGGTCGTCGATCCGCTGGCCGGCAGCTACTACGTCGAATCGCTGACCGCGAGCCTCGTAGCCGAGGCGCGCAAGCTCATCCAGGAGGTCGAGGCGCTGGGCGGCATGACCAAGGCCGTCGAGGCCGGCATGCCCAAGATGCGCATCGAGGAGGCCTCGGCCCGCCGCCAGGCCCGCATCGACCGCGGCGAGGAGATCGTGGTCGGCGTGAACAAGTTCCAGCTCAAGGAAGAGCCGCCGATCGACATTCTCGACGTCGACAACGTGGTCGTGCGCGAGGCCCAGGTGAACCGCCTCAACAAGATCCGCGCGACCCGCGACGAGGCGAAGTGCGTCGCCGCGCTGAAGGCGCTGGGCGAGGCCGCGCGCAACGGCTCCGGCAATCTTCTCGGCCTCTCGATCGAGGCCACGCGCGCCCGCGCCACGGTGGGCGAGATCTCGTCGGCGCTGGAGGGCGTCTATGGCCGCTACCAGGCGACCATCCGCTCGATCTCCGGCGTCTATGCCGGCGAATGGGAGGGTGATGCCGGCCTCGAGCGCATCCGCACCGACATCGCCGCCTTCGCCGAGGAGGAGGGCCGCCGGCCGCGTCTCATGGTCGTGAAGATGGGCCAGGACGGGCACGATCGCGGCGCCAAGGTGATCGCCACGGCCTTCGCCGATCTCGGCTTCGACGTCGATATCGGCCCGCTGTTCCAGACGCCGCAGGAAGCCGCCCGTGCGGCGATCGAGAACGACGTTCATGTGATCGGCGTGTCGAGCCAGGCAGCCGGCCACAAGACGCTGGTGCCGCAGCTCATCGAGGAGCTGGCCAAACAAGGTGGCTCGGAGGTGCTGGTCGTGGTCGGCGGCGTGATCCCTGCGCAGGACTACGACTTCCTCAGGAAGGCCGGCGTCGCGGCAATCTATGGCCCCGGCACGAACATCCCGGCCGCGGCTGCGGAAATCCTGTCGATCCTGCGCGGCAAGAACCAGAAGCGCGCGGCTTAAGCACTTTCCGGACCGCGGGCGTCCCGCCCGCTCATGTTCATGCGGCGGGCGTGGCGCGCCCGCCGTTCGGCAAGGCTACTTCATCGTCTCCTGGAATTTCAGCAGCCGGCCGCGGATTGTGCCGAAGCCGGTGATGGCCTCCAGCTTGACCGGATAGCGGAACGGCGTGTCGTCCAAGCGCGCGAGCCAGATCCGGATCGGGCGCTCGCGCTCGGTCTCGGCTTCCTTGGGGGCGTCGAAGAACTCGCCGGCGATGCGCTTGGTGTAGATCTCGCACACCAGCATGTCGCTCTTGGCCTGGGGCACGCCGGCAGTGGCCATCGGCTCGACCCCGACCTTGCGCAGGATGACGTCGATCCGCCGCTTGCCGTCGTTGGACGGGACGGTGCGGTCGCATGCCGCGTCGCCCGCCAGGCCGACCGACATCGCCGCCGTCAGCGGATCGAGAGAGCCCGTCCGCTGGTTCTCGGGGATGACCTGGTCGGGCTGCGGCTTCCATTCCGGATTGTGCTGCTCCTTCAGCGTCCCGCCCGGCCCGTAGTGCACGAGCCAGGTGCGCGGCTTGTTGGCGACCATGATCGAAAGCGAGCCGCCGCTCGGCAGGGCGCCTTGTGGCGAGATTCCGCCCCACGCCCGGTTCTGCCCGTCGTACTGGACGGTCACCGCGCGCATCATGCCTTCCTTGAAGGTGTGGCTCTGCACATCGTAGCGGTTGCCGGTGAAAGTGCCGGTGAAGTCGATGCGAAAGCCCGTGAAGCCCAGGAAGGTGATGTCGTAGCTGAGGTCGACCTGCCGTGCCTGTTGGGCCAGCGCGGCGCCGGGCGCGGCGCAACACAGGAACAATCCCAGCACGGCCCTACGAAAACTCATGAAATCGTTCTCCATCAGGGGACTTACGTTGGGCTGGCCGGCACGATAGAAGGCGCACACCCCCCACGTCACCTGCCATCAGCGCCCGAACGGCCATTCTCATGTCGCCCCCGGTCAACGATCGTCCTCCCGCCCTCAGTCTCGATCGTTCGGGGGCCGTGCTGGCAACCCTTGGTCGCCATTTGTGGCCAAAGGGCGAATGGACCTTGCGCGCCCGTGTCGTCGCAGCCGGCGTGCTGTTGGTGCTCGCCAAGGTCACCAACGTCTATGTGCCGATCCTCTACAAGGACGCCGTCGATGCGCTGGGCGAAAAGGCCCAGGTCGTGGCGGTGCCGATCGCCCTGATCCTGGCCTACGGCTTCGCCCGCGTGCTGGCGCAGGCGTTCGGCGAGGTGCGCGACGCCGTGTTCTCCCCGGTGTCGCAAAGGGCCATCCGCAACCTGGCGCTGGAGGTCTTCGACCATCTCCATGCGCTCAGCCTGCGATTTCATCTCGAGCGCCAGACCGGCGGCCTCAGCCGGGTGATCGAGCGCGGCACCCAGGGGATGGAATTCCTGATCCGCTTCACGACCTTCAACATCATCCCGACGCTGATCGAGATCGCGCTGGTCGGCGGCATCCTGTGGAGCCTGTACGACTGGCGCTTCACCGCGGTGACGCTGGGCGTGATCGCCGTCTACGTCGTCTTCTCGGTGGTTCTGTCGGAATGGCGCATCCAGTTCGTGCGCTCGATGAACGAGGCCGACACCGAGGCCAACGCCAAGGCGATCGACAGCCTGCTCAACTACGAGACGGTGAAGTATTTCGGCAACGAGGCGCACGAGGCGCGGCGTTACGACGTCGGCCGGCGGCGCTACGAGGTCGCGGCGGTCCGCTCGACCCGCACCCTGTCGCTGCTCAATGTCGGCCAGGGTGCGATCATCTCGGCCGGCCTGGTCGCGGTCATGGCGATGGCCGGCCAGGGCGTGGTCGAGGGCACCATGTCGCTGGGCGACTTCGTGGCGGTGAACACCTTCCTGATCCAGCTCTACATGCCGCTCAACATGCTGGGCTTCGCCTATCGCGAGATCCGCAGCGCGCTCGTGAACATGGAGAAGATGTTCGGCCTGCTCGAGGTGCCGAGCGAGATCGCCGACAAGCCCGGCGCGCTGCCGCTCAAGGTGATCGGCGGCGAGATCGTGTTCGACCATGTCGATTTCCACTACGAGAAGGCGCGACCGATCCTGCACGACGTCACCTTCCGCGTGCCGCCGGGCAAGACGGTGGCGATCGTCGGATCGAGCGGCGCGGGCAAGTCGACCGTGTCGCGCATCCTGTTCCGCTTCTACGACGTGGCTGGCGGCAGCGTGCGGATCGACGGCCAGGATATCCGCTCCATCACCCAGCAGAGCCTGCGGGCGGCGATCGGCGTGGTGCCGCAAGACACCGTGCTGTTCAACGACACGATCTTCTACAACATCTGCTACGGGCGCCCGGGGTGCACCCGCGAGGAGGTCGAGCAGGCCGCGCGGCTGGCGCGCATCCACGATTTCATCATGGCGCTGCCGCAGGGCTACGACACCACAGTCGGCGAGCGTGGCCTGAAGCTCTCGGGCGGCGAGAAGCAGCGGGTGGCGATCGCCCGCACGATCCTGAAGAACCCGCACATCCTGCTGTTCGACGAGGCGACCAGCGCGCTCGACACCCGCACCGAGCAGGAGATCCAGCGCTCGCTCGAGGAGGTCAGCCGGGGCCGCACCACCGTGGTGATCGCCCATCGGCTGTCGACCATCATCAACGCCGACGAGATCGTCGTGCTCGATCGCGGCCGTGTCGCCGAGCGCGGCCGGCACGGCGAGCTGCTGGCGAAGAACGGCCTCTATGCCGACATGTGGCGCCGCCAGCAGGAAGCGGCCGCCGCCGCCGAGCGCAAGGTCGAGGTGCCCGAGTCGCCGTCCTTCCGCGCGGAAGGGCACCTGCGTGTCGCCGAGTAGCCGCACCGCCGCGAATCCCTGGCGCACGCTGCTGCCGGTCTTCGCCGCCTGTGCCGCGATCGGGCTGCAGGCCGGCATCGGCATGCCGCTCGTGCCGCTGGCCCTCGAGCGGCAGGGCCACGACAATCTCACCATCGGCATCGTCTCCGCGGCCTGGCCGGTCGGCATGCTCGCCTTCGGCACGCGCATCCCCCAACTCGCCTCGCGCGTCGGCGCCGTGCCGGCGATCATCGGCTCGGTGGTGGCCGGCGCGCTGATCAGCGTGGCCTATACGCTCACCTCCGGCCCGGTGGCATGGGCCGTTCTCAGCTTCCTGCACGGCATCGTCGGCGGCGTGCCGTGGGTGGTGAGCGAGATCTGGATGAACGTCGTCGCCGAGGAAAAGCATCGCGGCCGCGTCATGGGGATCTACGGCGGGATGGTGGCGCTCGGCATGGCGCTCGGGCCCGTCGTGCTGCAGGTCGTGGGAGTCTATGGGCCGCTGCCCTTCCTGACCGGGGCTGTGTTCTCGCTGCTGGTGGCCGTGCCGTTGCTGCCTCACTGGCGGACCGCGCCGCGCATCCGTGTCGATTCGGCGGGCGGATTCGCGGCCGTCGTCGTGCTGGCACCGCTTGCCCTGTTCACTGCCTTCGCCTGCGGGCTGGGCGAGCAGGTCGCCTTCAGCTTCCTGCCGGTCTATGCAGTCGGCGCCGGCGTTTCCGCGCAGACCGGGACGCTCTGGCTGTCGGCTTTCGTGATCGGCAACATCGTGCTGCAGTGGCCGATCGGCTGGCTGGCCGACCATGCCGACCGCCGCCTGGTGCTCGCCGGCTGCACCGCGGCCAGCACGATTCTGATGCTGGCCTTGCCGCTGGTTCCGGCGCAATCGGCCGGCGTCGTCGGCGTGATCATGCTGTGGGGCGGCATCTCCTTCGCGATCTATCCGGTCGGGCTGGCCCTGCTCGGCCAGCGCTTCCGCGGCGGCGACATGGCGCGCGCCAACACCGCCTACAGCCTGATCTATATCCTGGGTGGCCTGGCCGGACGGCCGCTGACCGGCGCCGCGATGGACGCGTTCGGCGATCCGGGACTGGGCTGGACGCTGGCCGTGTTCTACGTCGCGGCCTGCGTCGCGGCCGTCGTGGCCTGGCGCCGTAGCGCCGCATGACGGCGATGGCCGCGGGCTGGCGCCCGCTGCTGCCGATCTACCTGACCTGCCTGGGATACGGCGTGCAGGCGGGGACTGCGATGCCGCTGGTGCCGCTCGCGCTCGAGCATCGCGGTGTCGATACCATCACCATCGGCCTGGTCGAGGCGGTGTGGGGCATCGGCATGATCGGCACGGCGCATCGCATTCCCGCCGTGGCCGCCCGGCTGGGGCCGGTGCGGCTGGTGCTGGTGGACCTGCTGTGCGGCGCGACCCTCGACGTGACCTTCGCCTTCACCGAAAGCCTTCCGCTGTGGTTCGCGCTCAGCTTCCTGTCGGGCATGGTGAGCGGCGTGCCGTGGGTGATCAGCGAGATCTGGATCAACGTCGTGGTCGACGAGCGGCGGCGCGGCCGGGCGACCGCGCTCTATTCGGCGATCATGGCGATCGGCCTGGCGATGGGACCGCTCGCGCTGCAGGTCGTCGGCGTCTACGGTCCGCGGCCGTTCCTCACCTGCGCGGCCTTCGCGCTGCTGGTGGCGCTGCCGATGCTCCTCGTGCGTCAGGCGCCGACGATCGTGCCGGACCCCGAAGGGGGCTTGAGCCGGATCATCCTGATGGTCCCGGCGCTGCTCATCTGCGCGCTGGCCTGCGGGCTGGGCGAGCAGGCAGCGTTCTCCTTCCTGCCGATCTATGCGCTGAGGGCGGGCGTGCCGGCCGAGACCGCCGTTCTGTGGCTGTCGGCCTTCGTGATCGGCAACATCGCCTTGCAGGTGCCGATCGGCTGGGTGGCGGATCACGTCGACCGGCGCCTCGTGCTGGCGGCGTGTGCGCTGGCCAGCGCCGGATTGACGGCGAGCCTGCCGATGGTCGACCCGCATTCGCAGGCGATCCTGCTCGTCCTCGTCCTGTGGGGCGGGATCTCCTTCGCGATCTATGCCGTCGGGCTGGCGGTGCTCGGACAGCGCTTCAAGGGCGGCGACATCGCGCGCGCCAATGCCGCGCTCACCAGCATCTACACGTTCGGCGGCATGATCGGCCCACCGATCGCCGGCGGCGCGCTGGAGCTGGTGGGCAAGCCGGGATTCGGTCTCTCCCTCGCGGCGGTCTATGCGACCGCCGGCATCGGCGCCTTGCTGGCATTGCGTCGGGGCGGCTGATATCTCTGCGGGCAATGAACGACCCTCTGCTCGAGCCGCTGCTCGCCGGCGATCGCCGCGCGTTGGCCCAAGCCATCACCCTGGTCGAATCGACTCGCGCCGACCATCGCGAGCGCGCCGATGCGCTGCTCGCCGCGCTGCTGCCCCATAGCGGCAAGTCGGTGCGGCTGGGCATCACCGGCGTGCCGGGCGTCGGCAAGTCGACCCTGATCGAGCGATTCGGGCTGTCGCTGCTGGAGCGCGGCCGCTCGCTGTCGGTGCTGGCGATCGACCCGTCGTCCAAGCGCGGCGGCGGCTCGATCCTGGGCGACAAGACGCGCATGGAGGAGCTGTCGCGGCGGACCGCCGCCTTCATCCGGCCGTCGCCGGCGGGCGCGACCCTGGGCGGCGTGGCGCGGCGCACGCGCGAGGCGATGCTGCTGGTCGAGGCGGCCGGCTTCGACACGGTGATCGTCGAGACGGTCGGCGTCGGCCAATCCGAGACCGCCGTCGCCGACATGGTCGACATGTTCATCGTTCTGCTGCTGCCGGCCGGCGGCGACGATCTCCAGGGCATCAAGCGCGGCGTGATCGAGCTCGCCGACCTGATCGTCGTCAACAAGGCCGACGGCGACCTGAAGGCAACCGCCCAGCGCTCGGCCGCCGACTATCAGCATGCCTTGCGCATGTTGCGCTCGCCGACCGCGGGCTGGACGCCGGAGGTGATGACCTGTTCGGCCCAGACCGGCGAGGGCGTGGTCGGGATCTGGGAGGTCGTGGAGCGCTTCAACCGCGCCGTCGGACCCCAGGGCATCGCCCGCCGCCGCGCCGAGCAGGCACGCGCCTGGATGTGGAACGAGGTCGGCGAGACCCTGCTTTCGGAACTGCGCAAGCATCCCGAGGTGAAGCGGCTCGTCGGGGGCCTGGAACGCGATGTCGAGGCCGGGCGCGCGACCCCCGCCGCGGCGGCCCGCCGTATGCTAGAAGCCTTCCATGGCCGCTAAGTCCTTCGTGCGCCGCGCCCGGCGCGCCGTTGCCGAAAACGAGCTGCCGTTCTGGAAGCGCAAGACGCTGGCCCAGATGACGCAGCAGGAATGGGAGTCGCTGTGCGACGGCTGCGGCATGTGCTGCACCAACAAGCTCGAGTACGAGGGCACAGGGGAGATCGTGCAGACCGATACGTGCTGCAAGCTGCTCGACCCGAAGACGGCGCTCTGCAAGGACTACAAGAACCGCAAGAAGATCGTGCCGGAGTGCATCCAGCTCACCCCGAAGGTGGTGGCCAAGATGGACTGGCTGCCCAGGACCTGCGCCTATCGGCTGGTCCATTTCAAGCAGGACCTCTACTGGTGGCATCCGCTGATCTCCGGCGACCCGGAGACCGTCCACCAGGCCGGGATCTCGGCCCGGGGCAGGGTGATCCCAGAAGACCAGGTCGAAGACATCGCCGAGCGCGTGGTGGACTGGCCGATCTGAAGCCTTGTGACGATCTTCCGCCGGGGGCGCGCCACTCCAGTGGCGCGCCCCCAGCGGAAGGCCCCGACCCGCCGCGGTATCATCAGGGGGTTGACGGGTTTGCTCCGCACCCCTAATAAACCGGCCTTCCCGCCCTCCTGGCGGGATCGTTTTTTAGCGGAACAGCCATGCCCCGTCGTTGCGCCCTCTCGGGCAAGTCCGTCCA
The DNA here is from genome assembly GCA_945957125.1 of uncultured Rhodospirillales bacterium. Classification (GTDB taxonomy): domain Bacteria; phylum Pseudomonadota; class Alphaproteobacteria; order Reyranellales; family Reyranellaceae; genus Reyranella. The sequence goes on along the minus strand of CAMFJT010000003.1, from coordinate 4,079 downwards.
GTACGGCAACAATGTGAGCCACGCCAACAACAAGACGCGGCGCCGGTTCATGTCGAACCTGCAGGTGAACTCGGTCCTGTCCGACGTGCTGGGTCATTCGATCCGCCTGCGCCTCACGCCGCGCGGCATGAAGACGATCGAGCACAATGGCGGCATCGACGCCTATCTGCTGGGCACCAACGACAGCAAGCTTTCGCCGGAAATGGTGATCCTGAAGCGGCGCGTGGTGTCGGCCAAGGCCAAGAAGGACGCGAAGGCCGCTGCGGCGGCCTGACGGTCTTCCTACCTTTCCAGCTCGAACAGCAGCAGCAGGTTGCGCTGCAGCGCGTTGAAGTTGTCGTCCGAGATCAGCCATAGCAGCGTCTCGCCGCGCGGCCCCTTCGTGGCCGCGATCCCTTCCAGATTGTCGACCGCCGTGGGCGGGGCCAGCCGGGCCAGCTCGCGGGCAGTGACCGTAGCGCCGGGCTGCAGTTCGGCCGCCTCGAAGCGCATCACCCTCACGCGGACACCGCGCGCCATGTCGAAGGCGCGCTCCAGCACGACGAAGCCACCGTCGGGAAGCACCGCCAGCGCAGTCGGATTGAAGTCCGCGATCTTGGCGTATTGGAAGGTCTGCCAGGAGTAGCCACCGTCAGGCTCCGGCGTGCCGATCCAGCCGATCAGGAGCCTCGGCGATAGTGCGAGCTCCTCGCTGATCGCGACGATCCGGCCGTCCGGCAGGGCAGTCAGCGCCTCGACGCCGCCGTTCTCCGGCTGGCGGGTGAAATCCTCGGGCAGGTCGATGGCAACCGGCACGCCGTCGAGGGTCGGATAACGCCAGAGGCGATGGTGGCGCTCGAAGGCGACCAGCCACGAGCCGTCGGGCAGCTTTGCCATGCCTTCTGCGTCGGAATCGATCTTGTTCGAGAGCGGAGCGCCGTCGAGGCCGCGCAACGAGCCGATCCGCGCGCCACTGAGGCCGGCGAGATTGCCCGAACGGTCGTAGTCGACGGTAGCGGTCAGCCAGCCTCCCACGTCCGAAATCGTCGTGAGGGTACGCCCGTCGGCCGATATGTGAAGATCCGACCAGCCACCGAAATTCGGCGAGTTCGCCGTCATTGAGATGCCGCCGCGCCAGATCAGCTTTCCGATTTGCCGCAGGTCCGGTTCGTCGAGCTTCAGCAGCAGCGGTTCGGACTGGATCGTGAGATCGACCGGTTGCGCACCGACTGGCGAGGACGGTGGCAGGCCGACGCACGCGGCGATCACGAGCAGGCAGATGCCTGCCAGGTACTGGAAAGCTGGGCGCATGGAGAGCGCTTGTATCACAGTTCGAGAATCTCATGGCTTTGCCGGAGCGCGGACGTCCCGTTCGCGCTCCGGTGAGGCGAAAAAGACCTCAGGCGGCGCGCTTGCCGCCGCCTTTCGCGCCCTTCGCCATAGTGCGGCCGGCACGCTTGGTTTCGCGGGCGGCACGCACGTCCTTCATGTCCTCCTCGTCGAACAGCGAGGCGAGCTGCTCCATCATCGTGCCGCCGAGCTGGTCGGCGTCGACGATCGTGACGGCGCGGCGATAGTAGCGCGTGACATCGTGGCCGATACCGATGGCCACCAGCTCGACCGGCGAGCGTGTCTCGATCCAGTCGATCACGTCGCGCAGATGGCGCTCGAGGTAGTTGCCCGGGTTGACCGACAGCGTCGAATCGTCGACCGGCGCGCCGTCGGAGATCACCATCATGATCTTGCGTTCCTCGGTGCGCGGCAGCAGGCGGTTGTGCGCCCACAGCAGCGCCTCGCCGTCGATGTTCTCCTTGAGGATGCCCTCGCGCAGCATCAGGCCGAGATTCTTGCGCGCGCGGCGCCACGGCGCGTCGGCCGGCTTGTAGATGATGTGGCGGAGATCGTTGAGCCGGCCCGGGTTGGCCGGCTTGCCGGCGGCGAGCCACTGCTCGCGGCTCTGGCCGCCCTTCCAGGCGCGGGTCGTGAAGCCCAGGATCTCGACCTTGACGCCGCAGCGCTCGAGCGTGCGGGCGAGGATGTCGGCGCTCATCGCCGCGACCGTGATCGGCCGGCCGCGCATCGAGCCCGAATTGTCGATCAGCAGCGACACGACCGTGTCGCGGAAGTTGGTGTCCTTCTCCTTCTTGAAGGAGAGGGCGTGCATCGGATTGGTGATGATGCGGGTCAGGCGCGCCGCATCGAGCGTGCCCTCGTCGAGGTCGAAGTCCCACGAACGGTTCTGCTGCGCCATCAGCCGGCGCTGCAGGCGGTTGGCGAGCTTGCCGATCACGCCCGACAGGTGGCTGAGCTGCTGGTCGAGATGGTTGCGCAGGCGGCCGAGCTCCTCGGCGTCGCAGAGCTGGTCGGCATCGACGATCTCGTCGAACTTCACCGAATAGGCGTGATACTGCTGGCCCGCCGGCTCGTTGCTGAGCGCGCCCGGCGGCAGCCACGGACGCTCGGCGCGGCCCGGCTCCTCCTCGTCGCCCGAGCCCATCTGCATCTCGGTCTGGGCCTGGTCGGCGACGGTCTCGGAGGCGTCGTCCTGCTCGGAGGCGTCCTCGGTCTCCTCGCCCTGGGCGCCGTAGCCCTGGCTCTCGCTCGAATCGCTCTGGTCGTCGCCCGTCTCGTTCGACTGGCCGTCGGCGTTCTCCTGGTCCTGGCTCTCTTCCTGGTCGTCGTCCTGCAGGTCAGACGATTCGTCGCCGAGCTTGAGGTCGCGGATGAGCTGGCGGGCGGCGCGCGCGAAGGCGTCCTGATTGGCCAGCGCGTCCTTCAGCTTCTGGAAGTCGCGTCCGGCGGCGGTCTCGATGTCGGCGCGCCACAGATCGACCATCGCCTTGGCCGACTCCGGCGGCGCCACGCCGAGGAGCTGCTCGCGCGCGATCAGCCCGATCACGTCGGCGATCGGCGCATCGTCCTTGTGCTTGATCCGCGCATGACCCTTCTGGTCGGAGCGCTGGCGGTAGAGCGCGGTGAGGTTGTCGGCGACACCGGCCATGCGTCGCGCGCCCAGCGCCTCGACCCTGACCTGCTCGACGGCCTCGAAGATCGCCCGCGCGCTCTCCCCGCGCGGCACGCGGCGCAGATGCGTCTTGCGGTCGTGATGGCGCATCTTCAGCGCCATGGCGTCCGCCTCGCCGCGCACGCGGCTCACGTCTTCCGCGGGAAGATCGCGGGCCGGCACGGTGATGCGCGCTTCCTGGCCGAGCAGCGAGCCGCCGTCCGGCACGAAGGACACGTTGATGTCCTTCTTCGAGATCGCGCGCATCGTGGTCGCCGTGACCCGGCGGAATTCCTCGATCGGCGTAGTGTCCTTGGCCATCAGGCCCTCTTAATGCAGCTTGCCGCCCTTGCCGCTCGACGCCGGCAAATCCTTGCCGAAGCAGCGCTGGTAGTACTCGGCGAGCGTCGAGCGCTCGACCTCGTCGCACTTGTTGAGGAAGGTCAGCCGGAATGCGAAGCCGACATCGCCGCCGAAGATGCGGGCGTTCTCGGCCCAGGTGATCACGGTACGCGGCGACATCACGGTCGAGATGTCGCCGGCGATGAAGCCCGCACGCGTGAGGTCGGCCAGCGCCACCATGGCGGAGATCGTCTTGCGTCCCTCGTCGGTGTCGTAGTGCGGCGTCTTGGCGGCGACGATGTTCACTTCCTGGTCGTGCGGCAGGTAGTTCAGCGTGGTCACGATCGACCAGCGGTCCATCTGGCCCTGGTTGATCTGCTGCGTGCCGTGATAGAGGCCGGTCGTGTCGCCGAGGCCGACGGTGTTGGCCGTCGAGAACAGGCGGAACGCCGGATGCGGATGGATCACCTTGTTCTGGTCGAGCAGGGTCAGCTTGCCCTCGACCTCGAGCACGCGCTGGATCACGAACATCACGTCGGCGCGGCCGGCGTCGTATTCGTCGAACACCAGCGCGGTCGGGTTCTGCAGGGCCCAGGGCAGGATGCCTTCGCGGAACTCGGTGATCTGCTTGCCGTCACGCAGGATGATGGCGTCCTTGCCGATCAGGTCGATACGCGAGATGTGGCTGTCGAGGTTGATGCGGATGCAGGGCCAGTTGAGGCGCGCCGCGACCTGCTCGATATGGGTCGACTTG
>CAMFJT010000002.1 GCA_945957125.1 uncultured Rhodospirillales bacterium | reverse complement strand
GCGGCGACGTGAGCCGCGAGGGCGTGCAGCGCGACCTGCTGCCGCTGATCGAGGGAACCACGGTGAACACCAAGCACGGGCCGGTGAAGACCGACCATGTGCTGTTCATCTGCTCGGGCGCCTTCCACCTCTCCAAGCCGTCGGACATGCTGCCCGAGCTGCAGGGCCGGCTGCCGATCAGGGTCAGCCTCGCCTCGCTCAACAAGGACGATTTCCGCCGTATCCTGACCGAGCCCGAGGCGAGCCTGGTCAAGCAGTATCGCGCCTTGCTGGCGACCGAGAAGGTCGAGCTCGATTTCAAGGACGACGCGATCGACGAGCTGGCGCGGCTGTCGGCCGACATCAACGAGACGGTCGAAAACATCGGCGCGCGCCGGCTGCACACGGTGATGGAGAAGCTGCTCGAGGAGATCAGCTTTACCGCGTCGGACAAGCCGAACACCAAGCTCGAGATCGACGCCGCCTACGTCCGCGAGCGCGTCGGCGAGCTGGCCAAGAACGCCGACCTCAGCAAGTTCGTGCTCTGAAAGCTTCCTCCCCTTCTCGGAGTCCGCGACGGGGAGGAAGCTACAAGCAATACGCCGCGATCAGATCGACGATGTAGGCGGGGCCGTTCGTGCCCCAGAGCACGAACGTCACGATGACCAAGGCGATCGCCAGCGCGGCGCCGCTCCACAGCAGGAAGGCGCGCCAGCCGGCCGTCACGCGGGCCGTGCGGCGAACTGAGGCCGCGCCACGGGCTTCTCGACGATCGGCCAATGCAGCAGGGCGGAGAGCACGCCGAGCCCGATCGACAGCCACCACATCGTGTCGTAGTTGCCCTGCAGGTCGAACAGCTTGCCGCCGCCCCAACCGCCGAAGAAGCTGCCGACCTGGTGGCCGAAGAACACGATACCGTTCAGCATGGTGAGATGGACCGGGCCGAACAGGTAGCCGACCAGAGCGGTGGTCAGCGGCACGGTGCCCAGCCACAGGAAGCCGAGCGCGGCGGCGAAGACCAGCACCGATGCCGCCGACAGCGGCGCCAGCACGAAGCCCAGGAAGACCAGGGCGCGCAGCAGATAGAGCAGCGCCAGCAGGTTCTTGCGCTGGTAACGGCCGCCCATCGAGCTCCACAGGATGGAGCCGGCGATATTGAAGAGCCCCACCATGCCGATGCTCCAGCCGCCGAGCTCGGCAGGCGAGAGGGTGACGCCGAACAGCGACAGCCCGATTCCCTTGTCGGAAATGTAGGCCGGCAGATGGCCGCCGACGAAGGCGACGTGGAAGCCGCACACGAAATAGCCGATCACCAGCAGCAGGTAGCTGCGCTGGCCGAACGCCTCGGACAGTGCCTCGCGCGAGGTCTGGCGGCCGCCCTGCGCACGCTTGGCGGCGGCGATCTGGGCGCTGTCGTTCAACCCGATCGGCAGGATCATCATCAGCACGGCGAAGGCGGTGAGCGCCCACATGGTCGGGCGCCAGTCGCCGAAGTAGCCTTGCAGCACCGAGGCCAGCGGCACGATGAAGAACTGGCCGAACGAACCGCCTGCCGAGCAGATGCCGACGGCCAGGGCTGCCTTGGCCGGCGGCGCGACGCGCAGCACGACGCCCAGCACCGGACCGAACGTCGCGGCCGAGAGCCCGATGCCGACCAGCACGTTGCCGAGGATCAACATGAAGGGGCCGTGCATTGTCGCGGTGGCGATCATGCCCAGAACGTAGAATGCGCCGCCGCCGGCGATGGTCACGGCCGAGCCGAAGCGATCGCACAGCCGGCCCGAGAAGGGCGCGAAAACACCCATCAGCAGCATCGAGAGTGCCGTGCCGAAGGAGAAAAGCTCGCGCCCGACGTGAAGCTCGGCGGAGATCGGCTTCAGGAAGATGCCGAAGCTCTGGCGGACGCCGAGTCCGATCGTGAGGACGAGGAAACCGCACCAGACGGCGGTCCAATAGGAACGGGAGGTCATGGCGGGCAACTTGCGGCGAGCAGACGCGGCGTTCAAGCGATCGGCCGGGCGGCGATCCATAGAATTACTTCATGCCGTCACAAGCGGTTATGTGGCACAACGGAACCATGTTCGCATCCTGCCTCCGCGTTGCGCTGGCGGTCCTGCTGCTGGCGCTGTTCGCCGACGGGGCGCTCGCGACCCCGCGGCTCGAGCGCGACCGCTGCATCTTCCGCGCCCCGCGCGGCGACAAGCTCGAATGCTACACGCTGGTGGTGGCGGAGAACCGCGCCAACCCGAAGAGCCCTGAAATCCGGCTGAAGGTCGCGGTCCTCAAGGCCAAGCGGCCGCTTGCTCCCGACCCGGTGATCTATCTCGCCGGCGGCCCCGGCGATGCACCGCTGGTCGCCTCGACGGCCGGCGCCGACCCGCTGGCGGAAGGCGACTGGTGGAACGATACCGCCGTGATCCGTCGCCGCCGCGACGTCATCATCCTGAGCCAGCGCGGCGCCGGCGGCTCGACGCCCAACCTCGACTGCTTCGAGGCGCGCACTTCCGAACCGGCGCGCGCGCGACGCCGCGCGGTGACCGAGCCTCAGGAGCGTGACATCCTGCTGCGCTGCCGCGCCGACTTCGACCGGCGCAAGATCGACCTGGCGATGTACGGCACGCCGACACTGGCCGACGACGTCGCCGACCTCGCGAAGGCGATGCAGCTTTCGAAGGTTAACCTCTACGGCATCTCCTACGGCACGCGCTGGGCGCTGGAGGTCATGCGCCGCCATCCCGGCATCGTGCGGTCCGCCGTGCTCGACGGCGTCTACCCGCCGCAGATCAACGGCGAGCAGAACGAGCCGGAGATCGTGCGCACCGTGTTCGAGCAGCTCTACGGCGAGTGCGCCGCGGACAAGATATGCCGCGAGCGCAATCCCGACCTTGCCGGGAGCGTCAAGGCCGTGCTCACGCAGGCCGACCGCGCGCCGATCGCCATGACCCTCGCGCTGGAGGATGGCTCGCAGCCGGTCAAGCTCGACGGGGCCAAGCTTCTGCTGGTCCTGCTGCACATGATGCGCCAGGGCGAGGCGGCACTCGTGCCCGACGCCGTCACCGCTCTGAAGCGCGGCGACAAGCGGCTGGTCAAGCAGTTCGCCGAGGATCTCGAGGAGGACGATGGCGGCCTGCTCGAGGCCAACGCCCAGCAATTCGGTGGCCTGTTCAACACCATCGAATGTCGCGAGACCTGGGCCGGCGTCGACCAGCGCGCGCGCGAGCGTGCGATCGAGGCCGGTGGCGTCTACAGCCTGAACGCCCAGCTCAGCCGGCTGCCGGCCTTCTGCCCGGTGTGGCGGGTGCCGGTGGCCACGCCCGTCGAGCGCCAGCCGGTCACGGCCGCCATCCCCACGCTGCTGATGAGCGGCGGCTACGACTGGCTCACGCCGGCGAGCTGGGGGCGGGACGCGGCGAAGAACCTCCCCGAATCGCGCCACGTGATCTTCCGTGCCCAAGGCCACGGCGTCTCCAGCCAGGACCAATGCGCGGCGCGTCTGCGCGACGAGTTCATCGATGCGCCCGATCCGCGCTGGCCGCTGCCGTGTCGTGCCGATGCCCCGCCCGATTTTGCGGGTGCGGTCGAGAGGATCAAGGCCCTGCCGCCGCTCGAAGCCGGGCGAAAAGAGTGATCGGTTCTTGCCGGACCGCAGGCGTCCCGGCCGGCCGGAAACATAGGCGGGCGGGACGCCCGCGGTCGGGCAAGACGGACTGCAGTTTCTGATTTGAATCAAGACAAGCGCCATCATGGCGTGCTTCAATAGTCATATTACACACAAATTTACGGTTAAAATGACCATCGAGACTTCCACCGGAATGGCCGTCGAGCGGCCGAGTTTCCGGGCGCTGTTCACGCCGAAGCTCGTCACGATCCTGAGCGAGGGTTACGGCCTGCAGGCGCTGCGCGCCGACATCATGGCCGGCCTCACCGTCGCGATCGTGGCGCTGCCGCTGTCGATGGCGATCGCGATCGCCTCGGGCACCACGCCCGAACGCGGCCTCTACACCGCGATCGTCGGCGGGTTCCTCGTCTCCGCGCTGGGCGGCAGCCGCTTCCAGATCGGCGGCCCCGCCGGCGCCTTCATCGTCCTGGTCGCCGCGACCGTCGACCGGCACGGGATCGACGGGCTGGTGCTGGCGACCATGATCGCCGGGCTGTTGCTGATGGCCGCGGGGTTCCTGCGGCTCGGGACCTACATCAAGTTCATCCCCTATCCGGTGACGGTGGGCTTCACCGCCGGCATCGCGGTCATCATCTTCGCCAGCCAGATCCACGACCTGCTCGGCCTCACGCTGCCGGGCAAGGAGCCGGGCGAGATCGTGCCCAAGCTCGCCGCCCTCGCGCACGCCGCCGGAACCACCAACCTGCTCGCCGTCGCCCTCGCACTGGTCTCTATCGGCATCATCGTCGGCGCCCGCCGCTGGCGGCCGCATTGGCCGGGCATGCTGATCGCCGTGGCGTTGACGGCCGTAGCGACCTGGGCCTTCGCCCTGCCGGTGGAGACCATCGGCACGCGCTTCGGCGGCATCCCTTCGACGATGCCGGCGCCGCAACTGCCGGCCCTGTCGCTCGCCAAGCTGCAGGCGGTGCTGCCGGATGCGCTCGCGTTCGCCCTGCTCGGCGCCATCGAATCGCTGCTGTCGGCGGTGGTGGCCGACGGCATGACCGGCCGTCGCCACCGCTCGAACTGCGAGCTGGTGGCCCAGGGCGTGGCCAACATCGGCTCCGCGCTGTTCGGCGGCATCTGCGTCACCGGAACCATCGCGCGCACCGCCACCAATGTACGGGCCGGGGCACGCGGACCGATCGCCGGGATGATGCATGCGGTTTTCCTGCTGCTGTTCATCCTGGTGGCTGCGCCACTGGCGTCCTACATCCCGCTCGCCGCGCTCGGCGGTGTGCTGGCGGTGGTTGCCTGGAACATGGCGGAGAAGCACGAGTTCCTCGCCTTGCTGCGCAGCTCGCGCGGCGACGCCGCCGTCCTGCTGGCGACCTTCGGCCTCACCGTGCTGCGCGACCTCACCGAGGGCATCGTGGTTGGCTGCGCCATCGGCTCGATCCTGATCATCCATCGCCTGTCGCAGACAGCCGGCATCCGTGCCGACACGCCGCTCGTGCAAGCCGATCGTGCCGACGCCGAGACCCCGCGCAAGCCCTACGATCCGGATGCGCTCTCCGACGACGGGGTGGTGGTCTACCGTCTGAGCGGCGCCTTCTTCTTCGGCACGGCCTCCATGGTGAGCGCTGTGCTCGATCGGATTGGCGACCGGCACAAGGCGTTCGTGCTCGACTTCGCGGAAGTGCCGTTCGTCGATTCGACCGCGGCGAACGTCATCACCTCGCTGGCGCGCGGCACGGTGCACAGCAAGGTGCAATTGTTCCTGACCGGCACGAGCCCCGCCGTCCGCCAGGCCTTGACCGCCGCCGGCGTCAAGCCGCCGCTCGGTCTCTATCGCGACACGATCGACGAGGCGCTGCGCGAGGCGCGGAGCACCGTATAAGATCGGCGGATGCCGAGACTCCTTCTTTCCGCCTTTGCCCTGCGCACCTGGGGCGCCCGAATCCGGTCCGCGGCAGCCGCCGCCGACCTGACGTTCGTCACCGCGGAGGAGGCGCTCGCTGCGTCCGGCCCATGCGATGCGGACATCGCCTTCATGACGCGCGAGGTCACCGGCAAGACGGGCTCGGGCAATCCGTCGCCCGAGCTGGTGGGCTTCGATACGGTGGTGCGCAAGTCGCCGAACCTCAAATGGCTCCAGATCCATCCCGCCGGCGCGGATCGGTCGATCTATCGCGAGTTGCGAGGTCGCGGCGTTAAGGTCACGACGGCGTCGGGAGCGACGGCGGTGACCGTGTCGCACAGCGTTCTGGGCGCGCTGATCGCCCTCAACCGGCGCTTTCCGCTGCTGGCCGACGCGCAGCGCCGCCATGCCTGGGAACCCCGTCTCGGAGAGCGCTCACCGCGCGATCTCGCGGGGCAACGCGCCGTCATCGTCGGCATGGGGCCGATCGGACTCAACATCGCGACGCTCCTGAAAGTGCTGGGCATGAGCGCGATCGGCGTCCGTCGCACCGCCGAGCCGGCGCCGGATTTCGAGCGCGTCGTCGCTTACGCCGATCTGCCCAGCGTCCTGCCGCAGGCGGACTGGCTGATCCTGTGCTGCCCGGCCTCGCCGCTCACGCGCAATCTCGCCGACGCCGCCGTCTTCGCCGCGATGCCCGCCGGCTCGCACTTCATCAACGTCTCGCGCGGCGAGATCGCGGTCCAGGGCGACGTGATCGCCGCGCTGCAGAGCGGCCATCTCGCCGGCGCCTATCTCGATGTCTTCGAGCGCGAGCCGCTCGATCCGGCCTCGCCGTTGTGGGACATGCCCAATGTCCTGATTTCGCCGCACACCGCGAGCCATTCGCTGGGCCAGAACGAGGCGATCTTCGGCATCTTCCTCGACAACCTTGCCCGCTTCCGCGCCGGCCGGGGCCTGCGGAACGACGTCGACAATCTCGGTTGAAGGCGCTACCGCCGCGCCGCCAGGCTCCGGAACAGCGCGTCGCTGCGGTCGTCGGCGGGGAAGAAGCACTCGATGCGGACCTCCTGCAGCGTGACGTCCTGCGGCGTGCCGAGCGTGGCGATGGTGGTGAAGACCGAGAGCGCGCGGCCGCCGACGAGATAGTCGAGCGTCAGCACCGGCTGCGGCCGCTCCTCGAAGCGCAGCTTGCGGAACGAGGCCGGCACGTCAGGGAAGGCCATGACCTCCTCGATGAAGGCCAGCGCCTTCGGCTCTCCGCCGTCGGCCAGGATCTCGGCGTAGGTCGTCGAGACGAGATGGCGGGCGACCTCCTCCCAGTTCGAGAGCTTGGGCCGTAGCGCGCGGGGATCGAGCAGCCAGCGCAGGAGGTTCGGCGCCTTGCCCGGCGGCGCGGCAGGCGGCGGCCCCTCGAACAGGAAGACCGTGAAGGCATTGGCCGCGTCGTTGGCCTGCAGCAGATTCCACAGTCGGTCGACCACGATGGCGGGATAGGGCTCCTGCTGCTTGAGCATGCGGTCGATCGCCTGGCGCACCGGCGCAAGCTCGGGGGCGGCGAGGTTGCTTTCGCGATAGACCGGTGCGAAGCCCGCGGCCAGAAGCATGGCATTCCTCTGGCGCAGCGGCACATCGAGCGCCGAGGTGAGCTGCACCACCATCTCCCGGCTCGGCCGGGCGCGGCCGGATTCGAGGAAGCTGACATGGCGCTGCGACACGCCCGATTGCAGCGCCAGGGCGAGCTGGCTGGCGCCCCGGCGGCGGCGCCAGGCGCGCAGCATGGGGCCGAACAGGTCGGGCTGGTGGGCCGAGGCCGGCAGGGCAGTGTTCATCATGGCGGGCAGCCTATCACCGGCCCGACGGTCCGCCGATTACCTCGCCCGTAATTGGCGGAGATGCATGTCCTCGTGCACAGTGGCGTGCAGCAAAGAGAGGGGAGACGACCTTGGACAAGCTTCAGTTCCTCAACGACCACCCGCTTCCCTTCGCCAAGGTGCTGGGGCTGAAGTTCGTTGCCGCCAGCGAGACGGGCGTGAAGGCCGAGATGGTCGTCCGGCCGGAACTGTGCACGCGGCCCGACATATTGCACGGCGGCGCGGTGATGGCCTTCGCCGACACGCTGGGCGCGGCCGCCACGGTGCTGAACCTGCCGGAGGGCAAGGGCACGACGACGATCGAGAGCAAGACCAACTTCGTCGGCCCCGCGCCGGTCGGCACGACGGTGATCGGCGAGACCACGCCGATCCATCGCGGCCGCCGCACCCAGGTCTGGACGACCCGCATCACCACCGCCGAAGGCAAGCTCGTGGCCGTCGTCACCCAGACACAGATGGTGCTGTAGCGTCCCGCGGAGCGGGGATCAGCTCACCTGGCGGTCTTGTCCCGCCCAGAAGGGCTTGCGCAGCTCGGTCTTGAGGATCTTGCCGGCGCCCGAAAGCGGTAGCGGATCGGCGCTGAAGCTGACGCTGCGCGGCAGCTTGTAGTTGGCGATCAGGGCGCGGCAATGGGCGATCAGCTCCTCCTCCGTCGCCGCGGCATTGGCCTTGCAGCGCACGACGGCGTGCACCCGTTCGCCCCATTGCGGGTCGGGAATGCCGATCACGGCGCACTCGGCGACCGCCGCGTGGGCGTAGAGGGCCTCCTCGACCTCGGCGGAATAGACGTTCTCGCCGCCGGTGATGATCATGTCCTTCACGCGGTCGACGATGAAGACGAAGCCTTCGTCGTCCATGTAGCCGCCGTCGCCGGTATGCAGCCATCCGTTGCGCAGGGTATGGGCGGTCAGCTCCGGCTGGTTCCAGTAGCCCTGCATCACGATGTTGCCGCGCGCGCAGACCTCGCCCACCGTGCCGCGCGGCACCTCCTGATCCTCCTCGTCGAGGATCGCGACCTCGCAGCCGATCACCGCGCGGCCGGCCGATTTCAGCCGCCCGGCGAAGGGGCCGGTGAAGCAGTGGTATTTGTGCGGAATCAGGGTCAGCACCGGCGAGGCCTCGGACTGGCCGTAGGCCTGGATGAAGTTGGCCTTCGGCAGGACCTCCAGCGCGCGGCGGATCACCGCCTCCGGCATCGGCGAGGCGCCGTACAGCACGTACTGGAGGCTCGACAGATCGTGCTGTGCGACCTCGGGATGGTTGACCAGCATGTTGATCATGGTCGGCACGATCAGCGCGTGGGTCACGCCCTGGGCTTCTATCAGCTTCATCAGCGCCAGCGGATCGAAGCGCGGCAGGAAGCAGTGCGTGCCGCCGAACGCCGTGATCAGGAAGGTCATCGCGCCGTCGGCGAGATGGAACATGGGCGCGGCGTGGACATAGCGGCTGTCGGTGTCGACGGCGACCTCGCGCAGCATGTTGAGCGCGTTGCCGACGATGTTGTCGTGGCTCAGCATCACGCCTTTGGAGCGCCCGGTGGTCCCGCCGGTATAGAAGATGCCGGCGACCTCGCTGCCGCCGCGGCCGGCATCGGCGACCGGCGGTGCTGCCGGCAGCAACCCCTCATAGGGCAGCAGCCCGGCCGGGGTCGGCGCATCGCCGATATGGACGACGTGGCGCAGGCCGGGAACGCCGGCGGCGATCGCTGGCAGCACCGGCATGAAGGCGTCGTCGATCAGCAGTCCGGTGCAACCCGAATCGGCCAGCCAGAAGACCATCTCGGGCGGCGCGAGCCGGGTGTTGATGGGCACGAAGATCACGCCGGCGGTCGCGAGGCCGAAGAAGGCCTCGAGATAGCGGTCGGCATTGAGCGCCAGGATGCCGATGCGATCGCCGGGCTGGTAGCCGAGGCCCTGCAAGGCGCCGGCGAGGCGCGCGGCGCGGTCGGCGAAGTCATGCCAGCTCCAGGTTCGGGGGCCGCACGTCGTGGCGACGCCGTGGCCGTTGGTCTGCACGGCGCGGCGAAGGAATTGCGTGATCTGCGTCATGGTCGTCTCCCCGATCCTTGCCGAGAGACTAACCTCCCGAGGCACCAACCTGTATCCGAGTGCGTCAAATTTCTCATGCTGAACTGAAACGCATCCTGTCGGTCGGTTGGGTCCTCCCGCGGGCTTTTGGAATTCGATACAGTCGGCGCATGAGCAGATCGATCATCGGCGATTCGCCCCTGCGGCGCGAAGACGCCCGCTTCGTCACCGGGCGCGGCGCCTATATCGACGACCTGAGCTTCGAGAACCTCGCGCGCGCCGTCTTCCTGCGCGCGCCTCATGCTCATGCCTCGATTCGCGCGATCGACACGACGGCGGCGAAGGCCGCGCCGGGCGTGCTCGCGGTGTTGACCGCGGCCGATGTCGCCGCCGACGGGCTGAAGTCGCTGCGGCCCTATGCCGAGGCCAACGTCCAGACCGGCGAGCGCTTCACTTTCGACGAGCAGCCGCTGCTCGCCGCCGGCAAGGTCCGTTTCATCGGCGAGACGGTGGCCATGGTGGTGGCGGAGACGCTCGCCCAGGCGCTCGATGCGTCGGAGCTGATCGCGGTCGAGTACGAGCCGCTGCCGGCTGTCACCTCGGCCTATGCCGCCGCCGCGGCCGGCGCGCCGCAACTGTCGTCCGAGGTGCCTGGCAATATCTGCATGGACTGGAAGGTCGGCGACGCCGCGGGCGCCGACGCCGCCTTTGCGCGTGCCGCGCACGTCGTGGCGCTCGACCTCGACAACCACCGCGTGACCACCAACCCGATCGAGCCGCGCGGCTCGGTGGGCACGTTCGATCCGGCGAGCGGCCGCTATACGCTCCATGTCTCGAGCCAGAGCATCCACGCCAACCGCAACCACGCCGCCCGGGCGCTGGGCGTCGAGCCGAAGGACCTGCGCTTCATCGCGCCCGATGTCGGCGGCGGCTTCGGCGCCAAGAACTTCATCTATGTCGAGCACGTGCTGGTCGCCTGGGCGGCGCGCAAGGTCGGCCGGCCGGTGAAGTGGATCGCCACCCGCAGCGAGGTGTTCCTCGCCGATCATCCCTCGCGCGACATGCAGGCGAAGGCATCGCTGGCGCTCGATGCGGCGGGCCGGTTCCTCGCGCTGAAGGTCGAGAGCGTGGCCAATGTCGGCGCCTATCTCGCGGCGGTCGGCGGCGGCGTGCCGACCTACCAGTACGTGCACCTGCAGGGCACGGTCTATCGCCTGCCGTCGATCGCGCTGCATGTGCGGGTCGTGCTCAGCAACACCACGCCGATCGGTGTCATGCGCGGGCCGGGCTTCGCCGAGACGGTGAACATCCTCGAACGGCTGATCGATGCCGCAGCGCTGCAGGCCGGCTTCGACCGCGCCGCGCTGCGCCGGCTCAACATGGTGCCGGCGCACGAAATGCCGATGACCAACGCCTTCGGCTTCCAGGTCGACAGCGGCGCCTTCGCCGAGACGATGGACAAGGCGCTGGACCGTGCCGACGTGCCCGGCTTCGCGGCGCGGCGGCGCCTGAGCGAAGCGCGCGGCCTGCGGCGCGGGCTGGGCTTCGCCTACCACATCAAGGGCACCGGCGGCGCGCCCGAGGAGAATGTCGACATTCGCTTCGAGGCCGACGGCACGGTCTCGCTGATCACCGGCACGCAGCATATCGGCCAGGGCCACGAGACGACCTTCCCGCAGATCCTCGCCCACCGGCTCGGCGTGGCGAACGAGAAGATCCATCTGCGGCAGGGCGACACCGAACTGATCCCGCATGGCGGCGGCCACGGCAGCTCGCGCGCGACCTTCATGGGCGGCACCGCGATGTGGCGCGCCTCGGACGAGATCATCCGCAAGGGCACCGCGCTCGCCGCCGAGATGCTGGAAGCGAGCGAGGCCGACATCCGCTTCGACGCCGAACACGCGCAAGGCGGCCGCTTCGTGGTCTCGGGCACCGACCGCGCCGTCGGCCTGCTCGAGGTCGCAGCACGCGGCCGAGAGAAGGGCACGCCGCTCGACACCTATCATTTCTGGAAGCGCGAGCATCTCACCTTCCCCAACGGCACGCATGTCGTGGAGGTCGAGGTCGATCCGGAGACGGGACGCGTGACGCTGGAGCGCTATAGCGGCGTCGACGATTACGGCGTGATGGTCAATCCCATGGTCGTCGCCGGCCAGGCGCACGGCGCGATGGCGCAGGGCATCGGCCAGGCGCTGCTCGAGCGCACGACCTACGATCCGCAGTCCGGCCAGATGATCGCCGGCTCGTTCATGGACTACGCCCTGCCGCGTGCCGACGACCTGCCGTCGTTCGAGCTGGGGTTCAACCCCACGCGCTGCACCACCAATCCGCTCGGCGTGAAAGGCTGCGGCGAGGCGGGCGCGATCGCAGCATTCCCGGCGATCGCCAACGCAATCCTCGATGCGCTGGCGCCGCTCGGGGTCAGGAACTTCGACGGACCGGCCACGCCGGCCCGGGTCTGGCAGGCGATGGAGGCGGCACGATGAGACGGCAGGCGCCGGCCGCCGCGCGCAACCGCCAACCGATTCTCGAAGTATTGCGGCCCCATCTGCCGGCGCATGGGCTCGTACTCGAAGTGGCCAGCGGCTCGGGCGAGCACACCGCGCATTTTGCGCAAGCGTTACCCCATCTCACCTTCCAGCCCAGCGATCCCGACCCCGACGCACGCGCCAGCGTCGACGACTGGACGGCCACGCTTGGTCTTGCGAACGTATTGCCGGCGCTGGCCCTCGACGCGGCGGAGCCCTCCTGGCCGATCGACCGGGCCGATGCGATGATCTGCATCAACATGATCCACATATCGCCTTGGGAATCGACGGTCGGATTGATCCGGGGCGCAGCGCGCCTGCTGGCGAGAGAGGGATGCCTGTTTCTGTATGGCCCCTATCTGCGGGAGGGAGTGGAAACGGCAGCGAGCAACGTCGCCTTCGATCGCGACCTGCGCGCCCGCAATTCGGCGTGGGGAATAAGGACGTTGGAACAGGTCGCCGCTCTCGCCCGAACCAATGGCTTCTCGTCGCCGCTGGTCTTCGAGATGCCTGCCAACAACCTGTCGCTCGTCCTCAGGCGCCAGTAAGGCCCTTTCTCGGCAGCATGGCTGTCGTCAGGACTGCCAATCCTCGACTTCGAGGTGACCGACCTTGTGATGTGCCAGGGCGTGCTTTCTGGGCATGGTGAAAGGGGCGCCATCCTCGGCGAAGAATTGCAGGTGTTCGCCCTGCTCGGCTATCTCGTACGAGCCGATCGGCGCGACCACCCTCTCGCCGGAGCCGTCCTCGTAAGGGATAGGGTGCAGGATGCGACCGCGGAGTTTTTCCGGTGGTTTCATGGATTTCCAACGCTCCCACCGCGACGACGTTGCAGCATGACAGGGCAACTGCAATCGGCTACCGACGGCGAGACGCGACGTTCGGGAGATGAGTGAGCATGGCAAGACGCGATCCAGCTGCGGGTGGCGCCCAAATGGGACCGGATTCGTTGAGGCCGCTGCCGCGCCTGATCTTCGCTTCGCGCTGGCTGCAGCTACCGCTCTATCTCGGGCTGATCGTGGCGCAGGTGATCTACGTCATCCTGTTCCTGAAGGAGCTTTATCACCTCGTCGGCCACAGCTTCTCGGCCACCGAGCAGCAGGTCATGCTGGTCGTGCTGGGCCTGATCGACGTGGTGATGATCTCCAACCTGCTGATCATGGTGATCGTCGGCGGCTACGAGACCTTCGTCTCGCGCATGGAGCTCAACAAGCACCCCGACCAGCCGGAATGGCTGAGCCACGTCAACGCCAGCGTCCTCAAGATCAAGCTGGCGATGGCGATCATCGGGATCTCGTCGATCCACCTGCTGCGTACGTTCATCGAGGCGGGAAACCTCGGCCGGCCCGATGCGACGTTCAGCGAGAACGGCATCATGTGGCAGGTCATCATCCACGCCCTGTTCGTCCTCTCTGCCATCGGTATCGCGGTGGTCGACCGGATCAGCCAGCCGCCCGCGCACGAGGATCACCACTGAACGGGATTCGCGCCGTGTGCGCAGGCCCTCAAGCCGCTTTCGTCGGCGAAGACGAACCGGGCTTGACCGTCTGGAGGACGTCGAAACCCTCGAAGCTGGGATGGCCGAGATAGAGCGGCTTGTTGTCCCCGGCGTTGCGGTGTGCTCGGCGAAAGGCCTCCGACTGCGTCCAAGCCTCGAAATCCGCGCGCGAACGCCAGACGGTGTGGGACGAGAACAACGTGTGATCCGCCTGGGAGGGCCCGCGCAGGAGGTGGAACTCGACGAATCCCGGCACGCTCGCGAGGTGGGTGTCGCGCGACAGCCAGACTTGCGCGAACGCGTCTTCCTGCCCCCGGATGACCTGGAATCGATTCATGGCGATGAACATGCGTCTCTCCTCTCGCTTCGATCCACGATACGAGCGTCGAGCGGCGCGTGCGCTCGTCGCTTCGCCCCGCCAGCCCAAGAAGGATTCCGTCGACCGCAAGCACGGCGGGCTCTGCGCCGCCGCCGCCTCGCAAAATGGCGTCCCCGAGAGGATTCGAACCTCCGACCTCCGGTTTAGGAAACCGCTGCTCTATCCGGCTGAGCTACGGGGACGTACGAGGGCGTATAGCATGCGCGATGCCGATGGCGCCTGCGTTCTTTCGCCCTCACTCGGGCACGGCACCATTGAAGATGCAAGAGCGCCCGTAAGGCGCGATAATGCGCGCTCCGAGCATCCCGGCAGCATGGCAGGACAAGGAAGGTAGCATGCGACAGGAGTCGGCAAGCCCACGCAACCCGTCCGACGAGCGGCGGGCATTGGTCGAGGCAACGCGAGAGTGGGGGTACTTCTCCCACAGCCCGGAACTCGTGGAGAAATGCCGAGGTAAAAGGGTGCTCGACATCGGCATGGGCGCCGGCCCACACGCCGTACCCTTCGTCGAGTATGGTGCAGCCACCTATATCGGCGTCGATCCGACGGCCGGCGCAGCGCGCGCGCCGGATTTTCGCAGCCTGAAGAACCCGTCGATCGCGGTCGACAACGTGTTTCCGTTCTCGGTGCAGGATATCGAGCGCCTGTACCCTAACGTGAAGATATACCGGGGGGTGCTCGACGATGTAGCGCCGCAGGTGAGGGCCGCCCGGCCGAATTTCGCGGTCATGACCTCCGTGACCGAGCACCTCGCCGCGCCCGACAGCGTGATCCAGTCGATCTGGAAGGTGCTTGAACCGGACGGCATCTTCTGGGCCATCCACCACGGCTATCATTCCTGGAGCGGCCATCACGCCCAACCGCGTGGCGTCAACACATGGGATCGTGACAATGCGGAACAGAATGCTGTGGCAGACTGGAAGCACCTCCAGCCGGGGCACCGATGCTATGAAAACCCCAACCTGAACAGGATCCGGCTCGAGGATCTGAGGCTCGTTGTGGCGAAGTACTTCGAGCTCCAGAGCTGGAG
Source organism: uncultured Rhodospirillales bacterium (assembly GCA_945957125.1). Lineage (GTDB taxonomy): Bacteria > Pseudomonadota > Alphaproteobacteria > Reyranellales > Reyranellaceae > Reyranella. The sequence continues at coordinate 61,370 of CAMFJT010000002.1, read as the reverse complement.
CCCCATCGTCGATACCCGGGCGCTGGCGCGGTTGACGCCGGAGATTCGCCGGCGCTGGCGGAAGTATTCTCTGGCCGAGCTGCTCACGCGTTCCGTCGTCATCGTCGGGAAGCGTCGCGACGTGCCCCTCGACATCGACTTCAAGGACCGGCAGCTGTTTCATCCCGACGAGAGCTACCAGGCTCACCGGGACTACCTGCACGAGGACTTCGCTCCCTACAGTCTCGCCGACAACAGGGTCTATTTCTACCAGGGCAACAAGGTCGTCAGCCACAGCACCAACGATTTCGCCGCCCTGAAGATATTCGCACAGATGAAGTCGGGCGATTTCCTGACCGTGAGGAAAGGAGGCGAGACGCACACCTTCACTGTCTCGCAGGTCCTGCACCCCTCCGATTCGGCACCCCTCCTGGAGCTGACCGAGACCGTGCCGGAGCCTCTTCGCACGGGAAACTATTCGGACTGGACGATCGAACTGTAGGGTGGCGCGTTCCTCAATCCGGCCGCGAGCGTCGCAGCGCCTTCAGCGCGCCGTGCTTCTTCTTGTCGTCGACCCTGCGGCGCTTGACGGCCTTGCTCGGCTTGGTCGCCTTGCGCGGCGTCGGAGGGCGCGCGGCGGCCCGGATCAATGCCACCAGCCGCGCCAGCGCCTCCTCGCGGTTGCGCAACTGGCTGCGATGGCCCTGTGCGTGCAGCACCAGCACGCCGTCACCGGTCAAGCGGCTGCCAGCCAGCCTCTCCAGCCGGCTGCGCACGTCCGGAGGCAGGGACGGCGAACGGCGCACGTCGAAGCGGAGCTGCACCGCCGAAGAAGTGGTGTTGACGTGCTGGCCGCCCGGCCCGCCGGCCCGCACGAAGCTTTCGTGGATTTCGGCCGGGTCGAGCGCGAGCGTGCCGCTGATTCGGATCGCGGCGGCGCGGCTGGGGCCGGCCGCCCCCGGATCGGGGCGCTCAGGGTCGGTCATTCATGAGCGCCGGCCTTGCGCAGCAGCGCTTCGATGCTGGCCCGGTTGCCCTGCCGGGCGTAGGTCAGCGCGGTGCGGCCGGTGAAGTCGGGGACATTGGGATTGGCCTTCCGGTCGAGTAGCAGGCGCACGATCTCGGCGTGGCCGAGGCGTGCGGCCACCATCAGCGCGGTCACGCCCTGTCGGGTCTGCGCATTGGGCTTGGCGTTGCGCTTCAGCAGCAGGTCGGCGATGTCGAGGTCGCCCCGCTCGGCCGCCCGGATCAGCGACGTGTAGCCTTCGCGGTCGACGGAGTCGGCGACCGCGCCGCCCTTGAGCAGCGCGTCGACCACCGCGACCTGCCCATCCATCACCGCGATCATGAGCAGCGGTCGTCCGCTGGAATCGATCTGGTTGGGGTTTTCGCCCTTGAGCAATGCCTGGCGCACCTTCTCCTCGTCGCCTTCGCGCACCGCCTTGACGATCGGCTTCAGGGTCATCGTGTCGAACTGGGCGAGTGCGGGCGTCGCCAGGCCGGCGAGCGCAAGAGCCAGGACGCTGCGGCGGATCATGGCTGGCCTCCTCGTGTTTGCTGATAGCGGACTTCGATGCGATCCCAGATTTGCGCCTCGAGCGACACGCCGTCGAAGCGGTTGATCTGCTGCAGCCCGGTCGGCGAGGTGACGTTGATTTCGGTCAGCCAGTTGCCGATCACGTCGATGCCGACGAAGATCAGGCCGCGTTTCGCCAGCTCGGGGCCGATGATCTCGCAGATTTCTTGATCGCGCCTGGTGAGCGTGTCCTTCACCGCGGTGCCGCCGACATGCATGTTGGAGCGCGCCTCGCCCTGGGCAGGCACGCGATTGATCACGCCCACCGCCTTGCCGTCGATCAGGATGATGCGCTTGTCGCCCTGGCGGACCTCGGGGAGGTAGCGCTGGGCGATCACCGGCTCGCGGCTGCGCTGCGAGAACATCTCGAGCAGCGAGGCGAAGTTCTCGTCGTCGGGCTTGAGCCGGAAAACGCCCGCGCCGCCGTTGCCGAACAGCGGCTTGACGATGATGTCGCGGTGCTCTTCACGGAACGCGCGCAGGGCGCGCGCGTCGGCGGTGATCAGCGTCGGCGGCATGACGTTGTCGAAATGGGTAACGTAGAGCTTCTCCGGCGCATTGCGCACGCTGGCCGGGTCGTTGACCACCAGCGTCCTGGGATGGATGTGCTCCAGCAGATGCGTGGTCGTGATGTAGGACATGTCGAACGGCGGATCCTGGCGCAGCAGGATGACGTCGAACGCCGACAGGTCGACGACCTCGGACGTGCCCAGCGTGAAGTGGTTGCCCTTCTCGCGCCGCAGCTTCATCGGTTGGGCGCGCGCCATCACCTTGCGGTCGCGGAAGATCAGCTCGGGCGGCGTGTAGTGCCACACCTCGTAGCCGCGCCGCTCCGCCTCCAGTCCCAGCACGAAGGTCGAATCGCCATCGATGTCGATCGTCGACACGTGGTCCATCTGGATGGCGACCTTGAGCTTCATCTGGTTCTCCGAATTCGTACCCTCCCCGCCTCCGGCGGGGGGAAAGCTCAGTTAAGCCCGCGCCGCAATTCCTGCAACAGGGTGGCAGCGCGGTGCTGCAGTCCGCGATCGGCCGCGGCCGTCTCCGTCGCCAGAAAGCGCTCGAAGGCGGCGATCGCGGCACGGCGCTTGTCGAGACGGGCATTGATCTGGCCCGATTCGAACAGCAGCTCCGCCCGGTCGGGGGCGATCGCCAGCATGCGGTCGAGCGAGCGCGAGGCGCCGGCCCAGTCCTCACGCCTGGCGAGGCGCAGGCGAACGTTGTTCTCCAGTCGCAGCAGCACTTCACGGTCGGGAACCGGGTCGAAATGCTCGGGGCTGAGGTCGGCCTGCGAGCCAAGCACGCGCTGCAGCAGTGCGCGCATGCCGGCGGCATCGCAGACCAGCCCGGCGTTGAAGGGATCGACCACGTGCCGCGCCCCGTCGATTGCGACCCGGATCAGGAAATGCCCCGGAAAGGCCAGCCCCTCGGCCGCCCAGCCTTGGGCGCGCGCGACATGCAGGTAGAGGATGGACAGTGCGACCGGCAGGCCCTTGCGCCGCTCGATGACCCGGGCGAAGTCGGCATTCTGCAGGTCGTCGTAGGTCTCGGAGTCGCCTCGATAGCCATAGGCGCTGGCGATCACCTCGGCCAGCCGGTCGGGCTGCGCGCCGCGCCGATGCACCAGGTCGGCGAGATCGGTCACGATGTCCACGACGTGCTGGTGAAGGGGCGCGAGCGCGATCGCCTCGTCGCGCTGCAGGATGCTGAGTGCCAGCGCCGCCTCGAGCAGGTCGACGCGCTCGCCCCCGACCGCGCACAGCGTGCGCAGGCGGCCGAGTTGCGCGTCGGTCTCCGCGGCGCCGAGCGGCATGGCCTATTCCGGCGCGCGCCAGACGTCCCGCAGATGGCGCGGCCACAGCCCGACCACCAGCATGGCGTCGTAGCGCAGCGAATGCGCGGCGTAATGCGGGTGGCGGGCCACGAACAGATTTGCCGCCGCGGCGACACGGCCGAACTGGCGGCCGCGAAGCGAGAAGCCCGCCGTCTCGAGGTCGCCGCGGGCCTTGACCTCGACGAAGGCCAGCACACCGCCGCGCCGTGCCACGATGTCGATCTCGCCGAGCTTGGTCTTGTAGCGCCGCGCCAGAATCGAGTACCCCGCCAGCCGCAGACGCCACACCGCCCGCCATTCGGCGGCATGGCCGAGGCGGTTGGCTTGCCGGCGGGTCTCGATATTCATGATTCGCCCTTGCGCTTGAGCTCGAGAGCGCGAGCATAGACGTCGCGGCGCTTAAGTCCAAAGCGCGCTGCGATTTCGGCTGCGGCATCCTTGACCGAAACGCTCGCCAGTGCTTGCCGCAATGCAGCATCGAGCGTTTCCGCTGCGGGCATTGCCGCCTCGCCCGGCGGGCCGATCACGACGACGATCTCGCCCTTCACCTCGGTCGGCGCGGCGTAGTGTGCGGCGAGCGTGCCGAGAGGGGCACGGCGCACTTCCTCGAACAGCTTGGTGAGCTCGCGCGCAACCGCAGCCGGCCGATCGCCGAGCAACTCGGCGAGATCGGCAAGCGATGCCGCCAGGCGATGCGGCGCCTCGAAGAAGACCAGTGTCGCCGGCACTTGCCCGGCAATCGCGATCGCCCGCCGCCGCTCGGCAGCCTTCGCCGGCAGGAAGCCCCCGAAGTAGAAGCGCTCGGTCGGCAGGCCGGACAGGGCGAGCGCCATCGGGACCGCCGAGGGGCCGGGCGCGGCGGTCACGGCGTGGCCGGCGGCCACGGCCGCACGGACCAGGCGATAACCCGGATCGGAGATCAGCGGCATGCCGGCGTCGGAGACCAGGGCCACGCGCTTGCCCTCGGCAAGGGCGCGCAGCAGGCGTGGCTCGGAGGCTTCCTGGGTTGCGTCGCTGTAGGAGACGGTCGGCGCGGCGATGCCATAGTGCGCCGCGAGCTTGGCGAAGACGCGTGTGTCCTCGCAGGCGATCAGGTCGGCGGCCTGCAGCACATCGATTCCGCGCAGGGTCATGTCGCGCAGGTTGCCGATCGGGGTCGCCACGATGTGCAGCCCTGGCCCAATCCGCCCGTCCGATCGCCGGTCCGGCAGCGGTTTACCTTGGGCATCCCCGCCGTTAGCGTGTAAATCCTCGTTGCCGTTCATCTGCCCCGTCCGCCGGAGTTCTGCGCTGATGCGTTCGCCTCTTCTCGCGCTTGCCGCCGTCGCCTTCCTGCTGGGCGCCTGCTCCGAACCGCCGCAGCCTACCACGCGGCCGATGCCGAGGCCCACGCAGCCGCAGGCGGGCACCCCGACCACCGCGTCCGGCAAGGCGCGCATCGCCATGCTGCTGCCGCTCACCGGCCGGGCGGCCTCGGTCGGCCAGGCCATGCAGCAGGCCGCCGAGATGGCGCTGTTCGATGCCGGCGGCAAGGACCTCGCCCTTTCCGCCTATGACACCGGCGACAGCGGCGACGGTGCCGTCGAGGCCTACCGCCGGGCGCAGACGGACGGCGCCGTCCTCATCCTGGGGCCGTTGTTCGGGCCCTCGGCGCTGGCGATCGCGCCGTTGCGCCGCACCGACCGCATCAACGTCATTTCCTTCTCCAACGATGAGACCGTGGCGCAGCCCGGCGTCTGGGTGATGGGCATCGCCGCGCCGCCGCAGGTCCGTCGTGTCGTCGATCACAGCATCTCCGCCGGCATCCGGCGCTTCGCCGTCTTCGCGCCGCGCACCGCCTACGGCGACCAGATGGGGCGCACGCTGGAAAGCCAGGCGACGATCCGCGGCGGCACGGTGGTCGGCTCGGAGTACTACGACGAGGGCGGCGATCTCGGCGCCTCCGCGCGGCGGCTGGCCGATGCGACGCGGGGCGAGAGCAAGGTCGCGATCCTCGTGCCGGTCTCCCCGCCGCGGGTGTCGGCCGTGCTGACGGCCCTCGCCGGGGCCGGGGTCGATCTCAAGACGGTGCAGCTCATCGGCACCGGCGTGTGGGACGTGGCCGGCATCGGCCAGGAGAAAATGCTGCAAGGTGCCTGGTATGCCGCTCCCGATCCGGCACGGCGCGCCGACTTCGAGCGCAAGTTCGTGGCGACCTACGGCCGGCCGCCGCAGCGGCTGGCGACGTTGGCCTACGACGCAGTGGCGCTGGCCGGCCAGCTCGCGCGGGTGCGGCCGGGCGGCGATTTCTCGGCCGAGGCGCTGACCAACCCCAACGGCTGGTACGGCGTCGACGGCGTCTTCCGCTTCCTGCCCGACGGCCGTACCGAGCGCGGCCTGGCGGTGATCGAGATCCAGGGCGATCGCGGTGTCGTGGTCAGCCCCGCGCCGACGACCTTCGCCGGCCAGCCGACGAACTGAGATGCCGACCCTGCCGCGCGCCATCCTGTTCGACCTCGACGATACGCTGATCCGCGCCTACGCCCAGCCCGAGGAGGCGTGGACGCGCCTGCTGGCGACCTTCGCCGCGCCGCTCGACGCGCCCGACCCGGCCGCGCTCGAACGGGTGCGGGCGGCGATCATGGACCACGCGCGCGCCTTCTGGAGCGACCGCGCCGAGGCCGCGCGCTGGCGCCTCGACATCCCCGGCGCGCGGCGGCTGTCGGTACGGCGCGGGCTGGCGTCGCTCGGCCAGGACGACGAGGCGCTGGCCGACCGCATCGCCGACGCCTTCACCGAGCTGCGGCGCGCGGAATACCGGCTCTATCCGGACGCGCTCGCCACGGTCGACGCCCTGCGCGAGCGCGGCGTGCGGCTGGCGCTGGTCACCAACGGCGCGGGCGAGACGCAGCGCGCCAAGATCGAGCGCTTCGACCTCGCCCACCGCTTCCACCACATCCAGATCGAGGGCGAGTTCGGCCAGGGCAAGCCCGAGCCGGCGGTCTACCGCCACGCCCTGGAGCGGCTGGGCTGCACGGCCGGCGATGCCTGGATGGTCGGCGATAACTACGAATGGGAGGTCGAGGCGCCGCAGAAGCTCGGCGTCTGCGGCATCTGGTACGACCCGTTCGAGTCCGGCATCCCGGCCCACGCCACCGACCGCCCGGCCCGCGTGATTCGCCGGTTGGGCGAATTGCTGGAATGAAGCTGGGACCGCACCACTCCGTGGCGCGGTCCCGGCTTCAGGCCTTGACGCGGTCGGCGGGGAGCTTGTCGGCGGTCTGCAGCATCAGCCGTTCGACCCGGCCGCCTTCGACCAGGTGCTTCTCCAGCACCTCGTCGATCTCCTCGCGGGTCGAGACCGAGTACCAGACGCCTTCGGGGTAGATCACTAGGGTCGGTCCGAGCTCGCAGCGGTCGAGGCAGCCGGCATTGTTGATGCGCACGTTCTTCAGGCCCAGGGCCTTGGCCTTGCCCTTCATGTAGTCGCGCAGGGCCTCGCCGCCACGCTCCGCGCAGGAGCCGCGCGGATGGCCGGCGGCGCGCCGGTTGGTGCAGCAGAAAACATGCGCCTCGTAGTAGGGCGCGGGATCGGTCGGCTTCTCGCGGGCGCTCATTGGCGCTACTCCTTCTTGCCTGACGCGATGCTGGCGAGCTGCGACCAGAACATCTGCTGCAGCTGCTGCATCTGCTCGACGCCCTGCATCGAGGCCGGCAGCCAGGTCTTGAACACCGTCTCGGGATTCATCGAATTCAGGCTCGAGCGCAGGCGATCCTCGATCTCGCCCAGGATGCGCTGCTGCATCGGCCCGAGATCGGGCAGGCCGAAGAAGGCGCGGGCCTCCTCGGGCGTGCAGGTCACTTCGACGTTCACCTTCATCATCGCTCTCCGTTCGGCCCACCCTAGCCTAAAGCGACCGGTCGAACACCACCACGGCCCGGTAGTCGCGGCGGATGTTCGACATCAGACCGATCAGCTCGCGCGACAGGTCCGCCGCGCAAACCTGGCCCTGCGGCCGTGCGGTGAACTCGCGCCGCACCGACAGGGTGCCGTCGTCAAAGGCATAGCTCGAGCTGTATTCGGCGATCGACGTCGTCCAGTGCCGGTCGGCCGGCAGGCGGGTCGGCTTGAAGCCGGGTGGGACCTTGACCTCGATCGTCTCGACCTGGCGGCCGGCATGGCAGGGGAACGGATGGCGGCGCGGCGAGTCCTGCACGCCGAGCAGGAAGCCGCCGGGCCGCGGCAGGAAGCGCAGCCCGCCCGGAGGCACGAGCGCCTCGCCGGCGGCGAGGTCGATCGAATCCGCCAGATCGAAGCGCGCCGTCAGCGACAGCTCGGGGGCGGTATCGTCGCGGCGGGGCGAGATCCAGCTCCCGGTTCCCGGCATGCCCTGGGAGCGCAGCAACGCGGCGGCACGGTCGGCTGTCAGCCCCCCCGACATCCAGCTCTTGAGATCGGTCGCCATCGCGCCTTTGACCTGCTCGCGGGTGGTGCCGCCGATGCGGCCGTCGGCCGAAATCGTCGCGATCGTTGCGACCTCGCTGACATTGTCCTCGGACCGTTCGGTCGGCGTGCGGCCGACGCGCGAGCGACCGTCGACGGCATGCACCACCGGCTTGTCGTACAGGCCCCACGGCAGGGCGCCGAAGGCGGCATGGTTCCAGGTCGGATCGACATAGAGGTCGAACTTCGGCAGGTAGAGGATGACGTGGTTGAAGTCGGCCACCGGCGTCTCGGGCAACACGTAGCGCGCGACGTTGGTGTTGATCAGGACCGCCTCGCTGGCGATCCCGCGCGCCGCCAGCAGCGCGGCCAGCAACGCAGTGTCGGCCTTGCAGTCGCCGTAGCGATTGCCGATCGTCTCGTCGGCGGGCGTCGGCGCCAGCTGGCCCTGACCAACGGAGACCGCTACGTAGCGCACGTTCTGGGCCACCCATTCGGAGAGCTGGCGCGCCTCTGTCGCCTGATCGGTGGCCGTCCCGACGATCTTCGCTGCAAGCTCCGAGACTGCCGGAGTTACCGCCGCTGCCGCGGCATGGAGCCGGCCGTAATAGTCGCCGATCTGCGCATAGGACGCGAAGGTCGAGACGGAGAAGCGGTCTGACCAGTCGAAATCGGAGGTCGCTCCCGGTTCGGGCGGAACTGCCCGGTCGTTCGACCAGGAGAAGATGTGGCGGACCCGCCCGTCCGCGCTCTCGGTGCGATACTGCACGCCGTGATGCTCGACGCCGAGCGCCATCGTCGCCGGCACGTCGATCGTCATCTCCGCGCCCTTGACCCGCGCCACCGAACGCAGCGGAGCGGTCCAGGAGAAGCCGGGCCAGTTCGAGGAGAAACGCTTGAGGCGGTAGGCGTAGCGGATCGAATCGCCGGCCGCGACGTCGGGGAAGACGATGCTCTTGGTGCGCGTGTCGCTGTACATCGCCACGTCGCGCGGCACCTGCGGGGCGATATCGAGGATGCGGTCGGCGCTGACGGGGATGCGGCGTCCGTCGGCCTTCAGGGTCGCCGCGTCGAGGATCTCGATCGTCTCCTGGCCCGCCACGTAGGACAGGTCGATCCGCGCGCCGTTGCGTGCGGCCTGCGCGTCATGGGCCTGGCGCTCGATCTCGAAGCTCCCCGTCGGAAGGCCCTTGTCGTCGAGGACGTAGGCGTAACGCATCACCTTCCACGTGAAACCGGCCTCCTGCGCCGTGGCCGGCGCGAGCGGCCAGAGGAGCAGCGCGGCCAACACGATCCATCTCGTCCAGTCGATCACCCAGCCCTCGCTTGCCGCACGGTTTTCCTCCGCCGGGGATCGGCGTATGGACGGAAGATCATGACGCATGACTGGCTTGCCCGAAATCCCCGTGCCCGGCGCGATCTCCCGTTCGGCCGCGAGCAGCAATACGTGGTCAACCCCAACGGGGTGCCCGAGCTGCTCGACGAGCTGAAGGCCTGCCCCGCCCACCGGCTGACCCCGCTGCATTCCCTGCCTGCGCTGGCCCGCCGCCTCGGCATCGGTCAGCTGGGCATCAAGGACGAGAGCCAACGCTTCGGATTTGGCGCTTTCAAGGCGTTGGGCGGCGTCATTGCCGTCCACAATGTCCTGTCGGGTGCCGTCGGCGAGGCCTACCACCATTCGCCGAGCTTCGAGGATCTGCTGAAGGGCAAGCATCGCGAGATCACTGCCCGCTTCACCTTCGCGACGGCAAGCTCGGGCAATCACGGGCGCGCCGTCGCGGCGGGCGCGCGGCTGTTCGGCAACCGATGCGTCATCTTCCTGCCGAAATTCACTTCGGCGGAAAAAGAAGAGGCGATCCGCGCCCGCGGCGCCGAGGTGACCCGCGTCGACGGCGACTACGACACCGCCGTCGCCGAATGCCGCCGCCGGTCGGACGAGAACGGCTGGACGATCATCTCGGACACCTCGTGGGACGGCTACGAGGACGTGCCGCGCTCGGTGATGTACGGCTACCAGGTCCTGGTCGAGGAGGTCGTCCGCCAATGGCCGGCCGGGCCGACGCACGTGTTCGTGCAGGCCGGCGTCGGCGGCCTCGCGGCCGCGGTGATCGGCTATCTCTGGGCGCGCTACGAGCCGCGCCCGCGCTTCATCGTGGTCGAGCCAGAGAGCGCCGACTGCTGGTTCCAGAGCAATCTCGCCGGCAAGCCCACCCCTGCGAGCGGCGCCGCCGACACCGTCATGGGCGGCCTCGCCTGCCGTGAGATCTCGCCCGTCACCTGGCCGGTGATCGGGCTGGCGGCCGACTGGTTCATGACCATCACCGAGCCCGAGGTGATGCCGGCCCGCCGGCTGCTCGCCCATCCGCTCGACGGCGACCCGGCGATCTCCTCGGGACCCTCGGGCTGCGCGAGCCTGGCGGGCCTGCTCCGCGTCTGCGCCGACGAAGCCGCCTTCCGAGAGCTCGGCCTCGGCCCGGACAGCCGGGTCCTGGCGATCAACAGCGAGGGCAATCTCGGCGAGGGCGCGGCATGAACCGTCTCGCTGGCGAGACCAGCCCCTACCTGCTGCAGCACGCGAACAACCCGGTCGACTGGTGGCCGTGGGGCGAGGCGGCCCTGGCCGAGGCGCAACGCACCGACCGGCCGATCCTGCTCTCGGTGGGCTATGCCGCCTGCCACTGGTGCCACGTGATGGCGCACGAGAGCTTCGACTCACCCGAGGTCGCGGCGGTGATGAACGCCCTGTTCGTCAACATCAAGGTCGACCGCGAGGAGCGGCCGGATGTCGACGCGATCTACATGCAGGCGCTGCAGATCATGGGCGAGCAGGGCGGGTGGCCGCTGACCATGTTCTGCACGCCGCGCGGCGAGCCGTTCTGGGGCGGAACCTACTTCCCGCACCCCGCCCGGTATGGCCGCCCGGGCTTCATCGACGTGCTGAAAGGCGTGGCCCAGGCCTTCCGCGAGAAGCCGCAGGATGTCGAGACTAACCGCGCCGCACTGCTCGAGGCGCTGCGCAAGCGCGCGGTCAACAAGGCGGTGGCGTTCAGGGGCGACGGGCCGCCGGTTCCGCTCGGCATGCTCGACGAGATCGCCGATCGGATCGCGGCTCGGTGCGATCGCGAATGGGGCGGGATCGGCGGAGCGCCGAAGTTCCCCTCGCCTTACCTCTTCGAGTTCCTGCTGCGCGCCTGGGAGCGCGGCGCGATGTCGGGCAGGGTCGATCTGGAAGAGAGGCTGCCGTTGCAGGACTCCTTTTCGGTCGCGCTCCAGCGCATGTGCGACGGGGGCATCTACGATCATCTGGGCGGCGGCTTCGCCCGCTATGCCACCGACAATGAGTGGCTGATCCCGCATTTCGAGAAGATGCTGTACGACAACGCGCAGCTCATCGATCTGCTGTGCCTCCATTGCAGCCTTTACCGGCACCCGTCGCGCGTCGCGACGATCGAGCAGACCTGCGACTGGGCATTGCGCGAAATGGTCGCCGAAGGGGGCGGTTTTGCCGCGAGCTACGACGCGGATTCGGAAGGCGTCGAAGGCAAGTTCTACGTCTGGGATGCAGCCGAGATCGACGCGATCCTCGGCCCGCAGGACGGTCCGTTCTTTCGCCAGGTCTACGGCGTCACGCCGCAGGGCAACTGGGAGCACCGCAACATCCTGCATCGCAAGCCGTCGCCCGAGCCTTACGACAGGGCGAAGGAGAGTCGCCTCGTGCCCCTGCGCGCCAGGCTCAAGGCGATGCGCGACAGGCGCGTGTGGCCGGGCTGGGACGACAAGGTGCTCGCGGACTGGAACGGCCTGATGATCGCCGCGCTCGCCAACGCCGGGGCGATGTTCGAACGCGGGGATTGGCTGGCTGCCGCGCGGCGCGCCTGGCATTTCATCATGAACACGATGCGTGACGGGGAGGGCCGGCTCTACCATTCCTATCGCGCCGGCAAGCGGCTGCATCGCGGCACGCTCGACGACTACGCCAACATGGCGCGAGCCGCCGTCGCCCTCTTCGAGGTGACGGGCGAGGCCTCCTATATCGTTGAGGCAGAGGCACTGATCGCCGTCCTCGACCGTCACTTCGCCGATGCCGGGGCCGGCGGCTACTTCACCACGGCCGACGATGCCGTCGACCTGATCGTGCGCGGCAAGCATTGTCACGACAATGCGGTGCCCGCGGGCAACGGCACCTTGCTCGGCGTCTTCGTCCGGCTCTGGATCCTGACCGGCGACCGACGGTGGCACGCCAAGGCGCTGCGCCAGTTCTCGGCCTTCGCCGGCGAGCTGGAAAGCAACTTCTTCCCGCTCATGACGCTGATGAACGGCTACGAATTGATGCAGAGCGCCGTCGAGCTGGTGCTGGTCGGCGACTTCGACGCACCCGAAACAGAAGCCCTGCGGCGGGCGATCTATGACGCCTGCATCCCCAACAAGATCGTACGCCGCCTGCGGCCCGGCGCGTCCGTGCCGCCCGGTCATCCGGCCGAGGGCAAGGGCGTCGTGAAGGGCAAGCCTGCGCTCTACGTCTGCCGCAACATGCGCTGCGACCCGCCGATCACCGATCCCGACGAGGTCGGCTACATTCGCGCGCCGGAAACGGACGAGAGATAGCGTTCGAGCGCGGCGGCGTCCGCGGCCGCGACGGTGGCGCCGATATAGCCGTCCGGCCTCACCAGCACGCAGTCGCCCGGCGCGAGACCGTAGAAGGCGCGCACGAAGCCCTGATCGTCGACGATGTCCCCGGCGGTGCCGATGCAATGAATGCGAAGGCCGAGGCGGGGTGCGATCGGCGGCGGAGCTTCATAGGCCAGCAGGGTCCAGTGTGTGCCGTGGAACAGATCGAAGAGGCGCCTCGGCTGCCCGGCAGCGCCACGCACCGGCGCATCGGGCGCGCGGCTGCCGGCGTTGCGGCCCGTCGCGAGGCTCGACTCGGGATAGCCGAGATCGAGCTGCTGGGTGTCGCGACCGCGCTTCATGCCGCCTTCGCCGCGCGTCGCTTCGAGCAGGCGGGTCGCCAGGCCGAGCATGCCGGCAGCGATCGGCCGGCGCTCCTCTTCGTAGGTCTCGAGCAAGGCAGGCGGCGCACCCTGCAGGACGGCGGCGAGTTTCCAGCCGAGATTGTAGGCGTCCTGCACGCTGGTATTGAGGCCCTGCCCGCCGGTCGGCGGATGGATGTGCGCGGCATCGCCGGCCAAGAGCACGCGCCCGACCTTGTAGCGATCCGCCAGCCGGGCATTCATCGAGTACGCCGAGGCCCACGAGACCGAGCGCACGCGAAGGTCGTCGCGTCCGGTGCGCGCAGCGATCATCGCCGCCAGCCCGTCGGGCGAGAGATCGACCTCGCCTTCGAGCGGGATGCGCGCCTGGAGCTGGAACCAGTCCGTTCCCATCAGTGGGCAGAGCGACATCGATTCGGGCCGGCCGTCGTTCCAGCGATGCCAGGCATCGCGGCTCAGCCCGTCGAGCACCATGTCCGCCACCAGCGCGCGCACCTCCAGAGTCCGACCGGGAAAGCCGACACCCAGCACATGGCGGACCAGGCTGCGCCCGCCGTCCGTGCCGACGAGATAGCGCACCCGCAGCGGCACGCCGGCCACCGTTGCGGTTACGCCGGCCTCGCCCTGCGTGAAGCCCTCCAGCGCCGCGCCGTAGCATGGCCGCGCGCCCAGCTCGGCCAGCCGCTCGCGCAGGATGGTTTCGGTCATGAACTGCGGCAGCATCAGCGGGATGCGGTAGGGCTCGCGCGGCGTCGGCGCGCCGATCTCCATGAAAGGCGAATCCGCGAAGCTGCCGTCGGCGCGATGCACGCGCTGCGGCGGATAGGCGCCGCCCGCGGCGACCAGCCGGTCGACGATGCCGAGATCCTCGAAGACCTCCAGGCTGCGCGGCTGGATGCCCTTGCCGCGCGAGCCGCGAAACGGCTCGGCCGCGGCGTCGACCAGCCTGAACGCCACGCCGCGGCGCGCCAGCTCGACCGCCAGCGCCAGGCCCGCGGCACCGGCGCCGCAGATCAGCACATCCGTCGTGAACGCATCCATTTTCCGCTGCCTCAATATGTGTATGATGCACGTAATTTCGCCGGTCGGCTCCGTCAAGGGAGAAAGCGTGCAGAATACACGGAAGAATGCGCAGCTGCGCGACCTGCATCGCGCCGTGCTCGACCTGATGGGCGTGATGAACCGGCCGCAGCCCGACGAGGCGCTGATCGCCGAGGCCGGCATCTCCCTGGAGCGCGCGCTGTTTCCGTTGCTGGTCGTGATCGAGCGGCGGGGGCCGATCGGCATCGTCGAGCTGGCCGACCGGGTCGGCCGCGACCATACGACGGTCAGCCGGCAGGTCGCCCGGCTCGAGAGCCTGAAGCTGGTCGGCCGTCGCGCCAGTCCGCGCGATCGGCGGGTGCGCGAGGTGGCGGCGGCGGCCAGGGGCAAGGCGATGGTCCGGGCCATCGACGGTGCGCGCGAGCGCCTGCTGGCGCCGGTCCTCGAACAGTGGAGCGAACGCGATCTCGATCGGCTCGCCGGCCTGATGCGCCGCTTCGTGGACGATCTGCTCGCCCTTCCACAGCGGCGTCGTAAGGTATGAGTAATCTCGCGAGAGAATACTGGCCCCGTGCTTGAGATCCTGGGGAGGATTGGGGCGCCTATGATTTGGGAAAGAGCAGCAACCGTGCCGGTCGCGCGGATGCGGTGGTGGTTGTGGTTCCGTTTCGCGTGGCTACTGGCGGCCAAGGGCCGCGATGGCGACGCCATCGTTGCCGATATGCACGAAGCCGTGCGCCGGCCCGGTCGAGGGTAGCCGGGCAGGCGAGACTGGTACGCAGGAACGTAGCGCCTGCCGGTAGGGCAGTGAGAGCTCGGACCGGGGACGGCCGAGCGGGCAGTGCTTGTAGCAGGTGCAGCTCACGCCGGCCGGGTCGAAGGCCGACCCAATCCAGCGACCGACCTTCAGGGACAGATTCTTCATCACGGCTCTCGGATTGCTCATGATGAAGATACGTGCGGAGAGCCGACGAAAAGGTTTCCGTTGCGTAAAGAAACGTAAACGACATTGGCGGGACTTCTCCGTCCCGGCAGGTTTCGTGGCGCGTCCCGGCGGAGCCGCTGTCGCCGCCGGTTTCCGTGATATCCTCCGGCAACAGAGGAGTCCCGCGCGTGCAGCTTCAGCTCAAGACCTGGAAGTTCGTCGAGGAATATCTCAAGACCCGGACCGGCATCATCATCCCGATCGGCTCGACCGAGCAGCACGGGCCGACCGGGCTGATCGGCACCGACGCGCTGACTGCCGAGATGATCGGCCGTGGCGTGGGCGAGAAGGTCGGCGCGCTGGTCGCCCCGACCATCTCGGTCGGCATGGCGCAGCACCATCTCGACTTCGCGGGCTCCATCACGCTCAAGCCGACCACCCTGATCGCGGTGGTGCGCGACAACGTGCTGTCGCTGGCGCGGCACGGTTTCACGCGCTTCTTCTTCGTCAACGGCCATGGCGGCAACATCGCCACGGTGACGGCAGCATTCTCCGAGATCTATGCCGAGCGCTCCATGGAGCGGCTGTCCAACCAGCCGTCGATCAAGTGCGCCCTGCGCAACTGGTGGGACAGTGCGGCGGTCCGGCAGCTCAGCCGCGAGCTCTACCCGACGGGCGAGGGCAGCCATGCCACCGCTTCGGAGGTAGCGCTCACCTGGTACAGGTATCCGGAGACGATGGACCGCACGCAACTCGAGCCGCGCATTGCGCCCAACGGCTCATTCGCCGATGCCGAGGACTACCGCCGCGCCTTCCCGGACGGCCGCATCGGCTCCGATCCGAGCCAGGCCACGCCGGAACACGGCAAGCGCTTCTATGACACCGCCGTCGAGGACGTGGCGCGCGACTATCTCGCCTGGGTCGCGCGCTGACCGGCCGTCAGCGCCAGTCGTCGATGATGTAGTTGCCGGGCCGCGAATAGCCCGGCTCGTTGGGCCGGTGCATCGTCACGCCCTGGAACGCGGTCCGGAAGCCGCGTTGCTTGAGCTGGCCGTAGGCCTCGGGCCGTCCCATGTTGGCACCGGCCATCAAGGTCTTGGTTCCGGCCGCCGCGGCGAGCGCCTCGCAGGCATCGATCAAGCGATCGAACGACCGTGCGGCCGCCGGCCCGGGCCGGACGGCACCGAACTTGACCAGGCAGATCCCGGCGCCCGCTTCGCTCGCCGCGCCGTGGTGGCAGATCGCGAAACCGCTCACGCCGGCATCGTCCAGGATCAGGGCCGTGTCGCCGAGCTGCAGCGCGCGCACCAGCTCGATCTCCTCGCCGAGATCCAAGCCTGCGAACAGCGCATCGGTGAGCGACCGGCAATCCCGCAGCACCTCCGCCCGCCGTTCGGCCGGCAGGGCGCCATAGGGCTGCCAGTCGGAGGTGGTGGATGAACCGCCGACCGGTCGCGCCAGGACTGCCGTCAGATAGCGTGCGGCAAAACCGAACCGCTCGTAGAGCCCGACATGCTTGGTGCTGTCCGGGAAGGTGAACAGGCCGGCGTGCGCGGTCCGCCACGAATCGAACTGCGCCATGACTGGCGCCATCAAACGCTGCCCGATGCCGCGATCCCAGAGGTCGGGACGGATCGTGAGCGGCCCGAAATAGCCGACGCTGCCCCAGCGGGTCGCGAAGTTCGAGCCGACGAGCGCGCCGTCCCGGGTCGCGGCGAACCCGGCTACATGGCCCGCCTGCCATCGGCTGTGCACCAGGTCCCTGTCGGTCCAGAAGGTCGTGAGGTCGGGGGCGCCCATGAAGGTGCCGAAGGCCTGCCGTACGATGGTCGACGCATCGGCCAGATCCCGCTCCTGCAGCGGACCGACCGTGAAATCACTGCTGTCGGCCAATCGAGGTCTCCCGCATCGTTCGCTCGCGGTGGAGGATATAGAGTCCGGCTGCGACGATCACGCCGATACCGGCGACCGCGAGCAGGTTGGGCACGTCGCCCCACAGGACGTAACCGATGGCGATCGCCCAGAGGACGGAGGCATAGCGGAACGCGCCCAGCACGGAGTAGGCCGCGCCGGAGCGCAGGGCGATCATGAGGAGCTGATAGCCACAGGCCAGCAGCAGCGAGGAGCCGAGCACGAGAGCTATGCCGCGATGCGTCATCGGCTGCCAGCCGTCGACCACGGCCCAGCCGGTGCCGACGACGGCGAGCGTGACGGCCGAGCTCATCGACACGACCAGCGTCGGCACGGTGGGCGGTACCCATCGGGCGATGACATCGCGCAGCGCGCCGGCCAGCGAGGAGAACACCACCAGCCAGGTCCAGATGCCGGCATCGTCGGCACGCGGCTGGATCACCATCAGCACGCCGACGAAGCCTACCGCGATCGCGCTCCATCGCCGCCAGCCGACCGTCTCGTTCAGCAGCAGCACCGCGAGCGCGGCGAGGAAGAGCGGCGTCGAGAGATTGACGGCGGTGGCGATCGCGAAGGGGATGTAGGCCAACGCCACCAGATAGCTGATCGCGGCGACCGCCTCGAGCATGCCGCGCAGCGCCACCACCGGATGGCGGATACGGCGGACCTGCGCCCAATCGCCCTGCAGCAGCATCGCGAAGCCGCACCACATGGTGGCGAAGATGCCGCGCAGGCCGATCGCCTGCAGCGGCGGCATCGTTTCGGCGGCGAGCTTTATCAGCGCGTCGTTGAAGATGAAGACCACGACCGACGCCGACATCGCGAGGATGCCGCGGCTGGTGGGACTCACGTGCCGGCGGACATCTTCTGGATGAGCGCCCAGTGCTCGTCGCTGACCGGCACGACGGAGAGCCGCGACTGGCGGACGAGACCGAATTCCTTGAACTTCGGATCGGCCTTGATGGCGGCGAGCGTCACCGGCGGATCGACCGGCTTGACCGGTGCCACGTCGACGGTAACGGCCTTGCCAGCCTTGTCGGTCGGATCGGGATAGGCGGTCTTAATCACCTTGGCGATGCCGACGATCTGCTTGCCCTCGTTCGAATGGTAGAAGAAGCAGAGATCGCCCGTCTTCATGGCCTTGAGGTTGATCGCGGCCTGCGCATTGCGCACTCCGGTCCAGGAGGTGCGTTTCTCCTTCACGAACTGGTCCCAGGAATAGACCGTCGGCTCGGACTTGATGAGCCAGTGCGCCATCTCTCTCCCCCTATTTGCCTCGGCGAATTCTCATTCGCCTTCGCGGCGCAGCGGCCGCGCCAGCAGGCCGCGGATCGTCGCATCGAGGTCCGCGCCCGCGTGAAGGATAGCATCGACGGCGGTGCAAATCGGCATCTCGATGCCGTATCGCGCCGCCCGCGCCAGCACCGCCGGCGCCGTTGCCTCGCCCTCGACGACCTGGCGGCGGCCCTTCATGAACTCGGCAAGTGTCGTCCCGCGTCCGAGCGCGGCGCCGAGGGAGCGGTTGCGCGACAGCGGGCCGTGGCAGGTCAGAACGAGATCGCCCAGGCCGCTCAGGCCGGTCATGGTCTCGAGTTCCGCGCCCATCGCCTGGCCGAGCCGCGCCATCTCGGCGAAGCCGCGGGTGATCAGCGCGGCGGCCGCGTTGTGGCCGAGGCCGCGGCCTTCGACGATGCCGGCGGCTATGGCGAGCACGTTCTTGACTGCGCCGCCCAGCGCCACCCCCAGCATGTCGTGCGTCCAGTACGGCCGGAATGGGCCGGCCGCGAGGGATGCGGCAAGATCGCGCCCGACATCGGGATCGAGGCTTGCGATGCTGATCGCCGTCGGCAGGCCGCGCACGACCTCTTCCGCGAAGCTCGGCCCCGACAGCAGGGCGACCGGGCGGCCAGGCTGGATCTGCTGCAGCACTTCCGGCATCAGCAGGCCGGTCGTGGCCTCGATGCCCTTGGCGCAGATCACCACGGGGCCGACGCCCGGCAGATGGCTGCCGACCTCGCGCACCGCCTGCGCCGGACAGACCAGCAGCAGCGCATCGCAGGAGCCGAGCGCGTCAAGGCTCTTTGCCGCCGCGATCCCCGCGTCGAGCGCAATGCCGGGCAGATAGACCGGGTTGGCACGTTCGTGGGCGATCGCGCCCGAGATCGCCGGATCGCGCGACCACAGCGTGACCTGCCGTCCGGCGCGGCGTGCCAGGCAGGCGAGCGCCGTGCCCCAGGCGCCGCCGCCGACGACGCCGATATGGCCAACGCCACTATCGTCGATGGCGCTCACAGGCTGAGATTGAAGGCGATCGAGATGCGCCGCGCCGTGCCGCGATAGGGCCGCACCTGATGCAGCAGCCAGGACGGGAACATCACCAGCCGGCCCGACTTCGGCCGGACCACCTCGTTGGCGCCGACCGAGAGGCCGGCGCTGCCGTAGGCGAGCTGCGGGGCATACATTGCCGGCCCCGGCCCGCGCGGGTCCATGAACTCGAGCTCGCCCTCGAGCGACGGATCGGCATCGATGCCGCCGTCGTCGACGTAGTACACCGCCGACCAGAAGCTCCCCGGATGGGAATGGAACTCGTTGCCATGCCCGCCGCGGTTGACGTTGGCCCACATGTTGGCCTTCCACTGGATCGAGACCGGCCGGCCCTGCCGGTCGGTGGTGATGCGGTTGGCGGTGTTGCGGCCGATCGCCAGCAGCTTGATCGCTGCCGCGCCTCCCCAGCGATCCATGTCCCAGTCGGATTGCCAGCCGCCCAGGTTCGAATGCTGCGTACCGGGATGGCTCTGCTCGCGCGCCCCGATCGTACGGGCGAGCTCGGCGCTGAGCGTCGCGGCGCCCGGTAGATCCTCGATCAGGATGGGGGTGGCGAACAGAGTGACCAGGCTCATGGCTGCTGCCCCATCCTCACGCCGGGATCGAGCGGCCAGCGGGGCCGCGGCGCAAAATCCAGATCGTCGACCATGCCGAGCCGCAGTCGCTCGATGCCGGCCCAGGCGATCATCGCGCCGTTGTCGGTGCACAGCCGGATCGGCGGCGCGACGAGGCGCACGCCGAGCGTCTCCAGCCTGCCCCGCAGGTATATGTTGGCCGCGACGCCGCCGGCCACCACCAGCGTGTCGTGCGGCGCCGTCGCGAGCGCATTGCCGCAGCGGTCGATCAGCACGTCGCCGACCGTGCGCTGGAACGAGGCGCAGAGATCGGCGACGGCTTGCGCGTCGTCCTTCGGCAGCTTCTCGACGGTCTGGCGCACGGCGGTCTTCAGCCCCGAGAAGGAGAAGTCGCAGCCGGGCTTGCGCCACATCGGCCGGGGCAGGGCGAAGCGCCTGTCGTCGCCGCCCTTCGCCGCCTGCTCGACCGCCGGTCCGCCGGGCGAGCCGAGGCCCAGCAGCTTGGCGGTCTTGTCGAAGCATTCGCCCACGGCGTCGTCGATCGTGGTGCCGAGCCGCGTGAAATCGCCCGGCCCGCGCACGGTGAGGAGCTGGCAATGGCCGCCCGACACCAGCAGCAGCAGGTAGGGGAACGCCACCGGCTCGGTGAGCCGGACCGACAGGGCGTGTCCTTCGAGATGGTTGACGGCGAGGAACGGCTTGTCGTGCGCGAAGGCGATCGCCTTGGCGGTCATGACGCCGACCATCACGCCGCCGATCAGGCCCGGACCGCCGGTCGCGGCGATGCCGTCGAGGTCGGCGAGCTCCAATCCGGCTTCGGCCAGCGCCTCGGTCACCAGCCCGTCGATCCGTTCGAGATGGGCGCGCGCGGCGATCTCGGGCACGACGCCGCCGAAGCGGCGATGCTCGGCGATCTGGCTGTAGACGACGTTGGCCAGGATGCGCCCGACCGGCTCGCCGAGCGACCCATCGCCCGGCGGCGCCTCGACCACGGCGACGGCCGTCTCGTCGCAGCTCGTCTCGATACCCATGACACGCATGCGGGGACTTCTAGCCTCCGGGGATGAGCTGCGCTAGAGCAGTGCCATGCCCTCTCTCCTTCGCCTCGGCACACGCGGCAGCAAGCTTGCCCTCGTCCAGTCCGGCCTGGTGCGCGACGCGCTCGCGGCGGCCGTGCCGGCGCTTGCCGCTCCCGATGCGATCGAGGTGGTGGTGATCCGCACGACGGGCGACAGGATCCAGGACCGGCCGCTGTCCGAGGCGGGCGGCAAGGGCCTGTTCGTCAAGGAGATCGAGGAGGCGCTGCTCTCGGGGCGGATCGACATCGCCGTGCACAGCATGAAGGACATGCCGACCGCGCAGCCGCCGGGCCTGGTGATCTCCGCGTTCCTGCCCCGCGAAGATGCGCGCGACGTGCTGATCGCAGGCGATGTCGAACGGATCGCCGACCTGAAGCCGGGCGCGGTCGTCGGTACCGCCGCCCTGCGCCGCCGCGCCCAGCTCCTCTACCAGCGGCCGGACCTGAAAGTCGTGACGCTGCGCGGCAACGTCGACACGCGGCTGGCCAAGCGCGCGGCCGGCGAGGTCGAGGCGACGCTGCTGGCGTGCGCCGGCCTCAACCGCCTCGGCCTCGATGTCGGCACGCCGGTGCCGGAAGCGGAGATGCTGCCGGCCGTCGGCCAGGGCGCGGTGTGCATCGAATGCCGCATCGACGATGCGCGCACGATCGGCTGGCTGGCCGCGATCAACCACGCCACGACCGCGACCTGCGTGGCTGCCGAGCACGCGATGCTCGCCGCTCTCGACGGCTCGTGCCGCACCCCGATCGCGGGCCACGCGATCCTCGACGCCGACGGGGCGCTCTACCTGCGCGGCCTGATCGCCCGGCCGGACGGCTCCGAGCTGATCGCCACCGAGCGGCGCGGTCCGGCCGCCGACGCCGAAGCGATGGGCCGCGAGGCCGGCGACGAGCTGAAGCGCCGCGGCGGGCCGGGATTCTTCGCCTGATCCGCGCGCCGGGCCCGGATCATTCGAGCCTTATTCCGGCCGCCCTGATGACATCGCGTTGGATTCTCGACTCCTCGGCGATGCGCTGCGTGAACGCCTCGCCGTCGAGGAAGGAGACGTCCTGTTGCGTGCTCCTGGCGGCGGCCTGGTAGTCGGCGGTTTCGACGGCGCGAGCGCAGGCTGCTTCGACGGCCTTGCGAACCGGGGCGGGAATGGCCTTCAGCCCGAGGAGCCCGCCGAACACCTGGCCGACCACGGGGTAGCCGAGCTCCGTCGCGGTGGGAACGTCGGGCGCTTGCGGCAGCCGCGCCGGCGAGAACACGACCAGCGGCCTGAAGCCCTGGTTGAGGGCAAGCCCCAGGACGCCCGAGCCGAGCTGGAGCTCTCCGCTGCGAATGGCAAGGATCACGGCCGGATCGCCGCGATACGGCACGCCCTGGAGCTCCACGCCCGCCTTCATCGTCAGTTGCAGGGGCGCGAGGTGCGGCATGGTTCCAAGCCCGCCGAATCCGAAGACGATCTTGCCGGGAGCGTCCTTCGCCGCTGCGATGACATCCTTCATCGTCCGGAACGTGCCGTTGGCGCCCGTATAGAGCGCGATGTCGGCAGTGAATGTCTGGCAGATCCCGGCGAAGTCGTCGGGCTGGTAGGGAAGGCTCGCCTTGAGATGGGGCTGCAGGGTCAGCGGCCCGACCGGTCCGAAGACCAGCGTATGGCCGTCGGCAGCGGCATTGGCGGCGGCGCTCATGGCTATGATGCCGGCGGCGCCCTCCTTGTTGACGACAACGACCTGCTGCTTGAGCGTCCTGGAAAGATCCGTCGCGAGAGCCCGCGCGATCACGTCCGCCGCGCCGCCGGGCGGAAAGCCGACGATGAGCTGGACCGGCCGGTCCGGCCAGGCCAGCGCAGGCCCCTGCATCAATGCCGTCGCAATCCCCAGCCCGGCGAGAACGCGGTAGGCGATCCTGAGCATCTTCATGGCTTCCTCCCGCGCAGCTCTTTTTCGCGTCCGATCGATCTTATATAGTCATCCATATTATTGGATGACCATGCAGCACGCCAGCGCCCTCGGCAACAGTCCCGTCCCGCGCTACCTGCAGCTCGTCGAGCTGTTCCGCCAGCAGATTGCGCGCGGGGTATGGAAGGTGGGCGATCGCCTGCCGTCCAACGACGAGCTGGCGCGCTCATACGAAGTCGCCCGCGGAACGGTGCGCCAGGCCGTCCAGCTCCTCGAGAGGGAGCAGCTGATCGAGGCCCGGCAGGGCCGCGGCAGCTTCGTGATGGGCTCGGTCAAGGAGGACCGCTGGGTCCGCATGGAATCCTCGCTGGAGGAGCTGGCGAAAGTCTATCGCCGGACCCGGCCCGAGATGCTGACGCTGCGCGAAGCGGTCGAGGCGGCCCCGCTGCGCGCGAGCGACGGCGTGCCGGCTGCCTCCTATGTGCAGATGCGGCGCGTTCATCGTCGCGATGACGATGCCTACTGCCTCATCGATATCCATCTCGACGAGCGGCTGTTCCGGCGTTCGCCAAAGCGGTTCCGGACGGAAGCCGTGATTCCCATCCTGACCGCCATGCGGCCTTCGCCCATCGCGACGGCGCGGCAGACGCTGACGTTGGCCGGCGCCGGTCTCGAAGCGGCGGAGCACCTGCGCATTCCCGTGGGCTCGCCCGTGGCCCATGTGCGCCGCGTCTTCACCGGCGCCGGCGGCCAGGTGATCTACCTGGCCGAGGTGACCTATCGAGGCGACGTCATCCAGCTCGAGATGGACTTGAAGATCCAGCACCAGGGGGAGGAAACCCGTGCAACCCGATCCTGAATTCCGCGGCCGCGTCGGCAAGACTCACAAGGATTCCATCCCCGACTGGTCGGGGCCCGTTGCCCCGAAGCCGGGCGCCCCCAATGTCGTCGTGATCGTTCTCGACGACATGGGATTCTCGGACCTCGGCTGCTATGGCTCCGAGATATCGACGCCGAGGATCGATCGGCTGGCCGCCCGGGGCCTCAGGTACAGCAACTTCCATGTCACCGCGATGTGCTCTCCGACACGCGCCTGCCTGGTCACCGGCCGGAACGCCCATTCGGTGGGCGTCGGCGCGATCGCGGAATGGTCGAGCGGCTACCCCGCCTATCGCGGGCAGCTCAGCACGAATGCCGCGACCATCGCCGAGATCCTCTCCGCCCAGGGCTACGGGACATACGCGATCGGCAAGTGGCACCTGACGAACCTCGGCAACTACACGACGGCCGGGCCGCACGATAGCTGGCCGCTGGGCCGGGGGTTCAGCCGCTGGTACGGCTTTCTCGGCGGGTTCACCGATCAGTGGGCGCCTGACCTGCATCGCGACAACCAGCCGATCAGGACGCCGCCGGTCCCGGGCTATCACCTGACGGGCGACCTGATCGATCACGCCATCGAGCATGTCCGCGACCATGTCGCCGACGCGCCGCGGCGCCCCTTCCTGCTCTATCTCGCGCTCGGCGCGCCGCACTGGCCGCACCATGTGCCGAAGCCGTTCATCGAGCGCTGCAAAGGCCGCTACGACGCCGGCTGGGACGAGATCCGCGCCGCTCGCCTGCGCAAGCAGAAGGCCGAGGGCATCGTGCCGCCGGATACCGGCCTGGCGCCGCGCAATCCCGGGGTCAAGGCCTGGACGGACGTCGCCGCGGACGAACGCGCGGTAAGCGTGCGCCTGCAGGAGACCTACGCAGCGTTCGTCGAGCACACGGACAGCGAGATCGGGCGCCTGGTCGACTATCTCGCCGACGTCGGCCAGCTCGACAACACGCTGCTCGTCCTGCTCTCCGACAACGGCGCGAGCGGCGAAGGCGGGCCCGCCGGTGCGATCAACATCCGCCGGCATACGCAGTACGAGCCCGAGACGACAGCCTTCGCGCTCGAGCGCCTGGAGGCCGTCGGCAGCGACGATGCCTTCAACCACTACCCCATGGGATGGGCGCAGGTCTCCAACACGCCGCTCAAGTGGTACAAGAAGAACACCTACGGCGGCGGGATCCGGGCGCCGCTGATCGTCCATTGGCCGAAGCGGATCGCCGGGGGCGGCGCCGTGCGCGGCCAGTACCACCACGTGATCGATGTCCTGCCGACGGTGCTCGAGGAGCTCGGCATCGCCGCGCCGGGCTCCTATCGCGGGATCGAGCAGATCCCGCTTCACGGCGAGAGCTTCGCCTACACCTTCGACCAGCCGGACGCGCCGACGCGCAAGCAAACCCAGATCTTCGAGCTTGTCGGCGATCGCGCGATGTGGCGCGATGGCTGGAAGGCGGTGGCCCGGCATATCAAGGGAGAAGACTTCGACCAGGACCGCTGGGAGCTGTTCAAGCTCGACGAGGATTTCGCCGAGCTGCGCAACCGGGCGGACGACCATCCGGCTCTGCTGCGTGAGCTGATCGCGCTGTGGTGGGCCGAGGCGGAGAAGTTCGGCGTCCTTCCGCTGGATGACCGTGAAGGCGAGCGGGCGTTCGAATGGCTGAGGAACAATCCGCGGTCACGATACGAGTACCGGCCGGGGATGGCACGCGTGGATCGCCAGCTCACGCCGCCGGTGACGGATCGCGGCTACCGGATCGCCGCCTTCTTCAATGCCTCGCCGGTGGCCTCGTCCGGGCCGATCCTCGTCTGGGGAAGCCGGTTCGGCGGATGCAGCCTCCGCGCCGAGAACGGCGAGATCGTCTTCCACTATGCCTGCACCGAAACGTCGGGCCATACCCTGCGATGCCGGCTCGGCGCCGACACGCGGTGCATGGAGGTGCGGGTCGAGCGGATCGCCAAGGGTCGGGCGAACCTGTCGCTCGCCAGCGACGGCATCGCGCGGTGCTCCGTCCTGGACGTCAGGACGTGGGGTACTTTCGGCCTGTCGTCGGGGCTGACCTGCGGATGGTCGAATGTCACCGTCCCCGGCGTGATCGATCGCAGCAACGACTTCGTCGGTCCGCTGGACAAGGTGGTCGTCACCCTGGACGCGCAGGCCGACGAGCCCGCCCCGGAGCAAGGCGAGGCGGCCTATCGGGCCGTCGCGGCCGAGCAGTAGGGCGAGGGGCTCGACCCGATCCTGCCGCTTTACTAGAGTCGCCGCATGCGGCTCCTCGTCCTGCCCGTGCTGTGCCTGCTCGCAGCCTGCGATTCGGCGCCGGTCACCGGGCGGTCGCAGATGATGCTGGTGAGCGAGGGCGAGGAGCGGCAGCTCGGCGCGCAGGCCTATCGCCAGGTGCTGGCGGGCGAGCATGCTTCGCACGATGCCGAGTTCAACGCCCTGGTCGACAGGGTCGGTCGGCGAATCGCGCAGGCGGCCGAACGGCCGCCTGCCCACATGTGGAAGGCGCCGCACTACAGCTGGGAATTTCGCACCATCGACAAGAACGTGCCCAACGCCTTCTGCCTGCCCGGCGGCAAGGTCGCGGTCTATTCGGGGCTGCTGCCGATCACGCGTACAGAAGCGGGCCTCGCCACGGTGATCGGCCACGAGGTGGCGCACGCGCTCGCCCGCCACAGCGCCGAGCGGCTGAGCGACCAGAAGATGGTGAGCGGCGCCACGCTGCTGGCCGGCGTCGGTCTCGCCGTCGCCGGCGGTCGTACGGGCGCCGCCTACGCGCCGACCGCCATGGCGGCGATGGGCGCCGGCGCGTCGGTCGGCATCCTGCTGCCGATGTCGCGCACCCAGGAGTCGGAGGCCGATCGTATCGGCCTGGTGCTGATGGCGCTGGCCGGCTACGACCCGCACGAAGCGATCGGCCTGTGGGAACGCATGCGCGCGGCAGGGCGCGGCCAGAAGAAGCAGCCCGAATGGCTCAGTACCCATCCGACCGACGACACCCGCCTCGCCGACATCCGCCGTTGGGTGCCCGAGGCCATGAAATATTATCGTCGCCGTGACTGACCGGCTGGAGTACGACGCGACGGGGCTGCTGTGCCCGCTGCCGGTGCTGCGCGCCAATCGCAAGATGCGCGAGCTCGACGCCGGCGGGCTGCTGACGGTGCGCGCCAGCGATCCGGCGGCGGAGCAGGATTTCCCGGCCTATTGCCGGCAGACCGGCCACGAGCTGGTTTCGGCGACTCATGAGGGCAATGTGTTGGTTTTCGTGATCAGGAAGAGAGCATGAGCGAGTTCAAGACGATCGATTCGGAGCGGGTGTCGGGCAAGCGGGTGCTGGTCCGCGTCGACCTCAACGTGCCGATGAAGAACGGCAAGGTGACCGACGCCACGCGCATCGAGCGTGCCGCCCCGACGCTCAAGGAGCTGGCCGACAAGGGGGCCCGGGTGATCGTGCTCAGCCATTTCGGCCGGCCCGACGGCAAGCGCGTGCCCGAGATGTCGCTGAAGCCGCTGCTCGAACCGCTGTCCAAGGCGCTCGGCAAGCCGGTCGCCTTCGCCGACGACTGCATCGGCCCGCAGGCCGAGGCGGCGGTCAAGGCTCTCAAGCCGGGCGAGGTGCTCCTGCTGGAGAATCTGCGCTTCCACAAGGAAGAGGAGAAGAACGACAAGGGTTTCGTCGACCAGCTCTCGACCCTGGGCGACATCTACGTCAACGACGCCTTCTCCGCGGCGCACCGCGCGCATGCCTCGACCGAGGGCGTGGCGCACCGGCTGCCGGCGCTGGCCGGGCGGCTGATGCAGGGCGAGCTCGAGGCGCTCCACAAGGCGCTGGGCAACCCGAAGCGGCCGGTCTGTGCCGTGGTCGGCGGCGCAAAGGTGTCGACCAAGCTCGACCTGCTGGGCAACCTGGTCGGCAAGGTCGACAAGCTGATCATCGGCGGCGGCATGGCCAACACCTTCCTTCAGGCGCAGGGCATCGCCGTCGGAAAGTCGCTGTCGGAGAAGGACCTCGGCAAGACCGCGCTCGAGATTCTCGACAAGGCGAAGGCGGCGAAGTGCCAGGTGCTGCTGCCGGTCGACGTCGTGGTCGCGGGCGAGTTCAAGGCCGGCGCGGCGAGCAAGGTCGTCGATGCCAAGGCCTGCCCCGACGACCAGATGATCCTCGATGTCGGGCCGAAGTCGGTCGCGCTCTACCAGAAGGAAGTCGCCGAGTGCGCGACGCTGGTGTGGAACGGTCCGCTCGGCGCCTTCGAGCTGAAGCCGTTCGATGCCGGCACCCTCGCGCTCGCGCGGACGGTGGCCGACCTCACCGCTGCGGGGAAGCTGCTCTCCGTCGCAGGCGGGGGCGATACGGTCGCGGCGCTGGCGGCGGCGGGGGTCGAGGACAAGTTCTCGTACGTCTCGACCGCGGGTGGCGCGTTCCTCGAATGGATGGAAGGCAAGGCGTTGCCCGGCGTTGCAGCGCTGATCCGGGCAGCCTAGCTTCGGGGGCATGAGTGCCCCCACCCCGCCTGAACGTCCACGCCTTCCGTGGGATCCGCCCGAGCATTTCGAGAAGCGCATCCCGGAAGGCGACAACCGCGAGCGTCTGGTTTGCGGGCGCTGCGAGTTCATCCACTACCAGAACCCGAAGATCGTCGCCGGAGCGGTCTGCACCTGGAAGGACAAGATCCTGATCGCCAAGCGCGCGATCGAGCCGCGCAAGGGATTCTGGACCCTGCCCGCCGGCTACATGGAGCTGGGCGAGACGACCGAGCAGGCCGCCCAGCGCGAGGCTCGCGAGGAAGCCTGCGCCACGATCGAGATCGACCGGCTGCTGGCGATGTACAGCGTGGCGCGCATCGGCCAGGTGCAGATCATGTATCGCGCGCGGCTGGTCAGCCCCGACGTCGCCGCCGGGCCCGAGAGCGAAGAAGTGGCGCTGGTGGATTTCGCCGATATCCCGTGGGAGCAGCTCGCCTTCCCGACGGTCGTCTGGGCGTTCGCCCACTTCCACGAGTCGCGCGGCAAGACGGATTTCGCGACCTACTCCAACCCGACCGGCGATCTCGCCCGGATGTGGCCGCCGCGGAAGCCGGTGGGGCTGTAGCTTCCGCGCCCACGACAAAAAAAGGGAAGGGCACGAGGTGCCCTTCCCCTGCAAGCATGTGAATGTGCCTGAGCCTCAGGCGCCGGCGATGGCCTTGACCTCGAGGAAG
Organism: uncultured Rhodospirillales bacterium; assembly: GCA_945957125.1. Taxonomy (GTDB): domain Bacteria; phylum Pseudomonadota; class Alphaproteobacteria; order Reyranellales; family Reyranellaceae; genus Reyranella. Next base: position 32,752 of record CAMFJT010000002.1, on the reverse strand, counting down.
TCCTCCATGCCGTACTTGCCCCACTCGCGGCCGTTGCCCGACTGCTTGTAGCCGCCGAACGGAGCGGTGCGCTCGTTCGGCACGCCGTTGAGGTTGACGTTGCCCGCGCGGATCTTCTTGCCGACCCGCGTGGCGCTCTCGACCGAGCCGGCCGAGACGTAGCCGGCGAGGCCATACGGCGTGTCGTTGGCGATCTGGACCGCCTCGGCTTCGTCCTTCGCACCCAGGATCGTGATGACCGGTCCGAAGATCTCCTCGCGGGCGATCGTCATGTCGTTGGTCACGTCGGCGAACACGGTCGGGCGGACATAGAAGCCCTTGTTGACGCCCTCGGGGAGGCCCGGGCCGCCGGCGACCAGGGTGGCGCCCTCGTCCACGCCCTTCTTGATCAGCGCCTGGATCTTGTCCCATTGCGTACGGTTGACCACGGGACCGATGGTGGTGCCCTCGGCCTTGGGATCGCCCGCCTTGGTCTTGTCGGCAACGGCCTTGGCGATCGCCTTGACCTCCGCCATCTTCGCCGTCGGCACGATCATGCGCGTCGGCGCGTTGCACGACTGGCCCGAGTTGTTGAAGACGTGGGCCACGCCGCCGGTGACCGCCTTGGTGAAGTCGGCGTCCTCCAGGATGACGTTCGGCGACTTGCCGCCGAGCTCCTGGCTGACCCTCTTCACCGTGTTGGCGGCGCGCTTGGCGACGTCGATGCCGGCGCGGGTCGAGCCCGTGAACGAGATCATGTCGATGCCCTCGTGCTCGCTCATCGCGACGCCGACCTCGGGGCCGAGGCCGTTGACGAGGTTGAACACGCCCTTCGGCACGCCGGCGGCATGCATGACCTCGGCGAAGATCAGCGCCGAGGTCGGCGTGAACTCGGACGGCTTGAGGACCATGGTGCAGCCGGCGGCGATCGCGGGCGCGACCTTGCAGGCGATCTGGTTGAGCGGCCAGTTCCACGGGGTGATCATGCCGACCACGCCGATCGGCTCGCGCACGACGGTGGCCGAGCCGACCTTCTCCTCGAAGTGATAGTCCTTCAGGACCTGCAGGGTCGACATCAGGTGGCCGAGGCCGGCGCCGGCCTGCGCGCGCTCGGCCATCGGCTGCGGTGCGCCCATCTCGTCGGAGATGGCGGTCGCGATCTCCTTGGAGCGGGCCTTGTAGGCCTCGATGATCTTCTCGAGCAGCGCGATGCGCTCCTCGCGGGTGGTGGTCGAGAAGGTCTCGAACGCCTTGCGCGCCGCGGCGACCGCCTTGTCCACGTCTGCCTTCGAGCCGACGGCCACCTCGTACATCTTCTCCTCGGTGGCCGGATTGACCACGGGGACCGTCTTCATGACGGCCGGGTCGACCCAGGCGCCGTCGATGTAGAATTTCATGCGATTGGTCATCTTCATTCTCCTCCTTGAGATCCCGGAGCCGTAACAGGCGGCAGCAGACCGGCCTTGGACCCCAGGGTTCTAGCGGCTGAACGGGCTTCTGCCTACGGCCGTGAATGTAGGCCCGGTCCAGTCGAGTGGGCAATGCGTTATAGCCGCTCGGCTATGGGGAAACGGTTCCGTCTCCCGACGATTCGGGGGTCCGATCTGCGGAAGTCTGGATCGGGGGGCTGCGGCGCGCAGGGCTTCCCGCCGCTGCCGGTGACGGCGGCGGGCATGATATGCTGGACGTAATGGTTGGCCGTCGATCCTGCGAGTGGAGAGCTGCCGCCGCGACGGCGCGTCGATGCCGCGCGGCCATCGCGACGGCCTTCGCGCTTTCGTGCACCGCAGGGCCGGCGTTCGCCCAGTTGCCGGCTGCTCCCGCGGCGGCAGCCCGTCCGTCGGTCGATGCGATCTGCAGCACGCTGGCCCAGGCCGCGGCGGCCAACGACCTGCCGCAGGAGTTCTTCGTCCGTCTGATCTGGCAGGAGAGCCGCTTCAATCCGATGGCGGTCAGTCCGGCCGGTGCGCGAGGCATTGCGCAGTTCATGCCGGCGACCGCGGCGATGCGCGGCCTGGCGAACGCCTTCGAGCCCTTGCAAGCGCTGCGCGAGTCGGCCGCCTACCTGCGCGAGCTGCGCATCACTTTCGGCGGCAATCTCGGTCTAACCGCGGCCGCCTACAATGCCGGGCCGGCCGCTGTGACGGCCTGGCGTGCGGGAAGAGGCACCCTGCCGTTCGAGACGCAAGCCTATGTGAGGCTCGTCACCGGATACACTGCGGAGGCCTGGACGGCGCGCCAGATTCCGCAGATGGCGTCGCCGTCGCCGCTGGCCGATACGCTGATCGGGGCGCGCTGCGCGGAGCTGGCCAACGGTGTGGTCGATCATGCCGTGCAGCGCCGCGACTATACCGCCGACCCGGCTTGGGGACCGTGGGGCGTGCAGCTCGCCGGCAGCTTTTCCGAAGGCGACGTGCTCGCGCGCTTCGAAAGGGTGCGCCGTCGCCACGAAGCGGTACTGGGCGACGCCCTGCCGCTGGTCGTGCCGGGCCGTCTGACCGACGCTTCGACATGGGTCGTGCGTATCTCGGCACCGAGTCGCGCCGCCGCCGATGCCCTGTGTGCTCGCCTGCGCGTCGCCGGCGGCGCCTGCATCGTGCTCAGCAATCCGCGCAGCTAGCGTCGCGCGATCGCTCTCGTAGCCTCTGCGGCGCATGCCGGGGACGTGTGCGATCGGGCGGTGGCGCGAGATCGGCGGGGACATTCGCGGGCGTCTTGATCGACAGTGGCGATGAATCGCGGCGTGAGCCGATCAGACAATCCGCCGCCTGTGATCCAAACGAGCGACGCCGACGTGCGCGCCGATGGAGCGCGCCGCTCTGCACTCCTGCTGAAGCGAACACCACTCGAAAAGCGTTCCGCATTCGATGGAAGTCTTTCTGATCCGGGCGAAGCGGGCGTATCCTCTCGGGCAAGACCCGGCAGGAAAGCCGGGCGGCGCTATCGGGGCTGAGGGGGCAGGTATGGATCAAAGGCTTGGTGCTCCCTCCGGGGAGTGGGCAACGGCCGGGCGTAGGCCTCAAGGCCGGCCCGCGTAGGGACCGCGAGCTTACGAGGCTGCCGTGGCGACTAAGCCGACCTGGTGGGCAAGGCTGCAACTCGCGGGTCTTCGTACGGCTTGCGTGACGGCGATTGCATTGAACAGTCTCGTGACGCGGACGCGCATGTCGCATCAGAACGGCATCGTCGCGCGCGGGAGCGTCCGCATCGTCGACGATCTCGCCATCCCCGACACCGACTTCTTCCGGCCGGGCCGCGTGTTCGCCTGCCGCCTGCGGCATGCATCCGTCAGCCTGATGGACGATGCCGGGCTGTTCGTGCGCGGCGCGTCGCTGAAGTTCGCGGACGCCGATATCGACAGCCCGCTCGACCTGCTGATGAATGGCGGCACGGCCTCGCCGTTCTGGAACATGGCCACGTTCGCCCATTTCATGTGGTGCCGGATGCGTGGCGGGCGCGCTCACCTGATCCCCTATTTCCAGGCGAACCCGCGTTGCTTCGAAAACGTCAACGTGGCGCTCCGGCTGCGCCCGAGCTCGTTCACCCAGCTCCACTACCAATCTCAGACGCCGTTCGAGTTCCGCGCCAGGGACGGCCGGCTGCGCTACTGCAAGTTCCGCCTGCTGCCTGAAGACCGGGGGCCGGAGACCGGCCTGCCGCGCGAGGAGGATCTCGCCACGCCGTGGTTTCAGGAGGCCCGTCCGGGAGAGACCCTCCCGCCAAACTATCTCAAGGACGAATATCGCGAGCGCGTCGGCCGGCGTGGCGCGACCTATCATCTGGAAATCCAGCTCCACGAATGGCAGGCCGGCGACCGGCGCGAGATTGTCATCAACAGCCTGTATGCTTGGGAGGAATCGACCCATCCCTGGATGAAGCTGGCCACCGTCCATATCGATGCGATCCATGAAGCCGATCCGTACGGCTATCGCTGCGTGTTCCCCATCACCAACCATCCCGATTGCATCCGCCTCATCGCGCCGCTGTCGATCCACGATCCGCCGTCGCTCGAATATCTGCGCGTCGGCGGCGCCTGGGCGCATCGCGCGCGGCTGCTCGGCATGCGCCTGTTCGGTGCGCCGAAGCCGGTGCCCGAGGTCCGCCCGTCGGCCTCTTACCCCGACGAGGCGCCGTCACGCATCACCACGAACGACGTCTGGATGGACGCACGGCTGCCCCAGGACGAGAGCCGGCAGCGCCGTCGCACGCGAACGAGGCTGCTCGAGCAGGCGCGCGGGCTCTACCAGTTCACGCGCGACGATGGCTTGCCGTCCTACGTCCGCGACCTTCCGGCGGACGAGGCGTTCTCCTTCGAGAAGGACAGCCGCCTGGCCTGGGACATCGCCGGCACGGTGGTCGCCCTGGGGCTCGGTGCCATCGAGAAGACGTTCGACCCTTCGCGCTCCCTGCGGGCCTTCGACGATTTCTTCGACGACAACTCGCTGCTCGATCTGCCGTCGGTCAGCGCGCGTTATGCCAGCGACGAGGAGTTCGCCCGCCAGCGTCTCGACGGCGTCAATCCCTTCCTGCTGCGGCGATGCGAGGCCATACCGGCCAATTTTCCGGTCGATCAGGCGATCGTGGCGCCGGTGCTGGGGGAGGGGCCCGACCTGGCGACACTGCGCGGCGCCGGCCGTCTCTACCTGCTCGATCTCGGCGTTCTCGACGGTATCGCTGCGGCACCGGGTCGCTTCCTGTGCGCACCGATGTGCCTGTTCCATGTCGACGGGCAGGGCCGCCTGATGCCGCTCGCCATCCAGCTCGGGCAATCGCCGGCGAGCGGCCCGATCTTCACGCCGTCGGACGATCCCTGGCTGTGGCGTACCGTGAAGACCCATGTCCAGTGTGCCGATGCGCAGGTGCAGGAATGCGTCTCGCACCTGCTGCGCACGCACATGGTGCTCGAGACGGTCGCCGTCGCGACCCATCGCCAGCTCAGCCAGGCCCATCCGCTCCACCAGCTTCTCGTGCCGCATTGCCGCTTCACGATGGCGATCAACCGGTCGGCGCGCACCAGGATGCTGGCGCCGGGGGGCCCGATCGACAATTCGCTCGGCGTCGGTCGCGACGGCGCTCTCGCACTGTGCGCCAAAGCCTGGAAGACATGGTCTTTCGCGCAATACGATCTGCGCGGCGATCTCGCCGAACGCGGCGTGGACGATCCGGAGAAGCTGCCGGGCTATCACTATCGTGACGACGCCCTGAAGATCTGGGACGCCATTGCCGGATTCGCCGGCGAGGTGCTGCGGCGCTTCTATCGCAGTGACGCCGACGTCGCCGCCGACGTCGAGCTGCAGGCGTGGGTGCACGAGCTGGCCGACCCGGAGGCCGGCGATTTCCGCGGCCTCGCCGACCGCAATGGCGGGCTCGGCTCGGTCGATCGGCTGGTGCAGGTCGCGACCACGATGATCTTCATCGCCACGGCCGAGCATTCCAGCACGAACAACGGCCAGTTCGACATGTACGGCTACATTCCCAACGTTCCGGGAACGATGTTCGCGCCGCCGCCCGCGAGCAAGGCGCCGCTCTCCGAGCAAAGCCTGTTCGATGCGCTGCCGGGACCGGCCGTCGCGGTGCAGCAGATCGGCATGGTCCACCTGCTGAGCGAGCCGACCGAGGAGCCGCTCGGGCGCTATCCCACCCGTTTCTTCGCCGGCAATCCCGAGATTGCGCCGATGGTCGATCGCTTCGTCCGGTCGCTGCAGGCGATCGCCCGGGAGATCGATGCCCGCAATGAAGGGCTGGCCGTGCCCTACACCTACCTGCATCCGAAGTTCCTCTACGGCAGCATCGAGATCTGAGGCTGCGCCGGTGCAAGCCGTGACCGACCTCCCGGGCTATCGCATCGACGAGACGGTTCACGCCGGAACGTCGTACTCGATCTATCGCGCCACGCGCCTCGGCGACGGTGCCGCGGTGGTCGTCAAGGTCGACGACGGCCGCCACGCCGACGGGCAGGCGCGGGCTCGCCTTGAGCATGAGTTCGAGCTGACATCCGGCCTCGGCGACGCCGGCATCGCCAGCGCGATCGCTCTCGAGCGGGCGGGGCGCCACCACGCCCTCGTTTTCCCGGACACCGGCCAGGTCTCGCTCGAACGCTATCTCGACGGCCGGTCGCTGCCGCTGTCGTCGTTCTTCCGCATCGCCTGCCAGATCGCCGGAACGCTGGCGCGCCTGCATTCGCGGGATATCGTGCACAAGGACGTAAAGCCGGCAAACATCCTCGTCGACCCGCGCACGCTCGCGACCCGGCTGACCGATTTCGGCATCGCCGCCGAGCGGGCGCGCGAGACCGCCTCCAGCCGCGCCCCCGAAGAGCTCGAGGGCACGCTGCAGTACATCGCCCCCGAGCAGACCGGTCGCATGAACCGCAGCATCGACGGTCGCGCCGATCTCTATGCTCTCGGCGTGACGTTCTACGAGATGCTCGTGCGGCGGATGCCGTTCGAGATCGAGGACCGCGCCGAGCTGGTCCATCGTCACCTCACCGTCCTGCCGCGGCCACCGCGCGAGATCGATCCCGCCATCCCGCAACCGCTGTCGCGGCTGGTGATGAAGCTGCTCGCCAAAGACCCGGACCAGCGCTACCAGAGCGCCGCTGGCCTCGCGCACGACCTCGCGGAACAGGCCGAGGCGATCGCGACGGGAACCCTCGACGACGACTTCGTGCTGGCCGCGCGAGACGTGCCCGATCGCCTGCGCTTGCCCGAGCGCCTGTACGGGCGGGAGGCCGAGCTCGCGACGCTGATCGAAGCCGTCGACGGCGTGGCCCTCGGTCGCGCCCAGCTCGTGCTGATCGCCGGAAGCTCGGGCGTCGGCAAGTCGTCGCTGGTGCGCGAGGTGATGCGTCCGGTGGCGGGCCGCCGCGGCCACCTGATCTCGGGCAAGTTCGACCAGCTCAACCGTGGCACGCCGTATCGGGCGATCGGCCAGGCGTTCGAGGAGCTGGCGCGCAAGCTGCTCGGGGACACCTCCGAGCGTGTCGAGCAGTGGCGCCGCGCCGTGCTCGAGACGATGGGCCCCAATGCGCGGGTCGTGCTCGACGTCGTGCCGGGCCTCGAGCGGCTGATCGGCGAGGTACCGGAAGCGCCGACGCTGGGCGCTGCCGAGGCGCAGCAGCGCTTCAACCTGGTGTTCCGCCGCCTGATGCGGGCGCTGGCCAGCCCACGTCATCCGCTGGTGATCTTCCTCGACGACCTGCAATGGGCCGATAGCGCCTCGCTCGCCCTGATCGAGGTGCTGATGACCGACCCCGATCTCGGCGGGCTGCTGATCATCGGTGCCTATCGCGACAGCGAGGTCCATCGTGGCCATCCGCTGGAAGCGATGCTCGCCAGCCTGGCGCGCGAGAAGGCGCCCTGCCGGCGCATCGTCCTGCCGGCGCTGGGGCGCGACAGTGTCACGCCGCTGATTTCCGACACGCTGCGGGTCCCCGTCGACGAGGTCGCTCCCCTCGCCGATCTGGTGACCGCGAAGACCCTGGGCAATCCGTTCTTCGTCCGCCAGTTCCTGCACACGCTCGAGGACAAGAGGCTGCTCGTGTTCGACGCCGCGATGGGGCGCTGGACCTGGGACGTCGAACGCATCCGGCACGAGCAGATCGCCGACAACGTCGTCGAGCTCGTCACCGGCCGCATCGCCCGGCTCGCGCCGCCGGTCCAGCGCCTGGTGCGGGTGGCCGCGGCGATCGGCAACCATTTCGATCTCGAGACTCTCGCGCTGGTGTCGGGCGGCACGCCGCGCGAGACGGCGGCGGCGCTCGCCGAGCCGCTCGCCCAGGAGATTATCGCCCCGATCGGCGAGAGCTACAGATATGCCCGCTGGTCCGCAGGATCGCCGGAAGCGGAGATCTCCTACCGTTTCGCGCACGACCGGTTGCAGCAGGCTGCCTATGCCATGATCCCGGCAGGCGAACGACCTGGGCTGCACGCCCATATCGGCGAGCTGCTTCACGAACGTTCGACACCCGAGCAGCGCGAGGATCGGCTGTTCGAGATCGTCGGCCATCTCAATCTCGCGGCATCCCTGCCGGTGCCGCGCGAGCGACGGGCGGAACTCGCGGCCCTCAACCTCCGCGCGGGGCGCAAGGCACGCGGCTCCAACGCCTACGAGGCGGCGCTCGCGCACTACGCGGCCGGCCTCGCGCTGATCGACGGCGGAGACGATCCGCGCCTGCGTCACGATCTCGAGCTCTGCCATGTCGAGGCGATGTATCTCTGCGGCCGCTTCGAGGAAGCCGAGCATCTGGCCGACGATCTGCTGGGCCGCACCGAGCAGCCGCTCGACAAGGTGGCGGTGCTCGAGCAGCTCGTGCTGGCGCACACCACGCGGCTGCAATACCGGCGGGCGCTCGACGCGGCCCGCCGCGCGCTCGAGCTGCTCGGGGAGCGGATACCGCGCGACCCGAGCCAGTTTCACGTGATGGCCGAACTGGCCGGCACCAAGCTCGCGCTGGCCGGCAAGCGCGTGGACGATCTGCGGCGGATGGGGCGCATGAGCGATCCGCACAAGCTCGCGGCCATGCGCATCCTGATGCTGGCCACCGCGCCGGCCTATTTCGACAGCGGCAACCTGATGCCGATCCTGGCACTGCGCATGGTCCGGCTGTCCGTGCGCTACGGCAACGCTGCCTACTCTCCCTACAGCTACGCCATGTACGGGGTCGTGCTCTGCGGCGTGCTGAGCGACATGCGCGGCGGGCTGGCGTTCGGCCGGCTCGCGCTGGAAGCGATCGACCTGTTCGATGCGCCGCCGGCGATCCGCGGGCGCGTGGCGATGGTGTTCGGCGGCTTCATCCTGCACTGGAGCGGGAGCATGGCCGAGACGCTGCCCTTCTTCAGTGACGGCGCGCATGCCTCGCTGGAAGCGGGCGACCTCGAGTTCCACGGCTACAACCGCTACGGCTACGCCTCGTACGCCTTCATGAGCGGCATGCCCCTGGGAAAGGTGGCCGAGATCCTCGAGACCGGCTACGCGGCCGTGCTGCAGCACAAGCACGAGAAGACACAGCGGGTCTTCCGCATGGCCCGGCAGGCCGTGCGGGAGATGCGTGGCGAGGCCGCGCCCGCGGTGGAGGAGCCGCCGTTCGACGAGGCGACGGAGATCGTCTACTGGACCGAGCGCGATCGCATGGCGCTGGCCTACTACTACGAGTTCCGGTTGCTCAAGCAGTTCATGGCGCGGGACTATCGCGGCTGCGTCGCCAGCGCCCGCGTGATCGACGAGAACTTCAACGTCGTGCTCGGCATGGCGTTCTCCGCGCATTACCTGCCTTATCAGGCGCTGGCGCTGATCGCGCTGCTGCCGGAGATGGACGGGCCCGAACGCCGGGCCGCGCTAAGGACGATACGGCGCAACCGGCGTCGCCTGCGCACCTGGTCGCGTCACGCGCCGCAGAGCTACCTGCACAAGCAGAGGCTGCTGGAGGCCGGCATCGCGCGGCTGGATGGGCGCGTCCTCGAGGCCGAGGAGGCCTATGCCGATGCGATCCGGCTCGCCAACCGGCACGGCATGGTCGCCGACGAGGCGCTGGCCCACGAGCTGGCGGGCGAGTTCGAGCTGGCGCGCGGCCGAACCACGCCGGGGCGCGCGCATCTGCATGAAGCGCGGCAGGGCTATCGCCACTGGGGGGCGATGGCCTGGGTCGCCCAGCTCGAGCAGCGCCATGCCGGGATCTTCGGCGCGGCACGCGACCATGGCGCGACGCCGGGCGCCATGACGGCGCTCTACACCAGCGAGACCAGAGGAATGCTAGACGTCGCCGCCATCACGCGCGCGGCCGGCGCGATCTCGGGCAAGATCCTGGTCGACGACGTGGTTGCCGAGGTCCTCGAAGCCTCGGTGATCAATGCCGGCGCGACCCGCGGAGTGCTCCTGCTGGCGCGCGGCAGCGAGCTTGTCCTGCACGGCGAGGCGACCGGCAGCGGTCGCGTCCCGGCCCTGGTTCCACAGCCTTTCGCCGGTTCGGGCAAGGGGCCGGAACGGCTGATCAACTACGTGGTCCGCACGGGCGAAAGCGTCGTCCTCGACGATGCCTCGCGCGACGATTCCTATGGTGCCGATCCCTTCATCGTGGCGCATCGGATGCTGTCCGTGCTTTGCATGCCGCTGCTCGGGCGCGGCAAGCTCGTCGGTGTGCTGTATGTCGAGAACGCGCTCGCGCGCGGTGCCTTCACGTCGAACCGCATCGAGACGCTGGGCATGCTGGCGGCTCAGGCCGTGATCTCGCTCGAGAACGCCCGGCTCTACGAGGAGATCCGTGCCCACGCCGACAGTCTCGAGATCAACGTCAAGGAGCGGACGCGCGAGCTCGAGGGTGCGTACGGCAAGCTGAGGGAGATTTTCGGCAAGTACGTGCCGCGGCGCATCGCGGAGGCGATCGTTGCCGGCCAAGGCTCGCTGCGGCCGACCGAAACGCAGGCGACCATCCTCTATTCCGATATCCAGGGCTTCACCGGAATCGTCGAGCAGCTGTCGCCGGATCGGGTGATCGAGATGCTGAACGAGTATTTCCCGCGGATGATCGAGCCGATCGATCGCAACGGCGGCATCGTCAACCAGTTCCTCGGCGATGCGATGCTGGTCACCTTCAACATCCCGATCGCCGACCCGCAGCACGCCGAGAAGGCGGTGCGCACCGCGCGCGAGATCCAGCGCCTGGTGTCCGGACGCACTTTCGGCGGCGTCGAGCTGGTGACCCGCATCGGCATCCATACGGGTCACGTCATCGCCGGCAATGTCGGCTCGGGCGAGCGTCTCAGCTACGCCGTGTACGGCGACGCGGTGAATCTCGCCGCGCGCCTGGAGCAGCTCAACAAGAGTTATGGCACGCGCGTGCTGGTTTCCGGTGCGACGGTCGAGCAGCTCGGCGACAGCAGCGGCCTGCATCCGGTCGGCGAGGTCGTCGTCCGCGGCAAGTCCGTGCCCGTCCAGATCCATCGGCTCGATGTTGAAGGCCCGGACTCTTCCGATTGACGGCGGTAACGCGCCGGATCGAACGCAGGCGCTACGGCGCGATCGCTCTTTGCAACACGGCTTGCAGCCAATCGGCAAATACCTGGACCCGGCGGGAGAGATGCTGCCGGTGCGGATAGAGCAGCGTCATGGCCAGCGGTTCGGCGCGATGGCCGGGCATGATCTCGACCAATTCACCCGCCTCGAGGTGGATGCGCACGTCGTAGGCGGGAATCTGGATCAGGCCGAGGCCTGCCAGGCAGCAGGCAATGTAGGCTTCAGCATTGTTCACGGTGACGCGGCCACGTACGGGCAGGGTGCGAAGCGCGCCGTCCGCGATCCATTCCCACGGCTCCACGCGTCCCGTCGAGGGCGACGCGTAGTTCACAGCCCAATGTGTCCCGAGCTCATCGGGGCCTGCAGGGATGCCGTGGCTCGCCAGATAGGCGGGACTGGCAACGTTGATCAGCGGCAGCCTGCCGATCGGCCGGGCGACGAGGGTCGAATCGCCGAGGGGGCCGACCCGCAGCACGCAGTCGACGCCATCCTCGACCAGGTTGACGGCGCGGTCCGTCACGCCGAGGTCGATCGCGATGTCCGGATAGGCGTCGAGGAACGCGGGCAGCGCGGGCGCGACGACGAGCCGTCCGATCCTGCCGGGGACGTCGATCCGCAGCTTGCCGGACGGCTTCTCGCGGCTTTGGCGGAACAGCCCCTCCGTCTCCTCGACATCGGCGATGACGCGCAGGCAGCGTTCGTGGAAGGCCGCTCCGTCCTGCGTCGGCGAGACCTTGCGGGTGGTTCTGTATAGCAGGCGCGCGCCGACGCGGCGTTCGAGCTCCGCGACCGCCGCCGACACCGATGAACGGGGAAGGCCCAGCGTGTCGGCCGCGCGGGTGAAGCTCGCGGTCTCGACGACACGAACGAAGACGCGGAACAGGTCGATTCGATCCAATGTCAGGCCTCGGACTGTTCTCCTATTCTGACATATGAAGTCAGTTTCCGCGTCTTTATTGCGCAATCCCAGACAGTAGAGTCGCCTTCCAAGCCATTCTCGAGCCACAGGGAAAGCTCAATCCATGGTCGACCATTCCATCAAGGGCAAAACGGTTCTCATCGCCGGTGGCGCCAAGAATCTCGGCGGCCTGATCGCGCGCGATCTTGCCGCCCACGGCGCGAAGGCCATCGCCATCCACTACAACAGCGCCGCCACTGAAGCCGACGCCCGGGCGACCGTCGCGGCCGTCCAGGCTGCGGGTGCGGCGGCGGCCGCGTTCCGGGCCGACATGACCACGGCCGGGGCGGTCGAGACGCTGTTCGCGGACGCGGTGGCGGCGTTCGGCCGGCCGGACATCGCCATCAACACCGTCGGCAAGGTGCTGAAGAAGCCGATCGTGGAGACCACCGAGGCCGAGTATGACGCCATGAGCGCGATCAATTCCAAGTCGGCGTTCTTCTTCATCAGGGAGGCGGGCCGCCATCTCAACGACGGCGGCAAGATCTGCACGCTGGTCACCTCGCTGCTCGGCGCCTTCACGCCCTTCTATGCGAGCTACGCCGGCATGAAGGCGCCGGTCGAGCATTTCACCCGCGCCGCGGCCAAGGAATTCGGCGATCGCGGCATCTCGGTCACCGCCATCGGTCCCGGTCCGATGGACACGCCGTTCTTCTACGGCCAGGAGACGCCCGAGGCGCAGGCCTACCACAAGACGGCCGCCGCCCTGTCAAAGCTCTCCAAGACCGGCCTCACCGACATCGAGGACATCGTGCCCTATATCCGCTTCATGGTCTCCGACGGCTGGTGGATGACCGGCCAGACCATCCTGGTCAACGGCGGCTACACCACGAAGTGAGAGTGCGGGGCAGGACGAGCCGATTCCGTCGACATCAGATCTCCCGGGCGCTGGGCGGAAGCAGAGGTGCGATCGCCATCGGCGGGAGGCGGTTGGGGCCGTAGATCGCGGAGAAGATGTCGACCGCTTCCTGCCGCATGGCCTGCGCTTCCTTCTGCCGGCTCGTTGCCTCGAGCACGAAGCTGAGGTCGACCAGGACGATCGCCAGGGCGGCCGTCGGCTTGCCCGCCCCCTGGCGCAGCAGCTCGGCGGCGCGCCGCAGCAGGCGCTCGGCCTCATCGAGCTGCGCGAGCTGAACGAGCAGGAGCGCCTTGTTGGTGAGAACGCCCGCCAGCGCTGGGCTATCCTCGCTGAACCGCTCGACCAGGATGGCGAGCGCCTGATCGTACAGGACCATCGCCTCCTGTGGCTTGCCGAGATGGATGCGCGCGGCGGCAACCAGGCTCATTGCCTCGGCGACCAGAGGATGATCGGGGCCGAGCCGCTTCTCGAGGATGGCCAGCGGCCGGTCGTAGAACAGCGCCAGGTTGCCGAGCTTGCCGCGCAGGCGATAGGCGTCGGCCACGTTCATCGACGCCACGGCCACGGCTACCGAATCCTCGCCATAGGTGCGCTCGGCGATCTGCAGCGTCCGCTTGGCAAGCCGGTCGACGGCGTCGAGGTCGCCGGTGAACCCCTTCAGCATCTGCAGGTCGAGCAGCGGTCCGATGAGGGCCGGCGAATCGGGTCCGCCCTTCGCCTCGAAGATCGCCAGCCGCCGCCCCGCTAACGCCGCCGCTTCCTCGAATTGCCGCCGCGCCATGGCCAGCCGGAGCAGATCGCCATAGCTTTCAGCGACATTGGGCGACTGCTCGCCGTAGGTTTGGCTGCGGATTTGCAGCGCCTTTCGGAACAGCCGCTCCGCGTCCTCGTACTGCGAGCGATCCTGGTGGATCAGCGCCAGGGTCACCAGGCCGTTCACGACGGCCGGATGATCGGGCCCGAGGCGCTTGCGGAAGATCGCCAGTGGCCGCTCCGCCAGCGGCGCGGCCTCAGCGAATCGGCCCTGCCGCCGCAGGTTCCTCACCAGGCTGACCAGCGTCTCGGCGACGTCCGTGTGATCCTCTCCCAACGCGCGTTCGCGGTCGTCGAGACTCCGGCGCAACAGGCCTTCCGCCTCCACGATGCGGCCCTGACCCTCGATCGCCAGCGCCAGGCCGTAGCGATCGGCCAGCACCAGCTGGCTGTCCGGACCGTGCGCCGCCTCGCGGATCGCCAGTGCCCGGCGATAGAGCGGCTCGGCCTCCGCATTCCTGCCTTGCCAGCGCAGGGCTGCCGCCAGCTCACGGGCCGCCTCGCCGATCAGCGGGTCGTCCGGCTTCAGCCTGTCCTCGCGTGCGGCGAGCGCCTTGCGGGCCAGCCCTTCGGCCTCCCGTCCCCGCCATAGGTACCGCAACGTGATGCCGAGGCGGAGCTCCGCTCCGGCTGTCGCCATCGGTTCGCCGAGCTGCGCGAAGATCGTGCGGGCGCGGTCCTGCACCTCCTCCGCCTGCGGATAGAGGCCGGCGCTGAACAGCACGTCGCCCAGCCAGAGGTGGACGGTGCCGTCGTCGGCGGAGCCGCCCTTGCCGGCGCGCCCGTAGAGCTCGAGTGTCCTGCGGAAGGCGTGCTCTGCGTCGGCAAGCTGGTCCTGGTCCCACAGCGCGAGAGCCAGCACGCGCCAGTAGGCGGAGAGGTTCGTCGCATCGGCCGGCTGCACCGCTGCTCGTAGCGCGATCGCGGTGCGCACCATGCGCTCGGCATCGGCCGGCTGCTTGGCGACCCGATAGGAAAGCGCAAGCTGGTAAGCGGCGGCTGCTGCCATGGGGGCCACCTGCCGGCTGGGCTTGCGCTTGTAGTGCTCGAGCACGAAGTCGTATTCCGTGGTGGCGGTCGTCCCGTCTGCCGCCGCGGTGGCGACGCGCCCGAGGGCGAGATGCGCCTCTGCCACCGAAAAGTGATCGGGTCCCGACGCCGCCTCGCGCAACTGCAGCGCGCGCAGGGCCGCGGCGCGGGCGTCCTCGAACTTGCTCGTCTTGAGCAGGAACATCGCCTGCCCGATGAGCGTAGAGGGCAGCGTGTCCTGCGCAGGGGGCAAGTGCTCGGCTACGGCCACCGCCGTCGTCCAGGCGGCCTCGGCGTCGGCGAGACGCCTCTCGTCGGCGAGGAAGTCGGCCAGCCAGCGCCAGGCAATGGCCACGAGGGCGTCGTCGCGCGGCTGGCTCCCTTCACGGATCTCTATGGCGCGCCGCAGCGCGGCTTCGGCCTCCGCCGTCCGGCCCAGTCCGCGCAGGGCGACGGACAGGTTGACGCTGGCAGTGCCTGCTTCGGTCGCCGAGATGTGCCGCGGATCGCGTGCGAAGGCATCGACGATCCAGCGCAGGTGCTTCTCCGCCTTGGCGTGCTCCTGGGCGGCGTTGGCGAAGATGCCGATCGCACCGTGTGCTATCACGATCCAGGCATCGCCGGGGGGAAGGCCGTCTTCGAAGAACCGCAAGGCCCGTTCGCCCGCCGCGACGGCTTGCGCGGATCGCCCGCGTCGATTGTAGAAACGGCCGAGCCCGAGCCAGCCGCGGCCGATCTCGGCGGGCGCCTCGAGCTTCTCGGCGACGGCGATCGCGGCTTTGTATGCTTCCTCCGCCTCGTCGGGCTTGGGGCCTTGCTCGATCTTCCAGGCGTCGTCCAGCAGACGCTGGACCTCCGCGTTTCTGGTCGTGGGAGAAGGCGTGGCCTGTGCCCATGCCAGCTTTGCGCCGAGCGGCGCGATGACCGCTGGGGCGACGAGCAGTGCCGCCGCAATTGATGCGCGGACGAGGCGCCGGGAAACCATGCCGCATACCGTCGGTTGCGGAAGGGTGGATGTCAATTCCGACCTCGGTGGTTGCGACGGCGCCAACCACCAAAGGGACACAGGGACGTGCGGTGCGCCGGGTTATGCTCCCCGCCCATGGACAGGAAGGATCCGGCCCCTTGAAGCCTTCTGCCCTGCTTGCGGGACTCGTTTTCGCGCTCGGCGCCTGCGATCAGCTCGGCCCGCAGGAGAGCGCTCTTTCCACGCCGGTCGCGCCTTCGGAGGTCGACTGGGCGCGCAAGAGCGGCGCGAACGGCGTGAGCGGGCGGGCGCTCATCGAGGCCGGCGGCACGAGCCACACCTGCGCCGGACAGTCGGCCAACCTCATTCCCGACAGCGCCTACGCCCGCGCACGCATGGCGGCGATCTTCGGCAGCACGAGCCGCGGCATGCGCGCCGCCAGCCTCGGCGCGCAGAAGTTCGATCGCGACGATCCGCTCTATGTCTCGACCCTGCGCACGACTCGCTGCGACTCCTCCGGCAGCTTCTCCTTTTCGCGCGTGCCCGATGGGGTCTGGTATGTCACCAGCAGCGTGAAGTGGCAGGGGGCCTCTCAGCTCGAGGGCGGCTCCATGATGCAGCGTGTCGAGTTGCGTGGCGGACGCCAGGCGAGGGTCTCGCTGCCCTGAGACCATGCGTCGGGGGCGAGGAGGGCGCGCTGCGGGCATGGCGCGGCGAGCTTATCGCCCTCCTGCGCGTCGGGTCTTTCGGGCAGCAGCGTCGGGCGTCCCGTGCGCGTACGGTGTTTGACCACAATTGGGCGTATGGTCTCGCGGAGAAACGCGCGGCTTGCGATGGCCTATCAGGTCGGGCAGACCTGATGCCGCGCAGCAGGACGAACATTGCAAAGGGATCGTGTCGAGATGGACAGCGTGGGTGGCGAACCTCAGCCGGAGTTGTCGACAGGTCCGTCCTCGGCCTTGGCTGCCGATCCGCTGGCCGAGATCCTCAAGCGCCGCGGCGTGAGCAAGGTCTACTACTTCCATGCCGACCATTTCGAGCCGTGGGGCGGGGGCCTGAGCGCCAAGAGCCTCAGGGCCGTCGAGAATTTTCAGCGCCAGACGCGCCGCTCGCCGTATGCCTCGAAGCTCAGCCTCTTCTACAGCGTCTATGTGGCGCACTATCTCGATCCCGGCGCCGGCGACGATGGCGAATCGCGGCGGGTGCCGAACGACAGCGTCGTCTTCCGCCGGCGTACGGAGCAGCAGGACCGGCAGGTCACCGGTGCGATCAGGCCCCTGGTCGTCGAAGGCAGCCACGAGATGCATCTGCACGTGCACCACGAATGGTGGACGCGCAACCACTCCCATTTCGACAGCCCGGTCTCCAACTGGGTCAATGCGCACAGCACGAGCGAGCTCGATCAAGCGCGGCTCGACCTCTTCTTTTCGCTCGCGACTTCATTGATCGCCAACGAGACCGGTGCACCGTTCGATCGCTGGGGTTTCGTGCACGGCAATTGGGCGCTGGCCGGTTCAGATCCGCGAATCTGCCAGATCGAGAACGAGCTCGGCATGATCATGCGGCATGGCGGGTTCGGCGATTTCACCTTCCCGGCAGGCCGCTCGATTTGCGATCCCAGGATGGAAACCCCCTTCACGTGCCTGCCACTCGACCTGCAGCGTGCCTACGACCTGCCCGAGGCACAGGCGATGGCGATCGGTCGCAATTCCGCAGTGATGAAGCCGGATCGCTTCTTCATCTGGAACTCGAAGATCAAGGCCGATCACTCCTCGCTCGACTACTACTACGCACCCAATCGGGATCGCTTCAAGCAGACCGATCTCATGGTCGAGAGCTGGCTTGCGAACTCGGTCGTCATCGAGGACCGGCTGTTCGTCAAGACGCACGCGCATTCGATGTATCACTACTACGCCATGTCGGAGCCGGGCTCGCTCATCCCCCATTGCTATCCCGATACGGTCGCGATCTTCGATCGGCTTTCGCGGGCCTGCGAGCGGGCCGACGTCGAGCTGACCTTCACCACGGTCAACGACGTCATGGCGCTGCTGCATTCGATCGACGGCACCGAAGTGCCGGCCGTGCTGCAAGCGCCGCCCGGCAAGACGGTATCGCCGCCGGCCGATCTTCCCGCAGGCTTGCGTCGCGTCCTTTCCGATCCGTCGTCGCCCGACTTCGGAAGCTCGCTCGGGACGGCTCTCGCGACGCTGGGATGCGGTGATCTGCTCGGCGAGGGCGATTGCCTCCTCTCGGACGGCGAGCAGGATATCGTCCGGTACATCGTGCGGGGCTTCACCCCCGCCGACACGACGATCGTTCAGAGCTCGGCGATCGGCCATTCCCTCGCTCTTGCCCTGGCGGTCGCCGGCTTCGACGTGCTGGCTTTCGAGCTCGATCCGCCGGGCCTCGAGGCACTGCAGCGCGGCGCGGACGCATTGGCTCCCTTCGTGCCCCGGCTGAAGGAAAGGCTGAAGCCGGCCGCCGACCGCTATCTCGACATGTTCAGGGTCGGCGCCATCCCGCCCGGCAAGAAGAGCCTGTTGCTCGTCTTCGGATCGGATGACGAAGCCACACGTGCGAAGCGACTGGCCAGCCTCTCCCTGTTCGACGATGCGATCATCGGATTCGATCCGAGCGAAGCCGGATCGCCGGACGCCGGCGCCTCCCTGACGGCCCGGCTGCGCGGGTTGCACGACTTCGTGCATCGGCTCTGGATCCCCTCGGAAGGCGAGATCTGGCACGTGCGTCCCTCGCGGATCCTCGGTGCCGGCGGCCCTCCCGTCGTCGTCGGGACGCCTCCTGCGCGCGCGGGCATGCCGCTCGCGCTCGACATCGCCGATTTCAACCTCGAGCTGGCGGCTCTTCAGCAGGGCTGGATGGAAGGGGAGGGAAAGGACTATCCGGCCGACGCTGCCTATGCCGCCAAGGCGGAAGGCAAGGCGATCCTGCTGAAGCACGAATGTTCCATCGCCGAGGCGATCGCGCTGATCTTCGACGCCGCGACGACGGAGATCGTCGAGATCGGCAGTGGCTGCGGCGGGCTATCGTTGCTGCTGGCCCGACATGGCTTCGCCGTGACGGGTTACGAGGGGGACCGGCGCCGCTTCCCGGTCGGCGTGTCCAACCTCGGTCTGCAGTCCGCGGTCCATCCCGACCTTCCCGGGCGCCTCGCTTACGTTCCGGGTTTCTTCCCCGATGTCTGTACGCTGGGCGACCGACGCGCCGGCCGCAAGAGTGTCTGCGTCATCACCAACGTCACGCACTCGTATACCGCCGAGAACCAGGATCTGCTGTTGCGGACCGCCTCGACCTTCGACGAGCTGATCCTCGACCTGGGCCGTTTCGGCATCAATCGTGACGGCCAGGAAGAACGGGACCGCCTGCTCGCCGAGCTGGCCGGTGCCTATTACGAACCGCTGGAGCTTCTCTACAAGCAAGGTTCCTATGAATACTGGCGGCTGAGGGCGCGTCATCCCGAGCGACGGATGGACGAAGCGGGACAACAGCCGAGGGCGTTCGAGGCGATGGCGTTCGAGGCGATGGTCTCCGAACCGATCGTATGCGCGCCCGTGGCAATCGAGCCGGCAGTGCTCCAGCCAGCGGCCCCCGAGCTTGCGGTGCCCGAGCTTGCGGTCCCCGAGCCCGCGGTACCCGAGGCCCCAGCCCTCAAGCCTGCAGTGCCGGTGCCTGAACCGTTGGTCGTCGATCCGGCACCGATCGAAAGCAGATTGCCCGAACCGGAAGCGGTGGCCGACCGGCCGACGACGCCGCGGTCTTTCCCCCTGCGCGGCGATACCGGGGTCCTCTTCTCGATCTATGGCGACCGCGCCGTCACGCACTGCCCGGTGTGCGAAGGGCCGGACACGATGGCGCTATGGCGCATTCCGATGAGCCGGTTGCCCGAACCGCTGAGCATCTTCGGCGGCTCCTTCACCCAGGTGCCGACGCGCGAGACTCCTGCACCGATCGCCTGCTACGACTTCTGCCTCGCCTGCCATTCGGTGTTCCTCAATCCGGTGACGAGCGACAACAAGGAACGCTTCCGCCGGGATGCGTACTTCGTCGCCAAGATGGCCAACGACGCCGAGTGGCGCGGCTACGAGCAGATGTTCGAGCACTTCGCGCCGGCCATCCCGCAAGACGCGCGGATCATGGTCGATGCAGCGTGCGGCGTCGGGCAGTATCTGAGGATCGCGCAAAAACGTTCGCCGGACCGCTGGAAGCGGCTGATCGGGCTCGACCTGTCGCTGCCCTATGTCGAGGACATGCGCCGGCACGGCATCGAGGCACACGCGTTCGATCTCGACAGCGACGACATCGCCGGGGTGCTCGGCGAGGACCGGGCCGACTTCATCACCTTCTGCGAAGCCTTCGAGCAGGTCGACCATCCCCTGCGCGTGCTGCGCAGCCTCGTCGGCGTGCTGAGGCCGGGCGGTCGCCTGTTTTTCACCGCGCAGCGCTACGGTAGCGATGCCCGTGGGCCGGTGCGCCCGTCCGAGCAGGTCTATCTGAGTGCCAGGGGCCTCGAGCGGCTCACTGCGCTACTGGGATGCCGCATCGTGGACGTGTCGGAAAGCAATATGCGCTATTCCGTGACGCTCGAGCGGTAGACCGTCAGCGAGCGGGGCTGGAAGGCTCGTGCGCCTTCAGCTTGTAGTTTTCCATCACCCATTTGAGCGTCTCGCCGTATTGCGGATCGGTCGCGTAGACGCCGGTGAGCGCGTCGGCGAACCGGTCCGGATCCTGGAGGAAGGCGCGCGCGGGTTGG
This sequence comes from uncultured Rhodospirillales bacterium, assembly GCA_945957125.1. Lineage (GTDB taxonomy): Bacteria > Pseudomonadota > Alphaproteobacteria > Reyranellales > Reyranellaceae > Reyranella. The sequence goes on along the minus strand of CAMFJT010000002.1, from coordinate 12,369 downwards.
TAGGGGGCGGCGGTCGCCAGCAGCCTGCCGTGGACCTCGAAGGCTTCGGCGAGGCTGGCGAACCGCCTGAACCGCGCGACGATGGTCACGACCTTGCCGTCGACCACCTCGCGGGTCTCGCTCTCCACCGCCGGCTGCGAGTCGAGCGCCTTGATGCCGAACGGGTTGTTGCTGTCGGGCGGCATGGCCGAGCCCCAGGCGCTCTCGACGATCCATTGAGCGAGGGTGACCGATACCGGAATGCTCCAGCGCGCATGCGAGGCCTTGGCGGCCTCGATCACTTCCGGCGGCACGATGCCGACATGCCCGAACCGCATCGGCGGCGGCGGCTTCTTGCTCACCAGCGGCCGCGCCGCCAGGGCGTAGTAGGTCGCGCTGGCGGGCGCGACATGGCCGCTGGGCGGATTCATGTTCATCACCATCGCCTGGAACGTCTTGATCGCGAGGATCGTGCCGGGGTCGATGGTACCGGACACCGGGATGTCGATATGCGGCTGCGGCAACCTTCTGTTGAGCAGGGACTGGATGACGAACACGTCGCCCGGCCCGTTCACGGCATCCTGGCCGACCGAGGTGAAGATGGGCGGCGCGATGCTGCCGGTCTCGTCCGTGCTCAGGATCGTCTGTGACGGGACAAGGCACATCGCGGCGGACTCTCCTTCCGGTGCCGAAGGGTCTTCTTAATGGCGCGGCGCTTCCGGGCGGTCAAGGAAGGCGAGGGGCAGTCGCTTCCCCGGCGTGGATTCCGGGCGCGATCTGCTATTCTGGGCAACCTGGCCGGTTGCAGTGATGTAATCCCGCATGATCGACGATCCCTTCGCGAAGCCCGACGGAGCCAACCGCACGATCATCAAGGTCGGCCCCGCAGCGCGGCCGGCGCCCGCTCTGCCGCCCGCCGATCCGGCACGCAGGGCCGTGCCCGACGAGGCGAACCGGACGATCATCCGGCCCAGCCCCGGCCGCCGGCAGCCGCCGGCAGCACCACCGGCACCGGCGCCGGCACCGGCACCGGCACCGTCTTCGGAGCCGGTCGAGCGATCGATGCCGCCTCCTGCGGCGGGCCTCGGAAATGCCACGGTCGGCGGTGAGGCGCTCACGGCCGCCGCCGCGCCGCTGCTCCAACTCATGGCACGGGTGAGCAATACCGCAAATCCGCCCGACGCCGGCGACCTGCGCGACTGGACGGTCCGCCAGGTCAGGATCTTCGAGCAGGAGGCAGGCGCCAGGGGCGTGGATCCCGAATCGCTTCGCGCGGCGCACTATGCGCTGTGCGCCAGCCTCGACGACGTCGTGCTCAGCACCCCCTGGGGCAGCCGCGGAAGCTGGAGGGCGCAGCCGCTGGTCGCCACCTTCCATCGCGATGCCGGCGGCGAGGAGCGCTTCTTCGAGCTGCTCCGCCAGATGTGCAACAACCCGCGCAAGTTCCTGCCGGTCATCAAGCTGATGTATCTCTGCCTGTCGCTCGGATTCGTCGGCCGCTATCGCGCGTCCGCCGGCGGCGGCGCCGACGTCAAGCGCATCCGCGAAGATGTCCATGCCATCATCGTTCGCCAGGAGAAGGCCGCTGCAGCCGAGCTCTCGCCGCACGTCAAAGGCGTGTCGGCACCTTACAGGGCAAGCCGCGTGCGCGTTCCCCTTTGGGTCGCCGCCAGCGCCGGCCTCGGGCTGCTCGGGGCACTGTTCGCGTGGTTCTCGATCGCTCTCAACATCGAGTCCGACACCCTCCAGGCGCGCGCGCGGGACGCCTCGCCGGCCCGGATGCCCGAGATCGTGCGCGCCGCGATCGTCGATGCTCCGCCGACGGTCGCCCCGCAGCCGCGGCCTCTGCCGCCGCCGGAGCCGACGGCACTCGACAGGGTCCGCAACAACCTCCGGCCGGACATCGAGCAAGGCCTCGCCGAGGTCGCGGGCACTGCCGCCCAGCCGCTCGTGCGGGTGGCCGGAAGCGGCCTCTTCGCGCCCGGCAGCGCGGCCGTCCAGCCCGCCTTCAAGGCGCTGCTCAGCCGCATCGGGCAGGCACTCGGCGGCGAAGCCGGCAAGATCCGGGTGATCGGCTACACCGACGACCAGCCGGTCCGCACGATCGCCTTCCCGTCCAATGCCCAGCTCTCCACGGCCCGCGCCCAGGCGGCGAGCGCGGTCGTCGCGGCCGGTGTCGGCGATGCGTCCCGGGTGAGCTTCGAAGGGCGGGCCGATGCCGAGCCGATCGCGTCCAATGCCACGGCGGAAGGCCGCGAGCGAAACCGGCGCATCGAGATCGTGCTATCGCGCCAAGGCCCGTAACCATGCAGGCGACACTGCGGCTCCTTGCCTCCCGCTGGTCGCTGAGCCTTGCCGGCACCGCCATCCTCGCGCTGCTCGCATGGTTCTTTGCCCCGCTGCTGGGCGGTTTGGCAGGGTGGGGCCTGGAAGGCTGGCTGCCCCGGCTCGTCATCGTGCTCGTCCTGCTGTCGATCTGGCTGGCGGCCAACCTGCTGCTCGACATGCGCCGCCGGCGTCGTGAACGCCGGCTCGAAGCCGGCGTCGCCGAGCGGCGGCCGGCGAGCGCCGGCGACAGTCCGGACGAGGAAGCGGCCGCGCTACGCGAACGCATGTCGGCTGCCCTCGCTTTGCTGAAGAAGGCGCGCGGCGGATCCGGCTCCCTCTACGAGCAGCCGTGGTACGCCATCATCGGGCCGCCGGGCGCGGGCAAGACGACGGCCCTGCTCAACAGCGGGCTGAAGTTCCCGCTGGCCGACAAGCTCGGGCACGGGGCGGTGGCGGGCGTCGGCGGAACCCGGCTGTGCGACTGGTGGTTCACCGAGGACGCCGTGCTGATCGACACGGCCGGCCGCTACACGACGCAGGATTCGAACGCGGCCGTCGATCGCGCCGGCTGGCATGCCTTCCTCGATCTGCTGCGCCGGACCCGGCCGCGCCAGCCGCTCAACGGGGTGATCGTGGCCATCTCCCTCAGCGAGATCGCCGAGGCGCCGTCGAAGGAGCGAACCGCGCATGCCCGCGAGATCCGGGCGCGGATCAAGGAACTCGAAAGCCGCCTGGGCGTGCGCATGCCGGTCTATGCCCTGTTCACCAAAGCGGACCTGATCGCGGGCTTCACCGAGTTCTTCGACGATCTCGACCGCGAGCGCCGCAATCAGGTGTGGGGTGTCACCTTCCCGCTGGACACGGCCGAACGCGGCACGGTGGAGCGGTTCGCGGCGGAGTTCCGCCTTCTCGTCGAGCGCCTCGACCAGCGCCTGTTCCGCCGCCTGCAGGAGGAGGAGAGCATTGCCGGCCGCGCCCGCATCGCGGCCTTCCCGACCCAGATGGCGATCCTGGAGTCGTCGCTGCAGGCTTTCCTCGTCGATGCGTTCGGCGGCTCCCAGCACGACCCGGCGCCGACCCTGCGCGGCGTCTACTTCACCTCCGGAACCCAGGAAGGCACGCCGATCGACCGCCTGACCGGAACCCTGGTGCGCACCTTCGGCCTCGACGCGCGGCGTGGCGCCGCGCCGCGCCCCGACCAGGGGCGGAGCTATTTCCTCGGACGCCTGGTCTCCGACGTGATCCTGGGCGAGTCGATGCTGGTGAGCGAGCCGCCCGGCGTCCGTGCGCGGCGCGCGCTGCTGCGGGGTAGCGCGTTCGCCACGATTGCCGTCGCCGTCGCTGCGGCGGCCGGTTGGCTCGTGCTCGATCGGCTGTCCGCGGGGCGCGAGATCGCGTCTATGGCGACGGCGCTCGCCAGCTATGAAGGCATCGGCAAGACGATGACCTTGAGCCCGGTCGACGATTCCGACCTGCCGCGTCTGTTGCCGTTGCTCGATGCCGCGAAGAGCCTGCAGGACGCTGTCGGTCCTCCGCCCGCGCGCACCCTTTCCGGTTTCGACTTCTCGCAGAGCGCCAAGCTGCGCACGGCGGCCGAAACGGTCTATCGCCACGCCCTGGGCTATGCGTTGCTGCCGCGGTTGATCTGGCGGCTGGAGACCCAGATGCGGGGCAATCTCGCCAACCCGCCGTTCCTCTACGAGGCGACCCGCGTCTACCTGATGCTGGGCGGCCAGGGCCCGCTCGATGCGGCGCTCGTCAAGGACTGGATGGCCTACGACTGGCAGCTCGCGCACGGCGCGCACGAGGCGGCGGCCCTGGCCGGACTGGCGAGCCATCTCGATGCGCTGCTGGCCCAGCCCTTGCCGTCGGTTGCGCTCGACGAAGCGCTTCTGGCGCGTGCGCGGGCGGCGTTCGGCAGCGTACCATTGGCGGCGCGCGTCTATTCCCGCCTCAAGCCCGCACTTGCCGCGCAGCCTCTGCCGCCCTGGCGACCGTCCGAGTCGCTCGGGCGCGCCGGGCTGCATCTCTTCGTGCGGGCCTCCGGCAAGAAGCTGACCGATGGCGTTCCCGGCTATCTGACGGTGGAGGGATATCAGAAGGCCCTGCTGCCGGCCTTGCCCGCGGCCGTGCGTGCCGCCGCTGGTGAAAGCTGGGTGACGGGTCAGGGCGCCCCGCGCCTGAACGACGCCGAGCAGCGGGCCCTCGTCGACGGCGTCATCGCCCTCTATGCCGCGGACTATGTCAAGGCGTGGGACGAGCTGCTGCAGGACCTCGAGATCGCGCCCCTGCGCAGCGTGCCGCAGGCGGCACAGGACCTCTTCATCCTGGGCGCGGCCCAGTCGCCGATGAAGGACCTGCTGGCGGCGATGGCGCGCCAGCTTACCCTGACCGAGCAGACGAGAGCTGCGGGCGGGATGGTCAACCCGGTGCCCGGCCAGGCTGCTGCAGCATCGCCCAGCGGCGAGGTGGAAGATCATTTCAGGTCGCTTCGCGATCTGGTCGCAGTGGCGTCCGGCACGCCGATTGATCAGGTGCTGAAGCGCATCAACGACCTGCAGCAGCAGATGGCGAAGCTGGCGGCTGCCGGGCCCGCGGCAGCCGCGCAGACCGCGGCCGCGCTGGGCAACGAGCCGTCTGCGGTGCTTCGCGCGGAGGCGCGCCGCCAGCCCCAGCCGCTCGGCCGCTGGCTGCAGTCGATCGCCGAAGCGAGCACGGCATTGCGCGGCGGCGCCGGCGGTGCGCGGCAACAGGTGATCGCCGCCTACAACGGGTCGAGCGGACCGGCGGCACTCTGTCCGCTCGCGGTGAACGGCCGCTTCCCGTTCGTCGCGGCGAGCTCGCTCGACACGCCGCTCGACGATTTTGCCCGCCTGTTCGCCCCGGGCGGGCTGATCGACGGCTTCTTCAACACCCAGCTGCGCCCGTTCGTCGACACCACGGTCAATCCCTGGCGAGGCCAGACGGCCGATGGCGTGGCGGCGCCGGTCTCGCCGGCGGACATCGTCCAGTTCCAGCGCGCGGCCGTGCTGCGCGACATGTTCTTCGCGCCGGGCAGCGCGACCGTCGCGGTGCGCTTCGATATCGTCCCGGCCGGCCTCGATGCGGGCGCCTCGCAAGTCAGGCTGGAACTCGACGGCGCGACGGTCACCCATGTGCAGGGTGCGCCGCCGCGCTCGACCCAGATCACCTGGCCCGGCCCGGACCGTCTGCAGAACGTGCGGCTGGTGTTCGATCCGCCGCCGCCGGGCGGCACCGGCGTGCTGGCCGAGAGCGGACCCTGGGCGATGTTCCGCCTGTTCGCCCGCGGCACGATGAGCCCGGCGGCCGCGCCGGGCCGCTACACGCTGTCCTTCGCGCTCGGCAACCGGCGCGCGGCGTTCGAGCTTCGGCCCGCCACCGCGCTCAATCCCTTCGCGCTCGGGGTCGTGCAGGACTTCCGCTGCCCGGCGGTGCGTGACTAGCGCCACGATGCCGCCGCTTCCTCCCGATGCCAGCGCCGGCCTGTTCGGCAAGCTGCCGGCGCGCGGCGATTTCGTGCGCGAGAACCTGCCGCGCGACTTCACCGACGCCTGGGATGCGTGGTGGGCGCGTGGCCTGGCGGAGACCCAGCGGCAGCGGCCACGGGACGAATGGCAGGCCTCATGGCTGGAGGCACCGGTCTGGCGCTTCGTGCTGCCGCCGGGGCTGTGCGGGCGCAACGGCGTGCTGGGGCTCTGGCTGCCGAGCGTCGACCGGGCCGGACGCTATTGGCCTCTGACGATCGCGGCCGTCGCGTCCATCGATTGGGCGCCGCAGGCGGGCTGGATGACCTCGTTCCTGGCGGCCTGCGAAGAGGCCGCCCTCGACGCGCTGGAATGCGATCTCTCGCCTGACGAGCTGCTCGGTCGCATCCGGCAGGCCTGCTTCGCCGATGCCTCGCCGGCCTCGCTGCCGACCTTGGCGTGCGGCCGCGCGGCGTGGTGGACCGCGGGTGGTCCGCGCGTCGCGCCGCGGCTGGAAATCGGCGACATGCTGCCCGAAGGGTCGGCCTTTGCCACGCTGATCGACGACGACTGGGGCTGACATGGGCCGCGTCGTCGTCATCGGCAATGCGGGCCTCGACCTGCGGCTCGCGGTGCCGCGCCTGCCGCTGCCGGGGGAGACGCTGATCGGCAGCGATGCGGCGCGGGCACCGGGCGGCAAGGGTCTGAACCAGGCGGTCGTCGCGGCGCGCTGCGGGGCGCCCGTGCGCTTCTGCGCCCCGCTGGGCAACGACCACGCCCAGGCCGATGACGTCGAGCGTCATCTGTCGGCCGAGGGGTTCGACGCACTGATCCTGCCGCGCCTGCCGCACGCCACCGACTTCTCTCTCCTGATGGTGCTGCCGGGCGGGGAGAACAGCATCGTCAGCACCAGCGCGTGCTCGCTGGCGCTGACCGTCGCCGACGCCGAGCCGGCGCTGTGCGACGTGGCGGCTGGCGACGTGGTCCTGCTCCAGGGCAACCTCGCGCTCGACGTGACCGCGGAACTTCTCGCCATCGCGCGGCGCGGCGGGGCGACGACGATCTTCACGCCCGCGCCGTACTGGCCCGGCGCGGAGCGGTTGATGGATGGCTGCAGCCTCGTCATCGCCAACCGCCTGGAGGCCGAGGCACTGGGCGCGGCGATCGATCGGGCCGATGCCGCGATCGTCACGCTCGGCGCCGACGGATGCCGCTTCGACGGACGACTCTACCCGGCCGAGCGGGTCGCGGCCCTCGACACGACGGGCTGTGGCGACGTGTTCTGCGGCGTCATGGCGGCGGCGCTCGCCCGGGGCCTCGCAATCGAACGGGCGATCGGCGCGGCGCAGAAGGCGGCCGCGATCACCGCCACTCGCGCCGGCGCCTTCGCGGCGTTGCCCGCGCGCGAAGAGCTCGGCGCGATCCTCGCCGGCTGATCAGCCCGGCAGCACGAAGCGCACCCCGGCGCGGGCAAGCCCGCCGCCGAGCGCGACCGCCGCGCCGTCGGCGCGCCAGCAGGCCGCGCCGGTCATGCTGCCGTCGTCGTGGAACTGGATGGCGTTCATGCCGCCCGCCACGGTCGGCATGATCTGCAGCGTGTGGCCGCGCTCGCGCAGGCCCTGGCGGACGCTTTCGGGAAAGCCATGCTCGACCTCGAGCACGACGCCCTCGGTCCAGATGCGCGGCGCCTCGACCGCCTCCTGCAGCGCCATGCCATGGTCGATCAGGTTGACCAGCGCCTGCCAGGCCGACGGGAAGATCTTGCGGCCGCCCGGCAGGCCGAGGGCGTAGGTCACCTTGCCCTCGCGCAGCGCCATCACCGGCGACATCGAGGTGGTGACCCGCTTGCCCGGCGCGATCGACAGCGGGCTGCCGGGCCGCGGATCGAAGTTCGACATGTAGTCGTTGGGGATCATGCCGATGCCGGGCACGATGAAGCGCGCGCCGAACAGGCTGTTGATGGTCTGCGTCGTGGTCACGACATTGCCCTTGCCGTCCGCGACGGTGAGGTGGGTCGTGTCGGCACCTTCCTTCGCCAGCAGCCCGCCGCTCCACTTGCGGGCGCGCGCCGGGTCGATCTCCGCGCGGCGCTCCTCGGCATAGGCCTTGGAGGTGATGCGCTCGACGGGCACCTTCACGAAGTCCGGATCGCCGCTCGCCTCGGCACGGTCGGCGAACGCGATCTTCAGCACCTCGGCCAGCAGGTGGAGCGTCTCCACCGTGCCGTAGCCCATCCGCGCGATGTCGTAGCCTTCGAGGATGTTCAGCATCTGGGCGATGTGTACGCCCGAGGCGGCAGGCGGCGGCGGACCGAGGATCTCCCAGCCGCGATAGCGGGCGCGGATCGGCGCGCGTTCGACCACGCGGTAGCCGACGAGATCCTGGCGCGAGATGAAACCGCCCGTCCTCTCCATGCATTCGACCAGCAGGTCGCCGAGCGGGCCGCCGTGCAGCGCGCCCTCGCCCTGCTGGGCGATCAGGGTCAGCGCTTCGGCATAGTCGCCCTGGACCAGCCGTTCGCCGGCCTTGAGCGGCGTGCCGTCCGGCAGCAGGCGATCGGCGGCGAAGGGATCGTCGAGCAATTCGGCCGCGGCGCTCTCGATGCAGTCGGAAAGGTAGGGCGTGACCGTGAAACCCTGCGTGGCGTGGCGGATCGCAGGCTGCATCACGTCCGACAGCGCCATCGTGCCGTAGTTGTCGAGCGCGTGGCACCACGCGCGCAGCGACCCGGGTGTCGCCACCGCCTTCGGCCCGACCTGGTTCTCGCGTCGCTCGACGTCGTAGACCTGCGGCGGCGCGCCGGGGATCGGCCGGTACATCGTCGGATGGCCGGCGAGCGGCACGGCGCTCATGCCGTCGACGATCCGGTGGCTGCCGTCGGCGAGGCGGATGTGGCAGGTCGTGCCGCCGATCAACCCGACCATCATCGGCTCGACGACGGTCAGCGCGAACTGCGCGGCGACCGCGGCATCGACCGCATTGCCGCCCGCCGCCAGCATCTCCATGCCCGCCGCGGAGGCCAGCGGGTGGTTGGTGACCGCCATGCCGTTGCGCCCGTGCGCCGGATGCTTCTCGCACGTGAATTGCGTGCCCGCCCGCTGCCGCCAACCCGATCCGCTCATGCTGTGCTTTCCTCCGAAACCGAAAGGGTTGATGGCGACAGGACGGTCACTCCGATTCCGTTGGGCAATCGAGACGCATGTCGTCGAGATCACCCTCCCATCCTAATCCCTCGAGCCTGGCGAGGGCAGCAGACTGCCTGCGCATCCGAAGCAACAACCTCAAGCCTTGCTCTATCGTGGCGCGCGCGGTCGGCAGGCCGGTCGCCTCCATGGCTTGAGCGAGAAGGTGCTCGTCTATCTCGATGTCGTTTCGCATGATCTTCGCCGAGAGCAATCATACATTGTCGGCGCTCCCGTTACCGGGAATATCGCAAGGTGATGAGGGCTGCCTCGCCGCGGGTGTTGAAGCGGACGGTCGGCGCGGCGACGCCGAGGCCCGGCGTGGTGTAGCCGATCATGTTTCCCTCGCGCCACAGGCCGGAGGCGGCGTGGCGGCAGCGCAGGAGCTGGCTGAACACGACCCTGCCGCCGGGAAGGCAGATCTGGCCGCCGTGGGTGTGGCCGCAGAGATAGAGTGCGTATCCCGCCGCAGCGGCATGATCGGCCATCTCGGGCGAATGCACGAGGGCGATGCGGAAGCCCTTTGCCGTCGCTTCGAGCGCCGCGCGTGCGGCGGGTGTGTAGAAGCAGTGGACGTCGTCGAGGCCGGTGACGCCGATGCTGGCGCCGTCGCGGCTCAGCGCTACCGACCGGTTGACCAGCGTCTCGAAGCCGAGCGGACGCAAGGCCTCGACCGTCGCGGCCGGATCATGGTTGCCCAGCACGGCCAGCCGCCGGTCGCGGACGCGCACGCCTTCCACGGCGCGGGCCAGCAGGCCGACCGCAAGGCCGATCGGAGTCCGGTCGTCTCCCGGCAGGTCGCCGGTCAGGGCCAGCAGGTCGACCTCGATTCCGTCCAGCATGCGGCGCGCCACGTCGGCGATGGCCGGCAGGCTGTCGAGATGCGGGTCGCTGACATGGAGGATGCGATAGCCGTCGAACGCCGCGGGCAGGCCGACGGGGAAGACCTCGATCTCCGTGAGCCTGAGGTCGAGGGCGTTGCGCAAGCCGCGCCGATAGAACGGCGTTTGCCGCAGTGCCCATCCGAACAGCTCGAGCAGGCGGGCGAACATATGATGGCGGGCGCGGGATCGCGGACCGTCGGGGCCGCTCCAACGGCGCGCCGTCTCCATCGCTTTGCGCGCGCGCTCCCATCCTGCCGTCGCGTCGTCCTGTGCCAGGAAAACCTCCCGCGAAGTACACTTTCCCTTCGGACCGGCTACAATATGGGCATCCAACCGTTGGAGTCCCCGATGCAGCCCCTGTCGTTCGGCCTGTCGCGCAGAACCTTCCTGGCGTCGGGCGCGGCCCTCGGCCTTGCCGGCGCCGCGCGCGGCGGATCCGATCAAGCCCGATGCCAAGGCGGCGCTGATCGTCATCGATGTCCAGAACTGCTTCGTCGACGGCGGCACCTTGCCCGTGAAGGGCGGCGCCGACATCGTGCCGATCATCAACAAGCTGGCCCCGGCCTTCGCCAACATCGTCATCACCCAGGACTGGCACACGCCGGGCCACGTCTCGTTCGCGTCGGCCCATTCCGGCAAGAAGCCGTTCGAGACGACGCAGCTCTCCTACGGTACGCAGGTGCTGTGGCCGGACCACTGCATCCAGGGCACCGAGGATGCGGCGGTGCTGAAGGACCTCAAGCTGCCCAAGGCCGAGCTCGTCATCCGCAAAGGCTACCATACCGACACCGACAGCTACTCCGCCTTCAAGGAGGCCGATGGCAAGACGCCGACCGGGCTGGCGGGCTACCTCAAGGAGCGCGGCATCGACACCGTCTTCCTGGTCGGGTTGGCGACCGACTTCTGCGTGGCGTGGAGCGCGGTGGACGCCCGCAAGGCCGGCTTCACGACCTATGTGATCGAGGACGCGACCCGGGCCATCGACCTCAACGGATCGCTCGCGGCGGCGTGGAAGCAGATGACCGAGGCGGGCGTGAAGCGCATCCAGTCCGGCGATATCCGGCTCGGCTGAGGACTGGAACACCCTCTGCGGAAGGTGTTCAAGAAAATGTGAAGTCGCGGGAGATATCTCAGTCTGACCGCGACATATTGACGATACAAATGCCCGACCCACAAAAGTTCGCATCGCCGCTGATATAATTGCAGTCGAGGTCCTTTGGGATTCTGTAATTGTATCAAGCCTTTAGGCCATTTCCGGCCCTGTTTACAGCCTTTTAAGCCGCTCCTGCACGTACCGGGTCGATTGTGCCGGGAAGGCCTTTTGGCGATACCCGCGAAACGAATTCCGCTGGCGTTCCACCCCGGATATGCATATTACTGCTCCCGAAGTGCAGACACATCTTGAGGCGTTTGCGCTGAAGGAATTCGGAGCGGGAGGTCGGTACAGGCCGGCTGTCGCCAAGCTCTGGGGAAGGTGTGGAATGCGTCACATTGTTGTTGCATCTGCCATGCTGGTTGCGGCGCTGGTCGTCACGTTTGGCGCGGCGAGCATCCTTCAGGGGAGGGCGGTTGCCTCTGGACCGTCGAGCAATGAGCCGTTCGTCATCATCGAGGCAGCCAAGCCGGCGCCGACGGCGAAGACGATGGCGGTCAAGGAGCGCGGAACGTCGCCGGCCCGCGAGCGCAACGTCCATACGACGTCGGTACAAGTCGGCCTATAGGCGCGGTACGGGCGGGGGCTTGGGGCCGCCCGGCGCGACTTCGACAGGCCGAGCAAAGGCGTTCCGGACTTCGGTTCGGAACGCTTTTTGCTGTCTGGGGGCGTGGAATGCGGAGGAGACACGCCCATGGCCAAGGAAATTCTTTGCGGATTTGGAATTGACGTCGATGCGGTCGCCGGTTGGCTGGGAAGCTACGGCGGCGAGGATTCGCCGGACGACATCTCGCGCGGTCTGTTCGCGGGCGAAGTCGGGAGTCCTCGTCTGCTCCGGATGTTCGAGCGGCTCGGCATCAAGACGACCTGGTTCATCCCCGGCCATTCGATCGAGACCTTCCCCGACGAGATGAAAGCGGTGGCCGATGCGGGCCACGAGATTGGCATCCATGGCTACAGCCATGAAAATCCGATCGCCATGACGCGCGAGCAGGAAACGGAGATCCTCGACAAGTGCATCGATCTGGTCACGCAGCTCTCGGGCAAGCGGCCGACCGGCTATGTCGCACCGTGGTGGGAATTCTCGCCGGTGACCAACGAGCTGCTGCTCGAACGCGGCATCAAGTACGACCATTCGCTGATGCACAACGACCACACGCCCTATTATGTGCGGGTCGGCGATAGCTGGACCAAGATCGACTACGCCAAGAAGCCGCGCGAATGGATGGTGCCGCTAAAGCGCGGCCACGAGACCGACCTGATCGAGATCCCGGCGAGCTGGTATCTCGACGACCTGCCGCCGATGATGTTCATCAAGAAGTCGCCCAACAGCCACGGCTTCGTGAACCCGCGCGACA
>CAMFJT010000001.1 GCA_945957125.1 uncultured Rhodospirillales bacterium | reverse complement strand
ACGATCACGATCGTGTAGTCCTGCTTCAGCTCGTCGATCAGCTCCTCGATCTTGGCGGTCGAGATCGGATCGAGCGCCGAGCACGGCTCGTCGAACAGGATCACCTCCGGCTTGACCGCCACGGTGCGTGCAATGCAGAGCCGCTGCTGCTGGCCGCCGGAAAGGCCGAGGCCGCTGGTCCCCAGCTTGTCCTTGACCTCGTCCCACAGCGCAGCGCGACGCAACGCGTGCTCGACGCGCGCGTCGACCTCGGCGCGCGGCAGCTTCTCGTAGAGCCGGATGCCGAAGGCGATGTTCTCGTAGATCGTCATCGGGAACGGCGTCGGCTTCTGGAACACCATGCCGATCCGGGCGCGCAGGAGATTGATGTCGACGCCGGGGGCAAGAAGGTTCTCGCCGTCGAACAGCACCTCGCCCGTCGCGCGCTGGCCGGGATAGAGGTCGTACATGCGGTTCAGGATGCGCAGCAGCGTGGACTTGCCGCAGCCCGAGGGACCGATGAACGCCGTCGACTTGTTGGCGTAGAGCGACAGGTTGATGTTCTTCAGCGCGCGCGAGTCGCCGTAGAAGAACTCGAGGTTGCGGATCGACACCTTCTCCGCGAGGCCGGCCATGTCGATGCTCTTGTGGGTCGCCACCGGCACGGAGACGGTGGCGCCCTGTTGCGTGGCGCCCTGGTGCGTGGCGCCTTGCTGCGAAGTCATGCTCATGATTTTCTCGCGGTCAGGGAACGGGCAAGGATACTGAGCGCCAGCACCGTGACGGTGATCAGCAGCGCGCCGGTCCAGGCGAGCTTCTGCCACTCCTCGTAGGGCGAGAGCGCGAACTGGAAGATGACGACCGGCAGGCTCGGCATCGGCGCATTCATGTTGAGGCTGAAGAACTGGTTGTTGAGCGCGGTGAAGAGCAGCGGCGCGGTCTCGCCGCTGATCCGGGCGACGGCCAGAAGGACACCGGTGACGATGCCCGCGCGCGCGGCCCGGTAGGCGATTCGGAGGATCATGTGCGCCCGGGGCAGGCCGATCGAGGCCGCCGCCTCGCGCAGCGTGTCGGGCACCAGGCGCAGCATGTCCTCGGTCGTCCGCACGACGACGGGAATGACGATGACCGCCAGCGCGATCGAGCCGGCATAGCCGGAGAAGTGCCCCATCGGCGCCACGACGATCTCGTAGACGAACAGGCCGATGACGACCGACGGCGCGCTGAGCAGGATGTCGTTGATGAAGCGCACGATCGAGGCGAGCTTGTCGTGCCGGCCGTACTCGGCCATGTAGGTGCCGGCCAGGATGCCGATCGGCGTGCCGATGACGACCGCCAGGACGGTCATCACGATCGAGCCCATGATGGCGTTGAGCAGGCCGCCGGCCGAACCCGGCGGCGGCGTGTTCTCGGTGAAGACCGCCAGCGACAAGCCGCCGATGCCTTCGTAGATCAGGACGCCGAGGATCAGGATCAGCCAGCCCAGGCCGAAGGCCGCGGCCGCCCAGGCAAGCCCGGTCGCGATGGCATTCTGCCGCCGGCGGCCGGCGTAGCGCGGGTTGGTGGAAAGTCTCGGCATGGATCAGCCCTCCCGCTTCTGAAGGCGCAGCAGCATGTAGCGCGCGGCCGACAGGACGATCAGCGTGATGACGAACAGGATGAGGCCGAGCGCGATCAGCGACGAGGTGTAGAGATCGCCGACCGCCTCGGTGAACTCGTTGGCGATGGAGGCGGAGATCGTGGTGCCCGGCGCGAGGATCGAGGCCGACACCTTGTGCGCGTTACCGATCACGAAGGTCACCGCCATCGTCTCGCCGAGAGCGCGGCCGAGGCCCAGCATGACGCCGCCGATCACGCCGACCCGCGTGTAGGGCAGGATCACGAACTTGAAGACCTCCCAGGTCGTGCAGCCGAGCCCGTAGGTCGCCTCCTTGAGCACCGCCGGCACCGAGTCGAACACGTCGCGCGAGATCGCGGTGATGAAAGGCAGGACCATGATCGCCAGGATGAAGCCGGCGGTCAGCATGCCGATGCCGTACGGCGGGCCCTCGAAGATCGACGAGAGGATCGGAATGCTGCCGAAGGCGTCGATCAGGAACGGCTGCACGTACTTCTGCAGGAACGGCGCGAAGACGAACAGGCCCCAGATGCCGTAGATGATGCTGGGAATGCCGGCCAGCAGCTCGATGGCGATGGCGATCGGCCGGCGCAGTGCCTTCGGGCAGAGCTCGGTCAGGAAGAAGGCGACCATCACGCCGATCGGCACGGCGATCAGCATGGCGATGGCGGAGGTCACCAGTGTGCCGTAGATCGGCGCCAGGGCGCCGAACTGCTCGGTCACCGGGTTCCAGACCTCGGTGACCACGAAGGAGAGCCCGAAGGCCTGGAAGGCGGGCGCCGAGCCTACGACCAGCGAAAAGATGGTGCCGCTCAGCAGCACCAGCACCGCGATCGCGGCTGACCGCGTCAGCAGTCGAAACGTGGTGTCGGTTGCGCGCAGGCGCTTCAGCACTGCGGCTCGCGACGACGATTGCTCGATCCCCATGCTCGTGTCTTTCAATGCCATTTCGGACACATCTACCCCCTGGCGCCCGATGGATGATCCGCCCCCCGGCCGCGCGGGCCGGGGGGCGCCTCGCTTCGCCTAGTTGATTCGCCTATTTGGCGAACAGCGGCTTGCCGCTGCCGTCCTTGATCTCGGTGCTCCACATCTTCTCGATGTCGGTCACCACCTTGGCCGGCATCGGCACGTAGTCGAGGTCCTTGGCCATGTCGGCGCCCTTGGCATACGACCAGTCGAAGAACTTCAGCGCCGCGGTGGTGTCGTCAGCCTTCTCGGGCTTCTTGTAGAGCAGGATCCAGGTCGCGGCGGTCATCGGCCAGGACTGCTCGCCCGGCTGGTTCGCCAGGATCACGCCGTAGCCCGGCTGGCTGTTCCAGTCGGCGTTGGCGGCGGCGGCCTGGAACGTCTCGGCGGTCGGCGCGACCGTCTTGCCCGCCTTGTTGATCATCTTGGTGTAGGTCAGCTTGTTCTGCTTGGCGTAGGCGTACTCGACATAGCCGATCGAGCCCTTGGTCTGCGCCACGTTGTTGGCGACGCCTTCGTTGCCCTTGGCGCCGATGCCCGCCGGCCACTGCACGGCCGTGTTGGTACCGACCTTCGACTTCCAGTCGGCGCTGACGTCGGACAGGTAGTGCGTGAAATTGAAGGTCGTGCCCGACCCGTCCGACCGATGGACGATGGCGATCGCTTGCGACGGCAGCTTGAGGCCGGGGTTTAGCTTGGCGATGGCGGGATCGTCCCACTTCTTGATGCCGCCGAGGAAGATGCTGGCGAGCGTCGGGCCGTCGAGCACCAGATCGCCGGGCTTGACGCCGTCGATGTTCACGACCGGCACTATGCCGCCCATGACCATGGGGAACTGGGCGAGCCCCGCGTCGTCGAGCTCCTTGCCCGGGAGCGGCGCGTCGGACGCGCCGAACGTCACGGTCTTGGCCTTGATCTGCTTGATGCCGCCGCCCGAGCCGATCGACTGGTAGTTCAGGCCGATACCGGTCTCCTTCTTGTAGGCGTCCGCCCACTTGGCATAGACCGGGTAGGGGAAAGTGGCGCCTGCGCCGGAAATATCGGCGGCGAAGGCCGACCATGTCGTCGCGACGAGCGCGACGGCGGTGATGGCCAGTCTGGAAATTCTCACGGGTTCTCTCCTGTGTTCGAATCGAACGCGCATCGCTCTAGGAGACCTGGGTCACCTTTCTGTGACACTAATGTTACGATCTGATTACATCACACGGAGTGAACAGGGGAATTCCTCATCCCGCCTTGGATTCCGCGCACCGGGCCGGCATGTCCCGCTTCGGAGCGAGATGTCGCAGGCGCGCGATCAGGCAGCGGGGAGCGTCACGCTGAAGGTCGATCCCTTGCCCGGCGTGCTCTGGATCTCGAGCCGCCCGCGATGGCGGTTCACCACGTGCTTGACGATGGCCAGACCCAGCCCGGTGCCGCCGAGCTGGCGCGAACGGGCATTGTCGACCCTGTAGAAGCGCTCGGTGAGGCGCGGCAGATGGGCTGCCGGGATACCGTCACCTTCGTCGCTGACGGAGATGGCGAGCAGGCCTGGATCGAGGGCACGCGCGACGATCCGCACGGTCGTCGCGGGCTTGGCATACTTGATCGCGTTGTCGATCAGGTTCTGGAAAACGATGATGAGCTCGTCGCGGTCGCCTACCGCCGGCGGCAGCGCAGGGGCGATCGCCAGCTCGACCGCTACCTTGCGGGAGGAGGCCTTGAGCTGCAGCAGGTCGCGCACGCCCTCGAGCACGCTGCGGACATCGACCTCGGCAGCAGGCCGGGCGTGCTCGTGCTGCTCGATGCGCGACAGCATCAGCAGGTCGTCGACCAGCCGGCGCATGCGCTCGGCCTGCTCGGCCATGATGCCGAGAAAGCGCTCGCGGGCAGCGGCATCGTCGCGCGCCGGGCCGCGCAAGGTTTCGATGAAGCCCATGATGCCGGCAATCGGAGTCTTCAGCTCGTGGCTGGCATTGGCGACGAAGTCGGCGCGCATGCGCTCGGCGCGCCGCAGTGCCGTCGTGTCGTGCAGCACGATCAGGGCCAGCGAACCGTCGGCCGCCGCGCGCGGCAGGCGACGGGCATGGGCCATGACATCGAGCTCCGGCGCGCCGGACAGCACGAGGGAGACCGCGATCTGGTCGGGACCGGTGAAGTTGCCGTCCGTCGTCGCCAGCAGCGAATCGATGGCGGCGAGCAGCTCGGGGTGACGCAACGCCGTCGAAAGGTCGCGCTCGGCGACGACGGCGCCGAGCAGCGCCACTGCGGCCCGGTTGGTGCGCACGATGCGCCTTTGGCGATCGACGCCGATCAGCGGATCGGGAAGGCCGTCGACGATCGCCTGCGCGGATGCCGCGAGATTGTCGATCGACGCGCGCTGGCGCCGCCAGCCGTTGGCCAGGGTCGCCGCCGCCGTCGCAAGCTCCTCGGTGGCCGGCGTGAAGGACAGCCGCGGCATTGCGGGCTCGGTCTGGCCCGAAAGCTCGCCGACGAAGCGCGCGAAGCGGCCGAGAGAGGCGATATAGTGCTGCACCAGCACCACGGTCACGGCGGAGATGCAGGCGAAGGCGATGAGGGCGGGCCGCGCCGCCAGAGCCCCCGTCCAATGGAGGACGGCAAGCGCGACGGCCGACGGCGTCAGGGCCACCACACTGGCGGAGAGGTAACGGCGCAGCGGCATCAGCGGCTCGGCAGCATCTGTCGCTCCCTAGCGCGAGCCGTCCGCCGGCGGCGGTTGCGACGGCGCGGCAAGCGCTCCCGGGACGAACAGTCGCAACGCGACCAACCCGTACACGAAACCGCCGATATGCGCGGTCCAGGCGACTGGCTCGCCGCCGCTGCCCGGCGTGCCACCGAAGATGCCAAAGAAGACGTTGAGCGCGATCCAGATGCCGGCGACAGGAAGCAGCGACGGCATTCGCCCCGCCTGCCATAGTGCCATCAGCACGCCACCGAACACACCGCTCACCGCGCCCGACGCGCCGATCACGGGATCGCTGGAGTCCCAATTGAAGAGCACATGGATGAAGCCAGCTACGATGCCGGCCGATAGGTAGAACAGCACGAAGCGGCGAATCCCCAACAGCCGCTCCACCGGCGCGCCGAAGGCAGCCAAGGTGAGCATGTTGACGCCGAGATGGACCCAACCGCCGTGCAGGAACTGATAGGTAATCGGCGCCATGAGCAACGACCACCACGGGCCACCCGGATCGCCGGTGTAATTCGTGGGCACCAGGCCGAGCTGCATCAACACTTGGTGGTCGACCGATTGGCTCAGCGCCTGGCGAAGCAGGTGCACCGCCCCATTGATCAGGATCAGCCACAGCAGGGCGGGCGGCAGGTTGATCGCCCGCTCGGGCGCGCCGCGTCCCGGGCCTGAGCGTCTCACGTCGTCGAACGGCATGCGACAGACTTAGCGCTTCAGGCGACGCGTGCCCAGCCAGAGAAACACCGCCCCCAGGATGAAGGTCGGCGAGCCGCAGGCGATCGCTATCCCTCCCATTTCGCCGAACAGGTTGCCGTCGGTCACGGCAAGCACACAGCCCAGGGTCAGCACCAGCACGACGCTGCCCGAGATGGCGAAGAACCAGCCGAGCGCGCGGGTCTTCGGCGGCTCGGGCGGAAGCAGCGGATTGGGCGGCGGCGGCGGCGGCTGCGAGGGGTCGCTCATCGTCCGCGTTCCGCCGCGAGCCGCGCGTTTCCGGCGGCGCCGGGGCGATAAAACGTGTTGTAGGTGTCGAACGGCACGATCCGGCCCTCCGGCGTGACGAAGTGCACACACGACCGCTTGACGTTGCCGAGGCAGAAATTGAAGCGGTCGAGGAATTCCACGATCGTGATGCGAAAGACGTTCTCGTAACCCGAGCCCTGCGGCATCGGCACGTCCGGCAGGCAGCAGAGCAGAGAGCCCAGCCGCTCGGAGGTGTTGGTGTCGGCGGTCGAGAGCGAGAGCAGGTCGACAAAGCGCTGGCGCAGCTCGGGATATTTCTCGAACGAGATGGCGTTGGGGATGCTGGGCAGCAGCGCCTCGCGCGGCACCAGCGAGGTCAGCGGGATGACCTTCTCCCCGTCGCGCAGGCCGTAGCCGATCGAGATCGAGGCCGGATTGCACGGCAGCGGGATCATGTCGCCGTCGGCGAAGATGCCGGACTCCTCGACGATGCGGCGGCGGATCTCGCTCAGCACGATGCGGTCGGTCGACGGATCGAAGCCGTCGTTGCGTCCGGCATCCTGCACCGGCTGGAAGGTGACGCCACGCACGCACTTGTATTTGAGTGCATGGCGCACGATGGCGCCGATCTCGGCATCGTTGACGCCGCGCTTCACCGTGCAGACCAGCGTGGTCGAGATGCCGCGCGCCTCGAGCGCGGCCAGCGCCTCGCGCCGGATGCGCGAGAGCGCCGCGCCGCGGATGTTCTTCAGCGCCGCGTCGTTGAGCGAATCGAATTGCAGGTAGACCTCGAAGCCCGGCTTGAAGGCTGCCAGCCCATCGGCGAAGGCCGGGTCCTCCGCGATGCGGATGCCGTTGGTGTTGAGCATGATGTGGCGGATCGGCCGGCGCCGGGCAGCTTCGATGATCTCGAGGATTTGCGGATGGATGGTCGGCTCGCCGCCCGAGATCTGCACCAGGTCGGGCTCGCCCTCGCTGGCGACCAGGGCGTCGAACATGCGCTCGACCTCCGCCAGGCTGCGATGCGTCGCGCGGCGCGGCGAGGAGTCGGCGAAGCATACCGGGCAGGCGAGGTTGCAGGCCTCGTTGATCTCCACGATCGCCACGCAACTATGCTGCTCGTGATCGGGACAGAGCCCGCAATCCCACGGGCAGCCGCGCTCGGTGCGCGTACCCGGCGCCAGCGGCCGGTCGCCCGGCTTCAGGTAATCCAGCGTGCGGCGCCAGTAGACCGGATCGTCCGACACCAGCGTCTTCATCACCCCGTGCTCGATGCAGCGCTTGGAGTAATAGATGCGGCCGTTCTCCTCCACGATCTTGGCCGGCACCAGCGCGAGGCAGGTCTCGCAGAGAGAAGTCGTCTGGCCGATGAAGAGATAGGGCGCGGACTTGCGCGCGACGCCGTCGTACATGCGCCTCCTAGCGAGCCGGGTTCCTCCGGATCATGACGGCAGCGTACAGGACGAGGCCGAGGCAGACCACGTGGAACAGGTTGAACGGGCCGACGAGCGTTGCATAGGGCTTGAAGAACTCCCAGACGAAGCGCTGCAGGCCGTACCAGCCGGCCACGAGGTAGAAGCCGTTGGCGCGCCAGAAGCGGTCGCCGCTCGCCAGCTTGCGCAAGAGCACCACATACATCCCCGCCATCGCCAGCGCCTCGTAGAGCTGGACCGGATGGCGGCGGATGCCGTCGCCGAAATCGACACCCCAGGGCAGGCCGGTCGGCGTGCCGTAGGTATAGTCGTCGAGGCCGGCGAAGAAGCAGCCGAGGCGGCCGACCGCGACCGTCGCGGCGAACGGCGCGGCGAAGGCGATACCGGTCGAGCCGGTGACCCCGGTCATGCGCTTGAACGCCTCGATCGAGGCGATCGCGCCGGCCAGCCCGCCGACCATGGAGAAGCCGAGCGCGTGCACGCCGCTCAGCCAGGTGTTGAGCGTGCCGAAGAACATCGCGCCGCACAGCGCGCCCGATCCCGCCGCGATGGCGTAGGCGCCGGGATGGGCGACGCGATTGGCAGGCAAGGCCGCCGCCGGCAGCAGCCGGCGGCTCGAGAACCAGAACGTCGCGACCGAGGCCAGCCAGGCCGCGACGTCGAAGACGCTATGGATATAGGGAAGGCCGAAGATCAGCGCGTGGGGCCGCCCTGCCCCAGGCCGCGCAGCCGCAGGCGCAGCGCGTTCAGCTTGATGAAGCCTTCCGCGTCGCGCTGATTGTAGGCGCCCTGGTCGTCCTCGAACGTGACATGCTGCATGGAGTAGAGC
This sequence comes from uncultured Rhodospirillales bacterium, assembly GCA_945957125.1. Taxonomy (GTDB): domain Bacteria; phylum Pseudomonadota; class Alphaproteobacteria; order Reyranellales; family Reyranellaceae; genus Reyranella. The sequence continues at coordinate 76,459 of CAMFJT010000001.1, read as the reverse complement.
GACTTGGGCGACTTGCGGCCGACCACCGTGGTGTTGCCCTTGTAGAGCTTCAGCCGCACCGTGCCGGTGACGTTCTCCTGGCTCTTGTCGATCGCCGCCTGGAGCATCTCGCGCTCGGGCGAGTACCAGAAGCCGTAATAGACCAGCTCGGCGTATTTCGGCATCAGCTCGTCCTTGAGATGGCCGGCGCCGCGGTCGAGCGTGATCGATTCGATGCCGCGATGGGCGGCGTAGAGGATCGTGCCACCGGGCGTCTCGTAGATGCCGCGGCTCTTCATGCCGACGAAGCGGTTCTCGACCAAGTCGAGGCGGCCGATGCCGTTGGCCTTGCCCAGTTCGTTGAGTTTCGTGAGCAGCGTCGCGGGCGACATCGCGACGCCGTCGATGGCGACGGCATCGCCCTTCTCGAACTCGATCTCGATGTAAGTCGCCTTGTCCGGCGCGCTCTCGGGCGAGATGGTGCGCTGGTAGACCATCTCATCGGCCTCTTCCCACGGATCTTCGAGGATCTTGCCCTCGCTGGACGAGTGCAGGAGGTTGGCGTCGACCGAGAACGGGGCCTCGCCGCGCTTGTCCTTGGCGATGGGAATCTGGTGCTCCTCGGCGAACTCGAGCAGCTTGGTGCGCGAGGTCAGCTCCCACTCGCGCCACGGTGCAATCACCTTGATGTCCGGCTTCAGCGCGTAATAGGACAGCTCGAAGCGGACCTGGTCGTTGCCCTTTCCGGTGGCGCCGTGGCAGACGGCGTCGGCGCCGGTCTTCAGCGCGAGATCGATCTGATGCTTCGAGATCAGGGGCCGCGCGATCGAGGTGCCGAGCAGGTACTGGCCCTCGTACAGGGCGTTGGCGCGGAACATCGGGAAGACGAAATCCTTCACGAATTCTTCGCGTACGTCCTCGATGAAGATGTTCTCGGGCTTGATGCCGAGCAGCTCCGCCTTCTTGCGGGCCGGCGACAGCTCCTCGCCCTGGCCGAGATCGGCGGTGAAGGTCACCACCTCGCAGCCATAGGCGGTCTGCAGCCATTTCAGGATGACTGAGGTGTCGAGGCCGCCGGAATAGGCCAGCACGACCTTCTTGATGTCGCCCCGTTTGTAGGGCCCGGTATAAGTCACGCTCATGGCTGCCCCTCGGACGTTCATTGCGGCGTTGGAAAGCGCGCGACTATAGCCACCGGCTTTCTAGGGGCAAGCGCGCTATACTTATGGCGAGGAACAGATGGTTTCAGCCTTGGATCGTCTCGGTTACGCGGCCCGGCAGACCGCCCGCGTCGCCTGGTATGCCAGCCACTACGTGGCGGGGCGCCGGATCCTCAAGCCCATGCCCAAGCCGGACTTCCCCGTCGGCCCGACCCCGACGCGGGCTGAGCTGACCGCCGACATGCGCGCGCTTTTCACCCGGGAATGGCGGGATATCGAGGCCGGCCTGTTTCCCGCACCGCGGCCGCTGGGTGCCGACCCGGGCGAGTTGCTACGCCGCAGCCTGCGCTATTTCCGCGATCTGCCGCAGGTCGACGCCCGCCGCCACGGCCTGCTCGACGACGAGATGCCGCCCGGCCGGCAGGGCGACGGACTGCCGGACTACTACCGGCAGAACTTCCATTTCCAGAGCGACGGCTGGCTCTCCGAGGAATCGGCCGCGCTGTACGACACCCAGGTCGAGGTGCTGTTCACCGGCGCCGCCGACGCCATGCGCCGCCGGGCGATGAAGCCGATCGCCGACTGGATGGCCGGCCGCAGCCAGCGCGACCTGCGCGGCCTCGATGTCGGCTGCGGCACCGGCCGGCTGCTCGCCTTCCTGCACGGCGCGTGGCCCGGACTGCGCCTCGCCGGCCTCGATCTCAGCCCGCCCTATCTCGCCGAGGCCCGCCGCCTGATCGGCCGCACCGCGCGGGTCAAGCTGCTCGAGGGCGCCGCCGAGGCGCTGCCGTTCGACGATGCCAGCCTCGACCTCGTCGTCTCGTCCTTCCTGCTGCACGAGCTGCCGCCCGACATCCGCGCCGCCGCGCTGCGGGAAATGGCCCGCGTCGTGAAGCCCGATGGCCTCGTCGTGATCGTCGATTCGATCCAGAAGGGCGATCACCCGGCCTGGGACGGCCTGCTCGACCTCTTCCCCCACTATTTCCACGAGCCGTACTACGCGGATTATGTCGCCGGGAGCGTGGAACAATGGGCCGCCGATACGGGCCTCGTGCCCGCCGCGACCGAACGCGCCTTCCTGTCGAAGGTGGTGGCGTTCTCGAAATAGCTATGGCGCGATCGCTGGTGGAGCCGCACCGAGGGTGGACGCTCTGCGACGCATCGCACCATCAAATGTAAGAAAGGCATCGACATTGGCACTCGATGCCAGATGAAGTGCGTCCGCAAAATCCAGCCCGCGTCTGAACCAAAGGACGGCACGTCCAACTGCGATTGAGTCCTCGACGTCGATGTTCGCGGTGTCCAACAACGTCTCGATGGCTGTAGCAATTGCCGCGGACGACAGCCGATATACGCTCCGAAGGACCCACTCGGTTTCCAGAATAACGCTTTTCGGCACGAATACAGGTTCGGCCGACATGGCGCGATGCGCAGCAACGGTCTGCGCCTGATCGTCATTCACGAACAGGCGAATGACGACATTAGTATCGACCGCGCGCAAATCGACGCCGAGCCTCTGCTTCTATGGCCGCGTTCATCTCTTCAATCGACCTTCGCGGGCCGCGATATTTAACGATGCCGACAAGATCATCGACCGTGTATTTCTTTTTGGAATCTACGCGCTTCAGCAGAATGCCCTCAGGACGCTGCTCGATGTCGAATTCCATCCCCGCCTTCAAATGACATTGGTCGCGAACGGCCTTCGGCAGAATAACTTGCCCCTTGGTGGACAGCTTGGTTCTCATCTTGCAATCTTACCGGTAAGACGAAACTCGGTCAAAGGTTCGCCCGCGCCTCGACATCCCGCACGCGCTCGCCTTTCCGTCGCGCGCTGGCGCTCTTGAGCTGGCCGCAGGCGGCGTGGATGTCGCGGCCGCGCGGGGTGCGGATGGGGGCGCTGAGGCCGCCGTCGTTCACGATCTCGGCGAAGCGGTGCATGCGGTTGTTGGAGCTGCACTCGTACGGCGCGCCGTCCCACGGATTGAACGGAATCAGGTTCACCTTGGCATGGATCGGCTTGAGCAGGCGCACCAGCTCGCGCGCGTCGGCGTCGGAATCGTTGACGCCCTTCAGCATCGCATACTCGAAGGTGATGCGCCGGCTGTTCTTCGCGCCGGGATAGGCCGCGCACGCCGCGAGAAGCTCGGCGATCGGCCATTTGCGGTTGATCGGCACCAGCGTGTCGCGCACCGCGTCGTTCACCGCATGCAGCGACACCGCGAGATTGACGTCGAGCACCTCGCCGACCTTGGGGATCATCGGCACCACGCCCGAGGTCGAGAGCGTGATACGGCGGCGGCTGAGCGCAATGCCCTGCTCGTCCATCACGATCTTCAGCGCCGCCGCGACGTTGTCGAAGTTGTACAGCGGCTCGCCCATGCCCATCATGACGATGTTGGACAGCATGCGCGTCGTCTCGGTCGGCGTCGGCCATTCGCCGTAGCTGTCGCGCGCCACCATGAACTGGCCGACGATCTCGGCCGGCAGCAGGTTACGCACCAGGGGCTGCGTGCCGGTATGGCAGAAGGTGCAGGTCAGCGTGCAGCCGACCTGGCTCGAGATGCAGACCGAGCCGCGATCCTCCTCGGGGATGTTGACCGTCTCGGCCTCGTTGCCGTCGGGGAAGCGCAGCAGCCACTTGCGCGTGCCGTCGACCGAGCGCTGCTCGGTGACGATCTGCGGCCGCTCGATCACGAACAGCTCGGCCAGCCGCTCGCGCGTCTTCTTCGCGACGTTGGTCATCAGCCCGAAGTCGGTCACGCCGTGCCAGTAGATCCACTGCCAGACCTGCTTGGCCCGGAATGCCTCCAGCCCGGCCTCCGCCAACGTCTCCTTCAGCGCCTCGCGCGACAGGCCGACCAGGTTGCGGCGCGTGTCGTTGCGGCCGCGGAACGGCTCGACGATCTGCAGAGGGTCGGGGGTCAGGACGGACATGAAGGGTTGAGATAGTGCATCGCCCCCGCCGCCGCTAGACCCGCTTTTGCCACGCCTCGATGGCGGGGAAGCGGTGGATGAAGTTCAGGATGTTGAGGGTCAGGTTGTCGTGGACCAGGAAGCCGACCACGGCCTCGGCCAGCAGGGCCAGCGCCACGGTCGCCTGCCACGGCAGCAGGCGGGCGAGGGCGAAGCCGGTCATCATCGCCACCGTGTCCAGGAGCGAGTTCAGGATGCTGTCGCCGACATAGCCGGCGGCCAGCGCCTGCTTGCGGTAGGCCTCGATCACCCAGGGCGAGTTCTCGGCGATCTCCCAAGCGACCTCGATGCCGACCGCGAGCGCCAGCCGCGTCAGGACCGGGGTCCGCGGCAGCAACAGATGCAGCACGCCGTAGAAGATCATGCCGTGGATGACGTGACTCGGCGTGTACCAGTCGAACATCTGCTGCGACAGTTCCGGCGAATGGATGTCGCCGACCCAGAGCCGGACGGTGCCGCAGGAGCAGATCCACACCCGGCCGAGCAGGTGCAGCACCAGCGCCTGTAGCGCCATCAGCGCCGCCACGACGGCCCAGGCGCCCCGCGTGCTCATGCCGCCCCCTGCGCCCGCGCCCGGATACGCTGCTTGCGCTTGTAGATCGGATCGCCGAATGCCGGCAGCGGCAAGGCCTCGGTCGGGCCGCCGGCCGCCACGGGGCGGGGCGCATGCCGCCCCATGGTCAGCAGCCGGTCGTACATGATGAGGGCCCCGGCGACGCCGAGATTGACGGAAAAGCGGGTCGGGATCTTGACCACGAAGTCGCAGCGTGACTGCAGATCGGCGGACAGGCCTTCGCGCTCCGAGCCCAGGATGTAGGCCGCCTGGCGCGGATGGCGGAACGAGGGCAGCTCGATCGCATCGTCGGCGATCTCGACGCCGACCAGCCGGCAGCCCAACGGAAGGCGGAAATCCTCGAGGCCTGCGAAATGATAGGTCGGCACCGACCGCGGCGTGTCGGAGGTGTCGGCCTGGCCGCCCTTGCGGCGGTCGTACTGCGCGCGGACGGTGAAAACGAAGGAGGCGTCGAAGGCATGCGCCGTCCGGAACAAGGTGCCAACATTCATGGCCTTGCTCACGCCTTCCACCCCGATGCCGAAATAGCCTTTCATGGTCGCGGAATTTGTAGCATGAACCAAGGCTCATGACCGCTTCCCAGCCGTTGGACGAGGTGCGCGCCCAGTACGAGGCGCTGCCCTATCCGCCCCGCGATCCCCGCGAGGAGGCGCTACGGCTGATCACCGGCACGCCGAGCCACATCCTCGAGGTCAACCACTACCTGTTCTCGGGCCGGCTCAACTTCATCCGGCCGTTTCGCGCGCTGGTCGCGGGCGGCGGCACGGGTGATGCCTGCATCATGCTGGCCCAGCAGCTCGTCGACCGGCGCTGCCCCGGCGAGGTCGTCTATCTCGACCTGTCGGTCGCCTCGCGCGCGGTCTGCGAGGCGCGGGCCAAGGCGCGCGGCCTGCGCAACATCAATTTCATCACCGGCTCGCTGCTCGACCTGCCGAACATGCGGATCGGAGAGTTCGACTATATCGACTGCACCGGCGTTCTCCATCACCTGCCCGACCCCGCCGCCGGCATGAGGGCCCTCGTCTCGGTCCTGCAGCCCGACGGCGGCATCGGGGTGATGGTCTACGGCCAGTACGGCCGCACCGGCGTCTACCCGTTGCAGGAGTTGCTGCGCACGCTGGCGCCCAGGTCGATGGCGATCGCCGACCGGATCGCCATGGCCAAGCGCCTGATCCGCTTCCTGCCGACCACCAACCTCTTCCGGCGCAACCCCTATCTCAACGACCACGTGACCGCCGGCGACGCCGGCCTCTACGACCTGCTGCTGCACAGCATCGACCGCGCCTACACCGTGCCCGAGATCGCCACCATGGCCGGCGATGCCGGCCTGCGGGTCGTCGCCTTCCTCGAGCCGGTGCGCTACGAGCCCGCGACCTACATGAGCGACCCGGTGATCGCCCGCCAGGCCAGCGGCTTGCCGCTGGTCGAGCGGGCCGCCTTCGCCGAGCGACTGGCCGGCAACCTGCGCACCCACGTCTTCTATGCCACGCGCGCGGGCTTCGACACGGTGGCCCGGCCGGAGGATACCCAGGCGATCCCGGTGCTGCGCGAGATGGACGCCCAGAAGCTGGCGGCAGGCCTGCAGCCCGGCGCGCCGCTGGTCGCCAATCTCGACGGCTTCCCGTGGCGGGCGCAGCTTCCGGCGCTCGCGCCGCGCATCATCGCGCAGATCGACGGGCGCCGGTCGGTGGCCGAGATCTATACCGCGCTGGGCGCCCAGGGCGGCCTGCCGCGCTGGGAGGATTTCTACGCCCAGTTCGAGGACCTCTATCTGAAGCTGAACGGCGTCAACCACCTGCTGCTGCGCTTCCGCACCTGAGGCGGCCGTGGGCGCACCGCTGCTGGCGCTCGGCCTCGGCAACTCGCTGCTCTGGGCGCTCTACCTCCTGCTGACCCGCCATGTCGTGAGCGGCGCGCGGCTCGATGCCTGGGCCTATACGCTCGTGCAGCTCCTCGCCGCAGGCTTGGTCCTGCTCTGGCTCGGCCGCCGCGCCGCCGGCAGCTGGGCCGAGCTGCTGGCGCCGTGGACCGTGGGCTATGCCTTCCTGCGCGTCGCCATCAACGGGGCGACGGCGGCGGCAGTGCTGTGGCTCGCGGTGACGCAAAGCACGTTGCTCGCCACGATCAGCGTGCTGATCGGCGCAGGATCGGGCTGGCTGCTGACCCGCCAGGCACCGCCGCGGCGCGACTGGGCGGGGCTCGCCCTGCTCGCCGCCGGCATCGCGGGCTTCGCGATGGCGCTGACGGGCGAGGCATGGCGCGGGCTCGTCTGGCTCGTCCTGTCGGAAACGATGGCCGTCGCCGGCTCGTGGCTGATCGCCTACCACCCGCGCAACCGCTCGACCGACCTCGGCGCCCGCAGCCGCTTCACGGGCGAGATCCTCGTGGCGGCCTCGCTGGCCCTGATCCTGGTCTGGTCGATGCTGGGCTTGGCCGGCGTCATGGCTTCGCCGTGGGCGGGCGGCGGCGATGCTTTCGGCCGGATCGAGCTCTGGCTTTGGGGTGCCCTGGCCGGCGTGCTGTTCCGCGCCCCCGGCACGTGGCTCGGCTTCTGGACGATCAACCACACCGGCGTCCAGACGTACCTCATCGCGCTCACCGCCATGCCGTTCTTCGCCATCGCCCTCGAGGCCATCGCGGCCCATCTCGGCTGGCTCGCACCGCCGCGGCTCTCGGCGGGCGAATGGGCGGCCGCCGCCGTCATCCTGGCCGCATCGGTGCGGCTGATGGTGGTCAGGATCAGGACGCCACAAGCGAGCGGCCCGTAGAGGCGCGCGCAGAGCGGGCGGAGGGCCTCAGGCGAGGCGTGCGAGGTGACGTGCCATCAGCCGCCGCTCCGGCTCGGTGCGTGCCGAGGCCTGCGCCGCCTCGAAGTGCCGCCGTGCTTGCGTGACCTGCCCGAGTTCGGCGAGGAAGACACCGCGGGCGGCCTCGGCGTAGGGATTGCCAGGCACCGCCGGCAGGGCCGCCAGTCCCGCGGCGGCTCCTTCCGCACGGGCGATCGCGACGGGGCGCGCGAGCACGACCATGGGCGAGGGGTCGAGCGTGGCGAGCTGCGCATAGACCGACGCGATGCGGGGCCAGTCAGTCTCGCCGGCGCTGCGCGCCGTGGCATGCAGCGCCGCGATCTCGGCACGCAGATGCCAGACCGTCAGCACCTCGCCCCGCGCCGAGCGATCGAGATGGGCAAGGCCCAGCGCGATGAGGCCACGGTCCCATTCGGCGCGCGGCTGATCGTCGAGCAATTGCGCCACGCCGTCGGGTCCGACCCGCGTCGGCAGCCGCGCGGCCGTCAGCAGCAGAAGCGCGGCGAGCGCATCGCTTGCCGGGCCGGCCGTCGTCGGATGCGCCGCCAGGGCGCGGGCGAGCCGCACCGCCTCGACACAGAATTCCGGCTGCACCAGCGCCTCGCCCGAAGAAGCGGAGTAGCCCTCGTTGAACATCAGATAGAGCGCCGTTCGCACCGACTCGGCGCGCTCGGGCAGCGCCTCCGGCGCCGGTGCCTCGATCGCCACGCCCGCCGCCTCGAGCTGGCGGCGAGACCGCACCAGGCGCTGGGCGATCGCAGTCGGCTCCGCCAGCAACCCGCCGGCGATCTGCGGCACGGTCAAGCCGCACACCGTCTTGAGAGCGAACGTCACGCGCAGCTCGGGCGACAGGGCGGGATGACAGACCGCGAACAGCAGCGCCATCTCGTCGTCGTTCAGCTCACGGTCGAAACGACCTCCGGTCGCTTCGCCCGCGGAAGCGCCGGGCACGAGCTCATCCGCGAGCGCGAGGTCGCGCGTTTCGCGACGCAGCAGGTCGAGCGCGCGGTTGCGCGCGACCGTGGCGAGCCACGCTTCGGGCCGTTCCGGGACACCCTTGAAGGGCCACAGCGACAGCGCCTGCATCAGCGCGTGCTGGACGGCGTCCTCGGCGACGGCGATGCGGCCCGCCCCGAGCCGCCGCGCCAGCGCCGCGACCAGCCGGCTCGCCGAATCGCGGGCCAGCGAATCGACGAGCCGGTGGACACATTGCTCCATGCTCAGCCCGCCGCGGCGCGCGCCTGGCTCATGTCCTCGATCGGGCGGACCTCGGCCCAGTTGGTCGGCGCCAGCGCGAGATGCGGGCATTCCCCGGCGATCGCCTCGGCTTCGGCGAGGTCCCGGGCTTGGAGCACGAAATAACCGCCGATCACGTCCTTGGCCTCGGCGTAAGGGCCGTCGCTGGCCACCGGCTTGCCGTCCCTGACTTTGATGTGGCGGCCGCCGCTCGCGGTCAGCTTCTCGCCGCCGACCATCTTGCCCTGCCGGCGGAGCTGGTCGGCCCACGCCATGTAGCGCCGGGTCATCTCCATCATCTTCTCGCGCGGCAGGTCCGCGTTGTAGTTGGGCACCTGGTGCAGCAGCAGCATGAATTGAGCCATGTCGATCTCCTTCGGTTGGCGACGGTAAGCGGATCGGTCACGCCATGGCCAATCCGCGGCTCCGTCACCTCATCGACGTTCGAGGCGCTCCCGAATCGACATCGGGCACCGTCCGGCACCGTCAATTTCGATCGCTTCAGCCCGCGAGGACGAGACCGGCGATCTGCACGCCAATGACCTTCACGATCGTCGCCGACGGGAAGATCATCGCATAGGCGACGTTGGTACGCTCGGTGGGCGCCATGCGGGCGGCATAGACGACGATCGCCGGATTGCCCGTGGCGCCCGAAGCGACCCCGAGAAGGTCGTCGAACGGAAGGCGCAGGATGACGTGGCCGACCAGCAGGATCGCGAAGATCGCGGTCAACACCACCGCTGCGCCGACCAGCAGCAGGATCGGCCCGGTCTGCATCACCGTGGTCAGGAAGGCCTGGCCCGAATTGATGCCGACAGTGGCCAGGAACAACGTCAGGCCGAAATTGCGCAGCACGATGTTGGCAGGCAGCGGCATGACCCAGGCGATCGGCCCCGTCCGCCGCAGGCGACCGGCGACCAGCGCCACGATCAGCGGCCCGCCGCCGATTCCAAGCGTCACCGTGCCGACCCCCGGCAAGGGAATCGGCACGAGGCCGAGCAACACGCCCAGCACCATGCCGAGGCCGACGGAGATGTAGCTGAACTCCGCGGTCGCCTTCACCGTGTCGCCGAACAGCGTCCGCGCCGCCCGTATCCGGTCGACCGGCACGAGCACGCCGACGCGGTCACCGACCTCCAGCATCAGGTCCGGCGACGGCACGAGATCGACATCGTAGCGCCGCACGTGAATGACATGGAACGGTATGTCCGCGGGCACCGGCAGGTTCGACAGGGTCGTTGCGGTGAGCTGCGCGTTGGAGACGAAGAAGCGCTGGTAGGAGAGGTCGCTACGGTCCTTGCCCAGCCGGTTGGGATCGAGGCGTCCGAGCACCGCTGCCGCCTCGCCGATCGCCGCCTGCCGGTCGGCGACGATCAGAAGCCCATCGCCGGCGCGCAACGCAACGGAATCGTCGGGCAGGCTGTTGCGATGGTCCTGTCGCACGCCCGACACCTGGACGCCGGCCGGCAGCAGGTCGCGCAGGTCGCCGACCGTCGAGACTCCCTCCGGCAGGTGGTCGATCGTGATCTCGCCCATATGGAACCGCGCCGGCTCCGGCGGGAAGGTCGGCTGCACCGCCCGCGTCATCAGGTAGAAGCACAGGATCGGCCCGATCACGCCCAACGGATAGCTGACCGAATAGCCGATCGACGACGCCGTGCCGCCGATCAGGTCGAGGGCGGCCTGCAGGGTCGGCGTGCTGGTCATCGATCCTGCGAACACGCCGAGCGTCTGGCCGATATCGATGCCCAGCAGCTTTCCGAGCGCGAGCGCGACGACCAGGCTCGCGAGCACGGCGACGAAGGCAAGGAGATTGTATTTCCGGCCCGGTCCCGACAGGCCCTCGAAGAACTGGCCGCCATAGAGGATGCCGATGCCGTAGAGGAACATCGTGAGGCCGATCAGACCGATCGGACCGGCGATCTGGGCTTTGGGGGCGATCGCGCCGATCGCCAGCCCGACGAACAGCACCGCGCCGATGCCGAGGGAGAAGCCGAAGATGTTGATCTGGCCGACCGCATAGCCGAGGGCGACGGCGAGGAAGAGAGCCAGGATAGGCTGCGCGGCGAGGACCTCGGCGAGAATCGCCATCGTCAGCGCACCCGGCAGCCGGCATGGCGGAAGATGTCGAGAGCGGCCTGGAGCTGCCCCTCGCTCGGCGGATGGGTGTCCGCCAGCCGGTACTCGAGGCCGAGCGACTTCCACTTGAACTCGCCCATCTGATGGAACGGCAGCACTTCGACCCATTCGACATTGGTCATGGGCCCGACGAAGCGCGCGACCTTCTCGACGTCATGCGGCGCGTCCGTCAGGCCGGGCACCAGGACATAGCGGACCCACACCGGCTTGCCGATCGCGGCCAGCCGTTCGGCGAACCGCAGGGTCGGCGCCAGCTCCTGGCCCGTCACCTCGCGATAGGTGTCGGGATCGCCGCTCTTGATGTCGAGCAGCACGAGATCGACGTTCGCGAGATAGGCATCGTCGGCGCGCGCGCCCAGCAGGCCCGAGGTATCGAGCGCCGTATGCAGGCCCATGCGCTTGGCCGCGGCGAACATCCCGCGCGTGAAGCCGACCTGCACCAGCGGCTCGCCGCCGGAAATCGTCAGCCCGCCGCCCATGGCGCGCAGCATCGGCGCGAAATCGCCGAGGCGGCGGATCGCCTGGGCAAGCTCCACGCGGTGGCCGTCCTTGAGATGCCAGGTGTCCGGGTTGTGGCAATACTGGCAGCGCAGCAGGCAGCCCGACATGAACAGCGTGATCCGGATGCCGGGTCCATCGACCGTCGAGCCGGTCTCGTAGGAATGAAGCCAGCCGACGTGGCTTTCCTGGCCCTCGAAGCCGGCGGTCTCGGGGGCGTCCGGCGAACGCCGGACACGAAGATCGTAGCGGCTGCCGACCTCGAGGGCTCCGGGCTCGGACATGGCTCGGCTCAGAACTTGTTGTGGAAGGTGCGGCTGATGACGTCGAGCTGCTGCTCGCGCGAGAGGCGGACGAAGTTCACGGCATAGCCCGAGACGCGGATGGTGAGCTGCGGGTACTTCTCCGGGCTCTCCATCGCATCCTTCAGCGTGTCGAGCGACAGCACGTTGAGGTTCATGTGGAAGCCGCCTTGCCCGAAATAAGCATCGAAGGCCTTCACCGCGTTGGCGACGCCGCCCTCGGCGTCCTTCGGCGCGAGCGTCGGAGCGATGCTGACGGTGTAGCTGATGCCGTCCTGGGCGTCGGCATAGGGAAGGCGCGCCAGAGAGATGCAGGATGCCAGCCAGCCGTGCGCGTCGCGGCCGTGCATTGGATTGGCGCCGGGGCCGAACGGCTCGCCCTTGCGCCGGCCGTCCGGCGTGTTGCCGGTGTGCTTGCCGTAGACCACGTTGGACGTGATGGTCAGCACCGACTGCGTGGGCGTGGCGCCGCGATAGGTCGGATGCTTGCGCAGCTTCGCCATGAAGCGCGACACGAGATCGACGGCGATGTCGTCGACCCGCGCGTCGGCATTGCCGTATTTCGGATAGTCGCCCTCGATCCTGTAGTCGACCGCCTGGCCCTTGTCGTCGCGAATGACGTGCACCCTGGCATGGCGGATCGCCGACAGGCTGTCGACGGCCACCGACAGGCCGGCGATGCCGAACGCCATGGTGCGCAGGATGTCCCGGTCGTGCAGCGCCATCTCGAGGCGCTCGTAGAAATACTTGTCGTGCATGTAGTGAATGCAGTTCATCGCATGCACGTAGGTGCGCGCCAGCCACTCCATTGTGGCGTCGAACTTCGCGAACACCTCGTCGTAGTCGAGCACGTCGGCGCTCACCGGCACGGTGGGCGGCGCCACCTGCTCGCCGCTCATCTCGTCGCGGCCGCCGTTGATGGCGTAGAGCAGCGCCTTGGCGAGGTTCACGCGGGCGCCGAAGAACTGCATCTGCTTGCCCAGGCGCATGGCCGAGACGCAGCAGGCGATGCCGTAGTCGTCGCCGTGATAGGGCCGCATCAGGTCGTCGTTCTCGTACTGGATCGACGAGGTGTCGCGGCTGATGCGGATGCAATAGCTCTTGAAGGCCTCCGGCAGATGGCGGGACCACAGTACCGTCAGGTTCGGCTCCGGCGCCGGTCCCAGGTTGGTCAGCGTGTGGAGCATACGGAAGCTGGTGCGCGTGACCAGCGGCCGGCCGTCGAGATCCATGCCGCCGATGCATTCGGTCGCCCAGTACGGATCGCCGCTGAACAGGGCATCGTATTCGGGCGTGCGCAGGAAGCGCACGATGCGCAGCTTCTGCACGAGCTGGTCGATCAGCTCCTGCGCGCCGGACTCGTCCAGTGCTCCCTCGGCGATGTCGCGCTCGATGTAGATGTCGAGGAAGGTCGAGATCCGACCGATCGACATGGCCGCGCCATTGGCTTCCTTGATGGCGCCGAGGTAGCCGAGATAGGTCCATTGCACGGCCTCGCGCGCCGTCTCCGCCGGCCGCTCGATTTCGCAACCATAGCGGCGCCCCATCTCCACCAGGTCCTTCAGCGCCCGCATCTGCTCGGCCATCTCCTCGCGCAGGCGGATCACGTCCTCGGTCGGCCACATCTGGTCGATCTGCGCCCGCTCCTCGCGCTTGGCCCGCAGCAGCCGGTCGACGCCATACAGCGCCACGCGCCGGTAGTCGCCGATGATGCGGCCGCGGCCATAGGCATCCGGCAGGCCGGTGATGATGCCCGACCGCCGGCAGTGCATGATCTCGGGCGTGTAGGCGTCGAACACGCCATCGTTGTGGCTCTTGCGGTAGCGCGTGAAGGCCTGGTGCACGGCCTCGTCGGGCGTCACGCCGGCTGCCTTCAAGCCGGCCTCGACCATGCGCAACCCACCGAACGGAAAGATCGCGCGCTTGAACGGCGCGTCGGTCTGCAAACCGACGATCACCTCGTTGTCGCGGTCGATCCAGCCTGGCGGATGGGCGAGCAGGCTCGACGGATGCGCGGCATCGACGGCGAGGACTCCCATCTTCCGCTCTTCGGCGAAGTAGGGCTGGAGCTTGTCCCAGACGGCGAGGGTGCGGGCCGAAGGACCGGTCAGGAACGCTTCGTCGCCATGATAGGGCGTTGCGTTGCGCACGATGAAGTCGCGCACGTCGATCGCGCGCTCCCAGCGGCCAGGCTCGAAGGATCGCCAGGCTCGCGCCTCGCCCTGCCCGGCAGGAGCGGCGGCAAGATCCTGCATGTTTCTCTCCCTACGCCTTTGACCGCCACTTCACCGCACGGCGGCGGGCGCGGCATTGACCTTGGTCAAGGCCCGTACTAGGCGACCGCCCTAGATAGAAAGTGCGTCCACGAAGGGGGAAGAGCCGTGTCCGTGGCCCTGTCATCTTCCGGAAATATCCGGCACGAAAAGTACGAACGGCTGGTGCTGGCGGCGCGCGGGATGAATCGCATCGTCACCGCCGTCGCCCATCCCTGCGATGAAGTCTCCCTGCAGAGTGCCCTCGAAGCGGCACGCCTCGGGATCATCGTGCCGATCCTGGTCGGGCCGCTCGCCAAGGTCCGCGCCGCGGCGGCCAAGGCCAAGCTCGACCTTGGCCCCTACGAATGCATCGATGCCGCGCACAGCCACGACGCGGCAGCAAAGGCGGTAGCGCTGGTCAAAAGCGGCCGCGCCGAGGCCCTGATGAAGGGCAGCCTGCATACCGACGAGCTGATGGGCGCCGTCGTCGCGCGCGACACGGGCATCCGCACCGCCCGGCGCATCAGCCATTGCTTCGTGATGGACGTGCCGAACCATCCGCAGGCCCTGATCATCAGCGACGCGGCGGTGAACATCACGCCGACCCTCGAGGACAAGGTCGACATCGTCCAGAACGCGATCGACCTGGCGCACGCGCTGGGCATCGAGGAAGTGCGGGTGGCGATCCTGAGCGCGATGGAGACGGTGAACCCAAGGGTCCCCTCGACGATCGAGGCCGCCGCCCTGTGCAAGATGGCCGATCGCGGCCAGATCACCGGCGCCGTCCTCGACGGGCCGCTGGCGCTCGACAACGCGATCAGCCCCGAGGCGGCCGCCATCAAGCAGATCGTCTCGCCGGTCGCCGGGCGAGCGAGCGTGCTCATCGTGCCGGACCTCGAGGCCGGCAACATGCTGGCCAAGAGCCTGTCCTTCCTGGCCGGAGCCGACGCCGCCGGCATCGTGCTCGGCGCGCGCGTTCCGATCATCCTGACCAGCCGGGCCGATTCCGAGCTGACGCGCCTGGCCTCCTGCGCGGTGGCCGTCCTGGTCGCCGCGGCGCGGCGCGCCACCATCGCCGTCCCGGCCTGACATGGCCGCGCTGGACGACACCGCCCCAGGGGAAGGTTGCATCGCCGTCCTCAATGCCGGCTCCTCCAGCCTGAAGTTCGCGCTGTACGATGCGAACGATCGGCTGGATCCGATCGCCCGCGGGCAGATCGAGCGGATCAATGCCGCGCCCCGGCTGAAGGTCGTCGATGCCGAGGGGGTCGTGCTCGACGAGCGCCAATGGCAGCGCGGCGAGCTCGATCATCGCGCGGCGACGCACGAGGTCCTGGCGGCCGGCCGGAGAGTGCTCGGGGACCGGCCGGTCCACGCGGTCGGCCATCGTGTCGTTCACGGTGGCATGCACTTCTCCGCACCGATGCGCGTCGATGCCGCCACCCTCGCCGCGCTCGACGAGCTGGTGCCGCTGGCGCCGCTGCATCAGCCGCACAATCTCGCGCCGATCCGGGTGATCGCCGAAGCCGTTCCGCACCTGCCCCAGGTCGCCTGCTTCGATACCGCCTTCCACCGCAGCCAGGGCATGCTCGCCCAGTCCTTCGCCCTGCCGCGCGAGTTCACCGAGGGCGGCATCCGGCGATACGGTTTCCACGGTCTGTCCTACGAGTTCATCGTCTCGCGCCTGAACGAGACGGTGCCGGCCCTCGCCGCGCGCCGCCTGGTCATCGCCCATCTCGGCAACGGCGCCAGCCTCTGCGCGGTGCACGGCGGCCGCAGCGTCGCCAGCACGATGGGCTTCACCGCCGTCGACGGGCTGATGATGGGCACGCGCTGCGGTGCGCTCGATCCGGGCGTGATCCTGTACCTGATGGATCAGAGGGGCATGACGGCCGAGGCGATCGAGACGCTGATCTACAGCCAGTCAGGGTTGCTCGGCGTGTCCGGCATCTCCTCCGACATGCGCACGCTACGGCAGTCGGACCGACCCGAAGCGCGCGAGGCCATCGAGCTCTTCGTCTACCGCATCGTGCGCGAGATCGGATCGCTGGCCGCCGGCCTCGGCGGCCTCGACGGCTTGGTCTTCACCGGCGGGATCGGCGAGAACGACGCGCGGACGCGCGCGGAAGTCGTGGCCCAGTGCCGCTGGCTCGGGCTGGAGATCGACCCGGCGCGCAATACCGCGGGCGAGCAGAACGTCGGAGCGGCGGGCGCTCGGGGCGCCGTGCTGGTGATCGCGACAGACGAGGAGCACATGATCGCGCGCCACACCCTTGAGGTCGTGCGGCAAGTCAACGGCGACGCGGCTCAGGCAAGATAGGGTGAATTCGACATCGCTCTCAGTGCCGCCTGGTCGGTAACCACGAAGGCATCGTTCTCGAGCTCGATGCACCGCCGCTGCCTCAACCGCGAGAAGGCGCGGCTGACGGTTTCGAGGCGCAGCCCCAGGTAGTCGGCGATGTCCGTGCGATTCATGGGCAACGCCAGAGGGCTGGTCCGGACATCGTGCTCGCCATAGGCGGTGGCCAGGCAGCACAGAAAGCTCGCGCCCCTCTCGGTCGAGGTGAGCTGGCCGAGCACGGCCATGTGCAATGCCGCCCGCTTGAGACGGTTGGCGGTCGCATGCCGAACCGCCTCCGCCACGGCGGCATGACGCTTCGAGAAGAGCTGCAGCCGGTCGCGATCGAACGAGCAGGTCGTCGTCTCCGTGATCGCCTCGCAATCGAAGGCTTGGACCTTGCCCAGCTCGAAGAAGCCGCAGAGATCGCCCGGCAGGAAGAAATCGAGCACCTGCCGCCGGCCGTCGGGAAGGACCTTCGACAGGGCGGCCATGCCGGAGGTGACCTTGAAGATCGACTCGATCGGATCGCCGGCGCGGAAAATCCGCTGCCTGCGGGCCCAGCTCTCGACTTTCGCGATCCCGAAGAGTTCCTTCTGCCGCTCGTAGTCGAGCGGCTTGCAGACATTCGAGGACTTGGCGGAACAGCGCACGCACGGCAGGACAGCGACTTCGCCCCGAGTTGGATCGGGACGGGCAGCCGCCGCCGGGGGCGCTTGTTCTCGCAACGCCCCTTAATCCCAGCTGAGGAAGACCCCGATGTCTCCGCGCATACCCTTGGGGCGGTCGATCACCTCGTACCTGATGCGATAGCCGCGCGGCGACAGCTGGCGCGCCCAGAATTCGTAGAGCTCCTTGGGAATGCCCGTCAGCGTCTTCTCCCAGCCCTCCTCGCCCTGGTCGATCGTGCGACCGTCATCGGTGCACAGATGGTTGGGAAAGCGGAAAACCTGGACCGAGGTGAGCCCGTTGCTGGCGGCATTGCCGATGATGCTCGCCGCCTTCTCCAGGACCTCCTCGTCGGTCTTCCCGGACGGCTTGCTGATCCTGTCGAGGAAGGCCTGCCGTTCGGCCTCCGCGGCCGCCTGCGCCTTGGCGGCGGCCGAGGCTTTCTCGCCCTCGGCCTGAGCCATTCTCGCCTTGAGGTCCTTCACCGTCGGCAACGTTATCATGACGCCCTCCCGCCTTCCTCGTGATGCGTTTCAGTATTGCTCGTCGACGAACCGCCGCCCGGCAAGCGATGCCTTGTCGTCATACTTCCTCTTCGTCGAGCGCGACGGCAGCTTCACCCGCTCGTGATCGAGCCGCTCGTAGGGAATCCGGGACAGGATATGGGAGATGCTGTTCAGGCGGGCGCGGCGCTTGTCGTCGGCATTCACCAGGTACCAAGGCGCATGCTCGGTATCGGTGTGCTCGAACATGAGATCGCGTGCCTTGGAGTATTCGTACCACCGGCCGAAGGATTCCACGTCCATCGGACTCAGCTTCCACTGCCGCATCGGGTCGTCTATGCGCGCCTTGAAACGCTTCTCCTGCTGCTCCTGGCCGACCTCCAGCCAGATCTTCAGCAGGTAGATGCCGTCCTCGACGATCAGCTTCTCGATCCCCGGACACAGCGTCAGGAACCGCTGATGCTGCTCGGGCGTGCAGAACCCCATGACGTATTCGACGCCGGCACGGTTGTACCAGCTGCGGTCGAAGATCACGATCTCGCCCGCCGCCGGGAACTGCTCCATGTAGCGCTGGAGGTACATCTGCGAGCGGTCGCGTTCGGTGGGCGCCGGCAAGGCGACCACCCGGAAGACGCGCGGGCTGACGCGCTCGGCAATCGCCTTGATCGTGCCGCCCTTGCCGGCCGCGTCCCGCCCTTCGAGGATGATGATCGCGCGCTTGCCCTTGGCCTTGATCCACGCTTGCAGGTGGCAGAGCTCGGTCTGGAGCTTGCGCAACTCCGATTCGTACGTCTTGCGATCGAGCTTCTCGGCCATGGACGTGTCTCCTCGGGCACAGGGAAGGTCGGATCGGGATGACCGTCCATGACTTATGTCAACGCCCTCCGCTTCGCGCCCGGACGGCGCTGCAGGAGGCGGTCGCGATTCCTTTTGCAACCGGCACGGACCTCGGCTGCCGCCCGCATCGCCGCGGCGATGGTTGACTAAAGTCAACGCCCACACCCTGTCTCGGACGTAGCTTGTCGGCGAACCCGAACGTCGGTCCCGCATGACTGGAACCCGCACTACCCTCCTGCTGATCGCCCTGGCGTCCGTGCTGGCGACGGGCGCCTGCACAAAGTCGCCCTCGAAACCGCCCGCCCAGGCGCGCCAGGTCCGGGCGGTCGTCGTGTCGCCCAACGAGCTGTCGGCGGCCAACGACACGGTCGGCGACATCGAACCCCGGCGCACGGCCAACCTGGGCTTCCAGGTCGGCGGCCGCCTCGTCGAGCGGCTCGTCGACACCGGCGCCACGGTCCGCAAGGGCGAGGTGCTGGCGCGCGTCGATCCGGCGGACCAGAAGAACAAGGTCCTGTCCGCCGAGGCGCAGGTTCGGGCGGCCCAGGCCGGGGTCGAGCAGGCGGTTCCGCTCGAGGCACGCTACCGGCAGCTCCTCGCCAGCGGCTACGCAACACCGCAACGCTACGAGGAGACGAAGAAGCGCCTGCAACAGGCCCACGACGAGCTGGCCGACGCCGAGGCGCAGCTCGCCTTCGCCCGCGACCAGCTCAACTACACGCAGCTCGTGGCCGGCGGCGACGGTGTCGTGCTGGCGACCATGGCCGACCCCGGGCAGGTCGTGGCCGCGGGCCAGCCGGTCATCCAGGTGGCCGACCCCTCGCAACGCGAGGCCGTGTTCGCCGTCGCCGACGCCTCGATCGGCCTTGCCTATGTCGGCCTCAAGGTGAAGGTCACGATGAAGGGCGATCCGTCGGTCTCCACCACGGGGGCGATCCGCGAGATCGCACCCAGTGCCGATCCGGTCACGCGCACCTACGCCGTGCGCGTTGCGTTGCCGGATGCGCCGGAGCAGATGCGGCTGGGCGCGATCGTGCTGGGCCGGCCCGAGGTCAGCTCGGAGGAGGTCATCCGCCTGCCGGCGGGCGCGGTGCTGCAGACCGGCAACGCACCGGCGGTCTGGGTGGTGCAGGGCAGCGAGCCCACGGTCGCCAAGCGTCCCGTGAAGGTCCTCCGCTTCGACACCGACTCCGTCCTCATTGCCGAAGGCCTCAAGCATGGCGACGTGGTGGTGACCGCGGGCGTGAACTCCCTGGCGGAAGGGCAGAAGGTTCGCCTTCCGGCCGATCTCAAGCGATGACCGGCGTGAACCTTTCGGAATGGGCGATCCGGCACAAGGTGCTGGTCGTCTACTCGATGATCGTCGTGCTCGCGGCGGGCGTGCTCTCCTATCTCGCGCTGGGCCGCGAGGAGGACCCGCAGTTCCCGATCATGACCATGATCGTGGAGACCCGCTGGGCCGGCGCCACGACGGTCGAGACCATCCAGCAGGTGACCGAGCGGATCGAGAAGAAGCTCGAGGAGACGCCGTCGCTCGACTACATCAAGAGCTATACCAAGCCCGGGGTCTCTGTCGTCTACGTCAACCTGCTGGATTCGACCGATCCGAAGACGATCCCCGAGATCTGGTACCAGGTCCGCAAGAAGGTCGCGGATATCCGGCAGACCCTGCCGCAGGGCGTGGACGGGCCATCCTTCAACGACGAGTTCGGCGATGTCTTCGGCATCATCTACGGCCTGACGTTCGACGGCTTCACGCTGCGCGAAGCCCGCGATTTCGCCGAGACGGCGCGGGCGAAATTCCAGCGCGTCCGCGATGTCGGCAAGATAACGATCTTCGGCGACCAGCCGGAGAAGATCTACCTTCATTTCTCCCCGCAGCGGCTCGCCGAGCTCGGCTTCACGCTCGACCAGGTCCTGCAGGCCATCGCCGCCCAGAACGCGCTTTCGCCTTCCGGCGTGGTCAACACCCGCGCGGAGAACATCCTTGTCGAGGTCTCCGGCGCCCTCGCCGGCGAGCAGGCACTGCGCGACATGAACCTGTTCGTGAACGGTCGCTTCGTGAAGCTCTCGAGCATCGCCGACGTCGAGCGCACTTATGTCGACCCGCCGGCCAAGATGTTTCGGGTCGACGGACGGCAGGCGGTCGGCATCGGCATCTCGATGCGGCCCGGGGGCAACGTCCTGCAATTCGGCGAGAACCTGCACCGGGTGGCGGACGAGCTGATCCAGCTGTTCCCGATCGGCATCGAGTTGCGGCAGGTCTCCGACCAGCCGGAAGTGGTCGAGGAGTCGATCCACGGCTTCACCAAGGCATTGTGGGAGGCGATCGCCATCGTCCTCGCCGTCAGCTTCGTCAGCCTCGGGTTCCGTGCCGGGATCGTGGTGGCGACCAGCATCCCGCTGGTGCTCACGATCGTCTTCCTGTCGATGGAGTTCGCCGGGATCAGCCTGCAGCGCATCTCCCTCGGCGCGCTGATCATCGCGCTGGGCCTGCTGGTCGACGATGCGATGATCACGGTCGAGATGATGGTCTCCCAGATCGAGAAGGGCGTCGAGAAGACCAAGGCGGCCGTCTACGCCTACACCCACACAGCCTTTCCGATGCTGACCGGAACGCTGGTCACCATCGCGGGCTTCGTGCCGATCGGCTTCGCCAAGAGCGGCACGGGCACCTACTGCTTCTCGCTGTTCGCGGTGGTGGCCATCGCGCTGGTCGTCTCCTGGTTCGTGGCGGTGATCTATTCGCCGGTCATCGGCGTGGCCTGCCTGCCGTCCGAGATGAAGCACGCCCACGGCGGCGGCTGGTCCAGCCGGATCGGCGACATGGGCATGCGCGGCTTCAACGCCGCGCTGCTGGGCTGCATGCGCTGGCCGCTCACGACGATCGTCGTCACGGTGGCGATCTTCGCCGGCTCGCTCTACGCCACGCAGTTCGTGCAGAAGCAGTTCTTCCCCGCCTCGGACCGGCCGGAAGTGCTGGTCACGATGATGCTGCCCAAGAACGCTTCGATCTACGCCACGCGCGAGGAGGTCGACCGGGCACAGAAGCTGCTCGAGAACGATCCGAACATCGTGCGGTGGTCGGCCTATATCGGCGGCGGCGCAATCCGTTTCTACCTGCCGCTCGACGTCCAGCTCGACAACGCCTTCATGGCCCAGTTCGTCATCGTGACAAAGGGCCTCGCGGAGCGCGACGTCGTCATGGCGAGGCTCGACAAGGCCCTGACGGCGGAGTTTCCCGACGTCGTCAGCCGCGTTCAGCGGCTGGAGCTCGGGCCGCCGGTGGGATGGCCGGTGCAATACCGCGTGGGCAGCGAGACGGCGGAGCAGACGCGCGACATCGCCGAGAAGCTCGCCGCCCTGCTGCGCGAGTCGCCCGACGTCCAGACGGTCAATTTCGACTGGTCCGAGAAGAACAAGACGTTGCGCCTCGCCGTCGACCAGGACAAGGCCCGGCGGGTCGGGCTCAGCAGCCAGGCCCTGAAGGATGCGCTCAATTCCGTGCTGAACGGCGTCGTCGCCACGCAGCTCCGCGATTCGATCTATCTCGTCGACGTGCTGGCCCGCGCCGAAGGTACCGAGCGGGTCAGCCTCGATACGGTGCGTGCGCTGCGTATCCCGATTCCGGGCGGTCAGACGGTGCCGTTGGGCGAGGTCGCGACCATCGAGTACACGCTCGATGACGGATATGTCTGGCGCCGCAACCGCCTGCCGACCATCACCGTGCAGGCCGATGTGGTGGGAAGCATCCAGGCGCCGACGGTCTACCAGCGCATGCAGGAGAAGATCGACCGGCTGCGCGCCGCGCTGCCCCCCGGCGCGTCGATCGAGGACGGCGGCACGGTGGAGAAGAGCGCCCAGAGCAACACCGCGATCATCGCCGTGATGCCGCTGATGGTGATGCTCATGCTGACCGTGCTGATGGTCCAGCTTGAGAGCTTCCAGCGGCTCTTCCTGGTGATCAGCGTGGCGCCGCTCGGCCTGTTCGGCATCGTCGCCATCCTGCTGCCGAGCGGCATCCCGATGGGCTTCGTCGCGACGCTCGGCATCATCGCCCTGACCGGCATGATCATTCGCAACTCGGTGATCCTGATCGTGCAGATCGAGGACTACCGCAAGCTCGGGCGGCGTTCCTGGGACGCCGTGGTCGAGGCGACGCAGCATCGCCTGCGTCCCATCCTCCTGACGGCCGCCGCGGCCATCCTCGGCATGATCCCGATCATGGAGGAAGTGTTCTGGGGGCCGATGGCCTTCGCCGTGGTCGGCGGCCTGGTTGCCGCGACCGTGCTGACCGTGCTGTTCCTGCCGGCACTATACGTCGCCTGGTTCAGGGTCCGCGAGGACGCGCGGGCGGCGAGCGATCAGCAGGCCCCTTCTCTTGCCGCGACATGACGCCAACCCGGTGGGGATGAACGATGATCGGACGCAGGAACATCATTCTCGGCCTGGCGGGGCTACCGGCCCTCGCGCGCGCGCAAAGCCCGGCTTCCGGCCTGATCGGCCAATGGCAGGGCGAGGTCGCCGGCATCGGCGCCGCCCGCATCGTCATCACGGGCATCAAGCCCGATGGTCAGATCGAAGGCCGGATGGAGTTCGCGCTGCAGTCGTTCGTCTCGACCTTCGCCGACAAGGTCGATCCCGGTCCTGCCAAGACGAATCGGGGGATCGCCTCCGGGGCCTCCCTGACGATCGAGTCAGCGCTCGGCGGGACCTATAGCCTGATGCTGGACGGCAACGCCCTCAAAGGAACGTACGTTCGCGGAACGACCTTCAGCGGCCCGGCCAGCTTCACTCGCCTCTAAGCCCCGAGTTCCGTGGCGCCGGTCACCCCCAGGAACCAGGGCCAACCTGAACGGGGCAGCGCATTCCCACCAATTGTTCTCATATGCACTCGAGTTCCGCTTCGGCTCTCAAGCCCGGAGGCGACGTCTGCGGCTCGCCCGACCTCGCTGCACCGCCCTGCGCGCGCCGGGCGACTGCGTCGGCTACCTGGAGCAGGACGGCGAATATTCCTTCGAGGGCCAGGCCTTGACCGACCTCGAAGCCTGCGCGTTCAACCGTCGTCAGGTCGACGCCTTCGCGTCGCGCAATCCGGAGCTCGCCGCGGCGATCGGAGAGGCGCTGGCGCGGGCCTTGAAGCTCACGGGGCAGGCCACGGTGGTCCTCGGGCAACTCAAGTCGGCCGAACGCGTCGCGCATTTCCTCGTCGAGATGGACGCGCTCTTCCGCGAGCGAAACGTGGCCCAGACGCCCCTGTCGCCGATGATGAACCGCAACCAGATCGCCGGCTATCTCGGCCTGACGATCGAAACCGTCAGCCGTGCTTTCGGCAAGCTGGAGAAATGGGGCGTGATCGACGTTGGCGGAAACGACGAGGCCGCCATCCTGGATCGCGCCCGGCTGCGCGAGATCGGCAAGACATGACGCCGCCGAGAACGCTCCCGAGGATGCGTTCCGCCGGCATTGATTTATCTCAACGCAATGCATTCGACAGGGCTGCAAGCAACGGCCAGGGGAGGAATCCATGCGCGCCAGGGATGTGATGTCGACCGAGGTGCTGTCGATCGCCGCCGACGCCACGGTCCTCGAAGCCGCGCGATTGCTGGTGAACATGCGTGTGAGTGCCATGCCCGTCCTCGACGGCGACGGCGTCATGATCGGCATCGTGAGCGAGGCCGACCTGATCCGAAGCACCGGCGCGGTCGCCCCGCTCGAGCATGTCGACGCGGCCTATGCGGAGAAGGCGATGGCGACGGCTCATGCCCGCGGCGTCACGGGCGTGATGTCGCCGAATGTCGTCACGGCGTCGGAAGACAGCACGCTGCAGGAACTTTCCGACCTCATGCTCGGCCGGGGCATAAAGCGCATTCCCATCGTGCGGGATGGCACGGTCGTGGGCATCGTCAGCCGCATCGACCTTTTGCGCGCTCTGCTGTCGATCGGTCGCGACGCATTCCTCCAGGAACGACCGGGCTCGCGACAGGAGGATCGCCAGCTGCGCAATGCCGTCATCGCCGCCCTGGGCCGTCACGGCTGGTCGCAAGCCACCCGCTCCGACGTCGTCGCATCGCAGGGGACGGTCCATCTGTGGGGGCTTGCCGCGAGCGAGGGCATGCTCAGGACCTATCTCCGGGTGGCCAGCGACGTGCCGGGAGTCACCGGCGTACAGAGCCACATGCATGTTGCCAGCCACTAGCGCGAATGCACGGAAGGGATTCTTCATGATACGCTCGACGGCCATCCTCACCTGGCATGCCGCGCCTCCAAGGAGACTTCCGTGACGGACCAGACTGCTGTCGCTCCAACCCGGCCGGGCTCGACCGAGGCCGGATCACCGCGTCTCGCCGCGACGGCACTCGACCGCGCCTATGCCGGAGAGGCCGTGGAAGCCGCCCAGATCGTGAATGAGCAGGCGATCCGCGACATCATCGGCGGTATGCTGCCCGGCCGTGCGCAGGAGCTGGCAGGGGTGTTGCGCGCCGTCCTCGAAGGCCTCTCCCCCGACGACGCCAAGGCCGTGCGCAAGGCTTTGACCGGCAACGGCGCGGCGTCCGACGACTCGGCGGCATCCGACGACGAGCTCGCGGACGGTTGGCGCGACGGAGGTTATCCCTACCGCAATCTCATGCAGCGCAAGACCTACGAGCGCCAGAAGTACGCCCTGCAGGTCGAGCTGCTGAAGCTTCAGGCCTGGGTAAAGGCGACGCAGCAGAAGGTCGTGATCCTGTTCGAGGGACGCGACGCGGCGGGCAAGGGCGGCACGATCAAGCGCTTCATGGAGAATCTCAATCCTCGCGGCGCGCGCGTGGTGGCCCTGGAGAAGCCGAGCGAGATCGAGCGCGGGCAGTGGTATTTCCAGCGCTACGTGCAGACCCTGCCGACGGCCGGCGAGATCGTGCTGTTCGATCGCTCCTGGTACAATCGCGCCGGCGTCGAGCATGTCATGGGCTTCTGCAACGACGACGAATACCGGGAATTCATGCGCCAGACGCCCGAGTTCGAGCGCAACCTGACACGCAGCGGCATCCGCCTCATCAAGTTCTGGTTCTCGGTCAGCCGCGACGAGCAGCATCGCCGCTTCACCGAGCGCAAGTCCCATCCGCTCAAGCAATGGAAGCTGTCGCCGATCGACCTCGCCTCGCTCGACAAATGGAAGGACTACACCAAGGCGAAGGAGGCGATGTTCCACTATACCGACACGGTCGATGCGCCGTGGACGGTCATCAAGTCCAACTGCAAGAAGCGCGCGCGGTTGAACGCCCTGCGCTACGTGCTGCACGCCCTGCCCTATGCGCACAAGGACGAGAAGCGCATCGGGCCGGTCGACCCGCTGCTCGTCGGCCGGGCTCACGTCATCTACGAGCGCGGCGAACGTCTCCCCATCGCGTGAGATCCATCGTTGCGGGCGCGGGCGTGACGTCTACTGCGCGCGACGGTCCGGCGGCGGTTCGACGAATCTCGACCTCGCCCGCAACGGCGCGCCCAATCCCTGCAGGTCGGGCAATCGCGCCAGCTCGAGATCGCGCGGCAGCATATCCAGGCGCTCCAGGGTCAGGTCGAGGAGCGCCAGCTCCTCCTGGAGCGCCGGTCGACGGGCTTCCGGGAGGACCTGGTCGAGATTTTCCAGCATGGCGCGCAGGCGCCGCGCGACCTGGTAGTTTTCGGCGCCGTACAGCCTGATCTCACGGCACGAGAGCTCGACGAAATCGCGCCAGTCCGGCGTGGCGAAGTAGACCCGCTCGATGCCCGTCGAATCGGCAATGACGTCATCGTGCAAATGCCGCCGGCCGACGGCGCGCAGCAGGCGATGAAGCTGGTCGATCGCGAGAACGGCCGTCGTCGGATCGTTGATCGCCTTGCTCAACGCCTTGAGCGCGATGTCGACGATGATGCGGAAGGAGAAGGTGGCGTCCTGCTCGATCGTCCTCTCCGGCCCGAAGGCGACCGCGCGGCGCAAGCGCGCGTCGTCGACCGCGATCGCGCCCCCGTGCAGATGGAAGAGCGGTTCCCCGACGGCAACGAAATTTCCCACCTGGTGGCCGAACTCGATCATGCCGTCGGTGCGCGCCGCCTCCAGCCGCAACGCGTCGAGGTCGACTGCCAGGATGATCGCCGAAACGCCCTCATGGACGATCGTGCGGCCGGGGATCCCCGACGGCTCTCGCCGCGCCGACGGGACATGGTCGCCGCTGATCTTCGAAGGATAGACCTGCTCGATGACCTTCAGCCCCTCCTCGCCCAGGCGCCATACGATGCTGACCGGCCGCAACAGCCGCGCCGCGTAGTCGATCAGGTAGATGAAGGCGACCGTCGAGGCGCCGCTGAGCAGCACCGATCCGGTCAGGAGCAGGTACTGGACCTTCTCCTGGGTCCGCGCGAGCGCCCCCAGCGAGAAGCTCAGGGTGAAGACGAACAACGCCACGATCCATCGCAGCGTGTTGTCGCGCAGGAGCGTGGTCGCGATGATGCGCGGCGTGAGCTGGGCGCTCGCGATCTGGATGGCGACGAGGAGCGAGCTGAACGCGAAGACGATGAAGGAGATCGTCGATCCGACGAAGCCCTCGAGCGCCATCTGGACGGTCGGCAGCTCGACCTTCCAAGCCCACGACCATTGCAGCCAGTCGTCCAGGTGACTGACGATCCGGATGGCGACGAACGACGTCAGATAGGCGATCACCGGAACGACCCAGAGAGTCGATCGAATCGAGGAGCGCAGCGAGTACCGTGTCAACCAGCCCATGAGCTTCAGCCAATCGTCGTCCGTCGCTCGCCACGGGCTTCGCCGCGAACCGGCTCGCCCTCCCTCGTTGCGACGGTCTGTAGAACCGGCGCCTCGAACGCGTCCTTGATTTTTGTCAACATGGCGCCGTCATCCCGGCTTGAGCTCGAGCGACTCGAGCAGGGCTGCGAACCGCGTCTGGTCTTCGGCAAGCCGACGGCGCAGGTCTTCCGGATCGGAAGTCTCGGTCAGGATGTCGGCGGCGGCGAGATAGGCCTGCGCGGCCGGGCTCGCGATCGCGCGGCCGACGGCGAGGTTGAGCCGTTGGACGATCGGAGGGGCGAGGCGGGGCGGGCCGAACAGAGTCAGGATCGACCGAACGTTCATCTCGCCGAGACCCTGCTCGCCGATCGTCGGCACCCCGGGCAACCGGCTCAGCCGGCGTTCGCCGAGGGTGGCGATGGCGCGCAGCGCGCCGCCATCGACATGGGACAGGACCAGCGCGGTGCTGACGACGCCCAGCTCGATCCGTCCTTCGAGCAGGTCGACGATGCCGGGAGGAAGGCCGCGGTAGGGGACAGCGATCATGCCCGTGCCGAACGCCCGGTTGAGCTGTTCGGGGATGAGATGCTGGCGCGTGCCGTTGCCGGGATTGAGGTATCGCACGGCTCCCCGATTGCTCCTCGCGTAGGCGATCAACTCGTGCAACGAGCCGACCGCCATGCCGCCGGGAACGCAGACCAGCGCAGCGCCTTCCCCGATCGTGGCGATCGGCACGAGATCGCGCTGCAGGTCGAACTTCACGGACGTGAGGAACTGGATCGCCGAGATCTCCGAGACCGTCAGCAGGAGCGTGTAACCGTCGGGCGGGGCACCCGAGGCAATCTGGGCGGCGATCATGCCGCCCGCGCCAGGGCGATGGTCGAGCACCACCGTCTGATGCAACTCCGCGGAGAGTGCTTCCAGGACAGCCCGCGCGCCGACATCGATGATGCCGCCCGGAGGCCCGGCGAGGACGAGCCGGATGGGCTTCTCCGGCCAACCCTGCGCGAGCGCGCCGGCGGGCAGCGCCGCGCCGGCCAGAACAGCCCGCCTCGTGATCCGCGGCCCAGCTCCCATCCGGCATCCTCTGCTCCGATGGCTTGACCAAAGTCAAGGGAGGGCAGCCCGTCTGGACGCTACCCTGAGCGTCCCGCCATCGACAGAGCCGCCGACGATGTCCAGCCCGCCGAAGAGGAAGCCATTCGACGCCGAGTTGCACCGGCTGCAGCTCGAGCTTTGCCGGCTGCAGGAGTGGGTCGTGCTCTCCCGGCAGCGCGGCGTGATCGTGCTGGAGGGGCGGTTCTCGGGCGACAAAGACCACCTCCTCCGCACCCTCGCCCAGTGCACCGACCCGCGCATCTTCCGCGTGACCAGCGGTTCTGCCGAGGACAACGCGGCCGAGACGGAGAACCACATGCAGCCCTTCGCCCGATACTTCCCGGCCGCGGGGGAGATCGCTATGCTGGGAGAAAGCTGGTACCGTTCGGCAACCGTCGATTTCGTCTTGGGCTTGTGTACCCACGAGCAGCACCTGCAATTCCTCAAGGCCTGCCCCCTGGCCGAGCAGCTGCTGGTCGACGCCGGCGTGAGGCTCGTGAAGCTCTGGATCGAAGTCGGACCAGAGGAGGAGGAGCGACGCATGACGGAGTGTCTGGCCGATCCCCTGCGACGCTGGCAGGTCACGCCGCGCGGCCTCGAGCTGCATCGCCGGTGGTACGATCATTCGCGCGCCCGGGATCTGGTGTTCGAGCACACCGATACCCGCCACGCACCCTGGCACATCGTGCATATGGACGACGTGCGGAGCGGGACGCTCAACGCGATCTCGCACATCGTCTCGCAGTTCCCCTACGAGCCCGTGCATCGCGCCGCCCTGAAGCTCCCGGCCCGGCTCGAGGCCCGTGCATACGACGACTACCGGTCGATCGCGGAGCGACGGACGGTCCCCGATCTCTACTAGCACCAGGCAGCCCCCTTCCTCTCCGAACACGCCGGAGCAGCCCGTGAACATCTATCCTCATCGCCCGACGGCGACAGCCCTGCAGACCACTTCCCTGCCGCCAGCCGTCAAGCTGCCGTGCTCGCTGTGCCCCGGACGGACGATCGGCATCTGCGCGCCGCTCGACGACGGCAGGCTGGCCCGGTTCCTGACGATGGGCGGGGTGCGGCGCTGGAAGAAGGGCGACGTCATGTTCCGCGCGGGCGACCCGATCGGCATGTTCTACAAGGTGACGAAGGGCATCGTTGCCGTTCACCGCACGCTGGAGGACGGGCGGCGCCAGATCGTCGCCCTGCACACGATCGGCGATCTTTGCGGCTATCTCGAGAACGCAGGCACGTACAATTTCGGCGGCGATGCCGTCACCGACGTCGAGGCCTGCGCCTTCGATCGACAGAAGTTCAATGCCTACGCCGCCCAGCATCTCGACCTCGCCGCGGCGCTCGGCCAGGACATGACCAACAAGCTCAAGCGCGCCGCGGAGAACATGGCCGCCATCGGCCAGCTCAATACGACGGAACGGGTCGCCTATTTCCTTCTCCAGCTCGGCAACATCTACGCCACGAGGCTCGGCGCCCGGCCGCCACTCAACCTCCGGCTGTCGCGCCAGCAGATCGCCGAGTATCTCGGCATGAAGATCGAAACCGTGAGCCGATCGTTCACGAAGCTGAAGGCGAAGGGGCTGATCGCGCTGGTCGGGCTCGATACGGTGGTGATCCTCGATCGCCAGAAGCTCGAGGATTTCGCCTGCCTCGCCCCGGTGTGACGGTCGCTCCGGAGCCCCTAGAACGCGCCGAACCGCGTGACCACCCGCCACAACGTCAGCAGGATGATCTTCAGGTCCAGGGCGACGCTTCGCTGGCCGATGTACTTCAGGTCCCAGGCCAGCGTCTCGCCCCAGGTCAGCAGACCGCGCCCATTGATCTGCGCCAGGCCGGTGATGCCGGGCTTGCAGGCGAACTTGTACATCTCCTGCGGCGTATAGAACTGCAGCACTTCCGGCGCTTCCGGGCGCGGACCAACCAGCCGGATATCCCCGACCACGACCGACCACAGGTTCGGCAGCTCGTCGATCGACATCTTGCGCAGGACGCTTCCCACCCGCGTGATCCGGGGATCGGGATTGGGGGTGGGGAACTGCTGGTGGAAATTCGTTGCGGTGAACGAGTAGCGGTAAAGATCGGGAAAGCGTGTCCGCGAATCCGCGTACATCGTCCGAAATTTGATCAGGGTGAAATAGCTGGGCACCAGGTAGAGGGTATTCGGCTCGAAGCCGCCGGGCGGCGGGACGAGATCCGTTCGCCCGATGAGGCTGCGCCCGTCGCGAACCACCGAGCGCGCGGGGCGCCGGTGCAGGAACAGGATCGGCCCCGGCGAGTCGATGCGCACAAGCACCGCTGCAACCAGCAGGATCGGCAGGCTTACAATGAGCCCGATCGCGGCCGCCGTGACTTCGACGATGCGATACGACGTCTCCGCCAGCCATCCGGATGAACCGACGACATCGCGGACGGGCACTGCGTGCACCCGTCCGTGATGTTGCTGTAGTAAGTCGCGTCTCGAAATCCGGCTCGCCGCCTGTTCTTCAGTCGCTCCCGCGTTCACGGGAGGAGCTTCCGGCGCCGACAGTCACGATGAGCGCACACGAGCAATCGTTCTCCAGCACTTCGCCGCTGTTGATTCCGTATGCCTCACGCAACGACAGGCAGGAAGAAAAGCCGAAGCTCGTCTTCCTGTCGCCGTCGGGTCGAAAATGCGACCCGACGCCCCTGCCCGATGAAGCGGTTACTGCTGCGCTCGCAGCAGCCTCAGCTGTTCTGCGCCAGGGAGGCTCCCCACTTGTCGAAGTAGGCCTTGGTCTGGCCCGAGATCGGCAGGCCGATCGGCAGGCGCGAATGGCCGTACTTGGAGAACGACAGGTAGTTCTTGATCGTCTCCAGATCGTCGGCGTTCGTCAGCTGGAGGTCTTCGTTGACGAAGTGGATGATGTTGCCCCTCTTGACCGCGATCTCGAGCAGGCGGTTGCGCTCGGCCTCCTCCTCGGGAAGGGCGAAGATGCTGTACATCACCGTGTTGGCGTTGCGCTCCTCGATGAGGTGCATGAGGGTCGGGCAGTGGAGCATGTCCTCGAGGTCGAACAGCTCGTAGTTCCAGGTCAGACCCTTCTTGGTCATGTAGTCGTTCAGCATGTAGCGCTGAAGATGGACCGGCACCGAGTACGTCGCGGCCGTGTTGTTGGCGACGTAGAAGATGTTCGGCTTGCCGTTGTTGTAAGCCTCCGAACGCGGAGCGCGCTTGGAGAGCCGCTCCTCTTCCTCCTCGGTATTGGGAATGATGTGGAAGTAACCGGCCGGGATCTTGCGCCCGAGCAGATCGCCGTAAATTCCCTCGGCGATGCGGAAGTCCATGCTGACGCGGGTCTTGCCCGTCGTGTTGGGGCGTCCCGAACCGTGGATGTGCTCCTGGCTGAAGAAGCAGCAGCTGCCCGGACCAGCCTTGATCTGGTGGCTGTGCTGGGCAAACAGCTTCGTCATCTGCGCCATGTTCAGCCGCTCGTCGATCGCCTGCTTGGCAAGCTCGCGCGACTTCTTGATCGGGATGATCTGCATCGAGCGAGTGAGGTCCTCGTCAGCGGTAACGTCGACGAAGGGCATCCAGATGCTGCGCGATGCGATGCCGTGACCGTAGAGCAGGCCGGTGTGATAGGGGAAGAACAGCTCCGGCGTGGTCGGAAGCATGATGCGCACGTTCATGAACCGCTGCACCGCCACCGGCAGGCGCAGCTTGCCCTTCGGCACGACGACGTCGCGCACGAAATTGTTCAGCATCCGGCGGAACTCGGGCAGGTTGGTATCGGCGCAGAGCTGCTTGGTGACCTTGTACACCTCGTCCAGAGGAACGCTCTCGTGCAGGTAGCTCAGGTCGTCGAGCTTGTAACCCATCCCGCGAATACGGCCCAGGATCCATTCATTGAACGGATACTTGTCGTTCGGATAAGTGACAATCTTGGCGTCCCACTCATTCGTGAGACTGTGTTCAAGCGCTGCATTGATATCATTTGCCTGGGCTGGCCTGGCGGTCAGTTCCTCAATAGACATAGCCGCACTCCTAAAAATATCTTCCAAATAGTCCCTTCGACCATACTTTAAATCCCATCGATATCAAGCCGAAGGTGAGAACGCCGGTAACATTTTCGAAAGAGATTGAATTGACGATATCGATTAAAGACTTAGGCGACATTTCAACTGCATCACACGAATGTTCCGCGGCGAACTTACGGTAAGCTTACGGGATTTGGGCAAAGGCGACTACATGGATAGCAGAACAGCATTTTATGTCGGCAATGCGGCGGCCGATCAGGTTCGCGACAGCGGCTGGTTCCTCGGGCAATTCGTCCCGGCAGCAGAGGGCTTGCGCCACCAGGACGGTGTCGAGCTGAAATGGGGAATACATCCCGACGGGCACAAGCGGTCGCAGCCATGGGCCAACGGCAACGCCACGACCGTATCGATCCTGATTCAGGGAACCCTCAAGGTCGAGCTGCATGTCGGCGCCACGCCGCAGAGCGTGGTGCTCGGGAAACAGGGCGACTACGTGATATTCGGGCCCGACGTGGTGCATTCGTGGGAAGCGACTGGCCACACCATCGTGCTGTCGGTGCGGTTTCCCTCCATCGAGGTCGGAAAGCGGCGGGCCGGCGCGGGCGACGACAGCACCTCCGATGCGCCGGTCAGACCGCCGGCTTCCTCGGGTTCGGGCGAGTGAGCTGCCGACCGGCGGCGGTTGCGAGGCCACAGACCTCCAGCGCGGCCTGCATCGCGAGAGAGACGACGAAGCGCGCCGAGAGGCCGCCGACCACGATCGCCCGCATCGGCAGGGATGCGGTCTGCCGCATGTGCTTGTCGTAGTAGATGTAGCTGCCGCGGTGGAATTCGACGACCGACCGAAACCGGCGCCGCCAATGCACCATCGTGCCGCCTCTGTGATTCAAATGAATGACGACGGCGTCAGGAAGATAGTAATTGCAGTATCCCAGGTCGGCGATCCGCTTACAGTAATCGGCATCGACGTGATACGAGAGACGGCGATCGAGATCGCCCGCCTTCATGACGACGTCGCGCGGCATCATGACCGAGGCGCTCGACACGTAGCCCGCAACGAACGGCTTGGTCAGATCGTGGCTCAAATGCTGCAGATGCTCGCGCGAGAAGCGGTTGTTCGGGAATATCCGCGTGAGGAAGGAACGGGCGCCGAAAAGCGCGGAACCCACGTTGGGCAACGTCTTGACCGACCACTGGATCGATCCGTCCTCGTTGAGCAGCTTGCTGCCGACCGATCCGGCTTCCGGATGCTGACGCAGGAAAGCCACCATGCGATCGATCGCGTTCGGCAACACGATCGTGTCGTTGTTGAGGAGGAAGAAGAATTCCCCCCGGGCGTGCCTGAAGGCCAGGTTGTTCGATGTCGCGTAGTGGCTGTTCACCTTGTTCGTGAAGAGCACCACGTCGGGGAATTCCTCGCGCACCATCTCGCTGGTACGATCGCGCGAGGCATCGTCGACGACGATGATCTCGTACGGCTCGCTCGGCGGATTCTCGTAGATCGACCGCAGGCAATCGGCAAGAAGCCCGGCCGCGTTGTAGGTGGCGATGATGATCGACACCACGATCGGGGACGCGCCGACACCGTCTCCTGCGGCTTTAGTTTCCGACATCGAGTTCTTCATTCGACCGATAAAAGCGGGTTGGACCCTGAAAGCCGCAGGCTCGACGGACTCGACAGGATGACTTCAGCCTACCTGTGCGCATGCGAAAGATCAAACGGCGGTTCGACGGCCGCCCCCGATCTCATCCCCCCGCCCTCGTCAGCTGCTTGAGCTTGGGAACGGAGCCCAGCACCGGCACGTCGAACTCGTCCTCGAGGTCGTGGATCGTCCGCACCCGGGGATCGAGGGGCTCGGTGAACAGGGCCCAGCCGATCGCCAGGACCAGGGCAACCAGGAAGCTCAGCCCGGCGTAGATGTACTTCACCGGCTTTACCGGATAGAGGCCGGGTTCGGCCCGGGAGACGACACGGATCTCGCTGGCGACCGAGGACTCCTTGACCCGCGCCTCCTCGTAGCGCTTCAGGAAGAATTCGTAGCTCTCCTTGGCGAGCTTCTCGTTCAGAACCAGCGCATTGAGCCGCTTCTCCTTCTCCGGGAAGTCGGCGAGCTGGGCCCGCCCGCGCCTGATCTGCTCCATCAGCTCGGCGCGCTCCGCCTCCTGACCGATCACCGTCGGGCTGTCCTTGCTGAAAGTATGTTTCAGACCGGCCAGCTTGCCGTCGATCTTGGCGAGAGTGCTCTCGAGATCGGACACGGCCTTGAGCTTCTCGTTGTATTCCGAGGTGAGCTCGAACGTGGAACCCGAGGACTTGTAGGCGAGCAGGTCCGCCCTGGCCTTCTCGAGCTCCTTGCGGCTGTCCGCGAGCTGCGCTTCGATGAACGTGCGCGAGCGCGCCGATTCGCTGCGATAGGCCTCGGCGCTATGCTCGAGGAAGATCTCGGCGGCCATGTTGGCGATCGCCGCTGCCTCCTTCGGATCGCTGGCGCGGGCGGTGATGTCGAAAGCGTAGGTGTCCTTGCGGACTGCGACGATCAGCTTCGTCTCGAGGTTCTCGACCGCCTGGTCGAACGCCGAGACCTGGATGTCGCGACCGTACTTTGCGTAGTTCTGGATCGTGCTGATCGTGTTCCTGGCCCACTCCTTGACGTCTTCCTTCAATTTCCCGAAGAAGCCTTCCGTATCCTTCGGCTTCTTGACGTCCAGCCGCAGGGCCTCGACGATCTTCTCCGCGACCGCCCGGCTCTTGATGACCTCGATGTAGGTTTTGCTCGGCGCATCGATGGGCGCGGCCTGGCTGAGGGGGAAATCGAGGATTTCCTTCCGATCCGGCGCATTGTTGTTGAACTTGAAGGCCTCCCCGGGCCGGACCAGCACGAGCGCCGTGGATTCGTATTGCTCGGGAAGGACGTAGGTCAGGCCAAGGCCGACGAGGGCAGCGATCAGCGGCAGCCCGATCAACAGCGCTTTCCTGGCCATCAGGATCCGCCAGATGCGGTAGAATTCCATCGCCGCTTCTCCTCCCGCGGAGCCTCGCAGTATCGGCAACCCGATGGCCAATTGCCACCCCAAAGCATCGGCCGGAAGAATGGCCGAATTCAGTCGGACGCCGACGGCGCCCTCATGATGTCCCTCACCGCGGCAGGCGTGATCGTCGACCAGGCGACCAGGAAGGTCACGGTCGCCACGCAATATCCGATCATCAGCACGGCGGGATGGGCCATGCCCTGCAGCAGGCCGCATGCCGCGCCCGCCGCGACGCTGATCAGCGCCGGCTTGAAGGCGAAACGGAACCAGTGCACCCGCGAGAACGTCCGGGCGATGAAGCGGGAGCGCAGCGTCGCCGATGCCGCGACGCCGCCGACCCGCCCCAGGGCCGCACCGACCGTTCCGACGGTCGGCAGAAGCGCTGCATTGAGGGCGATGTTGACCAGGGGATTGGCTGCCAGGCGGGTGGCGTCCTCGCGTTGCCTGTGTGCGGCCTGCAGCGTCACGCTCATGGCGGCGTCGGCCGCCTCGATCGCCAGGTAGATCATGAGGATCCTGAGGATCCAGACCGAATCGCCGAACGCCGGCCCGAACAGCGTCTCGAGGATGAACCCGGCGAAGACCCAGCCTCCGACGCAGGTCGGGAGCACGAGCGCGAACAGGACCTGGTACCACGCGGCAAACTGGTTGGGGTCGCGTGTCCCCAGCGTATTGAAGCTGTAGGCGATGCGGGTCATCAGGAGCTGGAGGAACAGGGTCGGCACGATCAGGCCGATCTCCATGATCTTGGTCGCCGCCGCGAAATGGCCGACCGCCGCGAGATCGGCCCAGATCGACACCATGATGGTGTTGATCCGCATCGTCAGCATCCCGAGCATGCTGCCGATGCCGAACGTGAAGATCGTGCGCGCCGTCGCGACGAGGTCGCGCCGGCTGATCGCCGGCCGGTCCAGGCGGATTCGGGAACGCAGCAGGGTGAGGCTGATTGCCGCCGACGCCGTCTTGGCCACGACGAGCGTGACCATGAGGCCCATCGCGCCGCCTCCGGAGAGGACGAGGTACAGGCTGGCGGACAGGGTGATGGAAACCTCGACCAGCACGGCGATGAGCGTGAAGTGCATCGTGCGCAGGGCCAGGAAGACGGACCGGCACGACGTGACGAAGCTCGACGGGATCAACGCCAGGCTGGCGACGGCGATGATGTCGGCGACGTCGGCCGGATAGCCCACGACACGACTCGCGCCGACCATGAGCGCCAGCCCCAGCAGCCCGGTAAACAGGCCGAGCACCATCGCATGCACGACCTGCCCGGCGGCGGCGCGGCCGTACGCGCCGACCTCGCGCATGACGAAGGCTGGGATACCGAACCCGCTCAACCCCTGGAACGCGAGCAGCCAGGCGAGGGCCAGCGCATAGGTGCCGAGCAGGTCCGGCCCGGATATCCGCGAGATGACGATGAAGATGACCCCGCCCGAGATCAGGGACAGGATGGCCTCGCCGATCACGAAGGCAAGCTGGTGCCACGGCCTGCCGGCAGTCGAGGCCCGGCTCAAGTCGCTTTCGGCCCGATCGTCACTGGATGGTCTTCACGACCACGACGCCGCTGAACACCGGCTGCGTGACCGTTCCCAGAAGGGTCAGGAACTTCTGGAGCTGGTTCGACGCGGCGTTGGCGACGTAGACGATGTCGTTGTTCTGCACCGGGAAGCGTCCGGCCAGGAAGTAGCCATCGGCGGCCTGCAGATTGACGTGGTAGAGCACCGGCGAGCGGCCGTCGGCCGTCGGCGAAGGCGGGACGCCCAAGGCCGCGGCGACCGGCTGAGGCTCGAACCGGAACAGGAACACGCCGGCGGGGTCGGCACGGACGTCCTGCAGCCCTCCGGCTTTCGCGATCGCCTGTGCCAGGGTGACGTCGGCGGCGTTGAACGAGAGCTGCGCATTGTTCGCCGTCGCACCGAACACGACGAAGGTTTGCGGAATGCGGACCAGCGTGATGACGTCGTCCGGCCAGACATAGATGTTTTCCTTCGGGTCGGCGACCAGACGCTCCATCGAGACCGACACCGTCGTGCCCCCGCGCGACAGGCGGACGAAGGTCTCGTACAGGGGCGTCTTCACCCCGCCCGCCGCGGCGATGACGTCGAGGATGCGCTCGCCCCGGAACGAAAGGGGGATGCGCGCGCCGTTCACGATATCCCCGCCCACCGTGACCTTGTCGGACACGCTCTTCGTGACGGTGACGATGACCTGCGGCTTCTGGGCCGTCTCGGCGAGAAGCTGCTCGATCGCCTGCTGCACCTGCAACGGCGTCCGGCCGGCGACACGCGGACGTCCGGCATAGGGCACGCTGATCGCGCCGTCCGCGGCAACCACCTGGTCCGGCACGACGATGGACTGCGTGGCGGTTCCCGCGCTGTTCATCGTGCCCGACAGCACGCCCGCGCCCACGCCGCCGGACTGGAAGATCGACACCGAGATCGAATCCCCCACTCCGATGGTCGGACTTGGCGGCTTGCCGGCCCCCGAGAAGGCCGCGGAAAGATCGTCCCGAGGCCGTGCCATCACCACGTCCACGACGCGATTGTCGACTTCGACGATGTTGAAGCGATGGGCGCCGCTGGTCACCGCTTCCTTGTTGATGTCGGAAGTCGTCGGACCGCCGGAGGGGAGACCCGCGCAACCGGCCAGGCCGACCAATGCGCCACACCAAATGAGAGAGGTCAGTTTCATTAAAATCGTGCTGGGAATCCGATCCGCCTTTTCCGATTTTCGCCGATCATGGCCGACGATAGCATCTCGACCGGCTTGCGAGAAGCGACGCATCGCGCGCCACCGGAGGGGCGCGTGCCCAGCGGACGACCTTCTGGTAGTCACCGGTCTCAGGGCCCGTCGAGGATGGGCTCGAGCGCCTGGACCTCCGCGAACGCCTTCTCGAGCTCGCCGGCGCCGATGCGCTTCTGGATGCTTTCGACCCGCGGCTTGACCAGGGCCATGTTGCCCCCGCGGCGCTGGAAGCCGTCGATCCTCGCCGGCAGGGCCCGCATCTTCTGCTGCAGCGCGCCGACATCGAAGCCTTCGGCCCGCCCGGCCGGCGGCTTCTCGCCGAGCTTCGCTCCGATCGTCGCTTCGATCTGATCGAGCTCCTGCTTCACGGCGTCGAGCCGCCCCTCCTTCATGTTCTCCTCCAGCCGCTTGACCTTCGGCTGGATCACCTGGGGATCGCCGCCGGCGCGCAGATAGCTCTCGATCTTCGCGGGCAACGCTCTCATGAGCTTCTGGATCAGCGACC
The DNA here is from genome assembly GCA_945957125.1 of uncultured Rhodospirillales bacterium. Lineage (GTDB taxonomy): Bacteria > Pseudomonadota > Alphaproteobacteria > Reyranellales > Reyranellaceae > Reyranella. The sequence continues at coordinate 38,045 of CAMFJT010000001.1, read as the reverse complement.
GGCCGCTGCGATAGGACTGCTCGAGCGGCCTCTCCGCGAGCCGCTCGCCGCGCAGGAACTTGCGATAGGCGGCGAGCGCTTCGGGCCGCTCGGTCGCCTGACGGAAGGGGTTGCCCTTGGCGCCGATGCCCCAGCCGAACACGTTGGTCATCGCCGCGCCGTGATTGAACATGCGGGCGAGATAGTCCTCCATTCCCTCGTCCGGTATCTGCGGCGGCCCCTGGATATCGACGTTGGTGCCTTCGGCCGAGCCCCAGGGCGGATTTCCGTGACGGGCAAGAGCGGCGTAGATTTCCTCGAGGATGTCGGCATCGGGGTAGGTGCTGAAACCGGGCCGATGCGTTGTGCCGAACGCCACGTCGGGTGGCGTGTGCAGGACGCTCTTGGAATAGGAGCGACCATCGCGGTTGCGCGTCTCGTCGAACCGTTTCCGCGAGTTGAACGTGATGTGGGAATAGATCCTGTTGCTCGATAGGCCCGCGTCGACCAGCGATTTCGACCAGACCCCGATCCAGCCCTGGACGACCTTCTCCAGCTCCCGGTCGGGATCGGCCGGCGGCGACTTCTCGCTGAAGCCCAGGTTCCTGAGCGCGCAGTAGCCGAGATCCCGGCGCGTCGCGTAGTCCTGCCCGATCGCCGTCTCCCAGCCGACGATGACGCCGGCGAACAGCCCTTCGTCGCCGGTCTGGCGCAACTTCGCGACCTGTTCGGCGATCGCCGGACCGATGACCTGCCCGGCGATTCGCCGCGCCTCGGCAACGACCTTCTGGCTGTTGAAGCAGGCCTGAGGCGCCAGCTTCCACGGCTCGCCCCAGTTCAGATATTGGCCGGTATTCGGCGTTCCCTTCCAGTCGAGCGCCTCGACGTTCGCCGGGTCGTTCCACAGGTCGCGGCGGTTCATCCAGAACTTGGAATCGTCGATGTGCAGAGCGACCGCGATCCGGTACTTCGCCGCGATCGCGAAGGTCCGTTCGATGAGGGTGCGGAGCTGGGCATCGGTATGGTCGAGAGCGAGCGGCCCGACGGTGACGCCGAGCCGATGCAGCGGCTCGCCGCGCAGGCCGATCGTGTCGAGGATCGCCTTGGCCTCGCGATCGAGGAACATGGGATCGGGAAGCTGAGAGATCGCCCGCCGGCCCGACTCGGTCGAAAAGCCCGGGCCCGCGGTGAACAGCTGGAACAGGAGATATTGCGGCTCCCGCCCACCCGCTTGCCCCTGGCTCCATCCGTCGCGGGCAGCCAGGCTCGAGAGGAGCAGCACCGCCGCGAGTCCCGCTTGCCGCCAGAGTCTTCTCGACATGGCCCGCCTCAACCGTCGCGCAGCTCGGCGCAGACCGCCAGCGTCGCGCGGGCCGCATCGCGCCAGGAATAGAGCTTGACCCGCTGCAGCCCCCGCTCGACGAGCCGGTCGCGCAAGGACCGGTCGGTGAGGATGCGCTCCATGCTCCTGCTCATGTCGTCGACATCGTAGGGATCGAACGCGTCGGCGGCATCGCCGGCGATCTCGGGCATGGTCGTGTTGTTGGCGACGGCCGTGGGTACGCCGGCGATCATCGCTTCATGCACCTGCAGCCCCCATCCTTCGTAGAACGAAGGATAGACGAAGACGGCCGCGCCTTGATAGAGCGCAAGCACGTCCTCGGAGGGCGCGTAGCCCAGCACCTTGATCTCTTCCGCGAACGGGCTGCCGGCAACCCGACGGTGGAATTCCGGATAGGGCCACAGGGTGCGGCCGGCGATGACGAGCTGGTGCGGCAGTCCGGTGCGCGCCTTGAAGCGGCCGAAGGCCTCGACCAGCCCCTCCAGGTTCTTGCGCGGGTGAATGTCGTTCAGCGACAGGATGTACGGTCCCCGAATGCCATGCCGTCCAAGGACGTCCGCGATCGCCGCCGACGACAGTCGTTGCGCGAACTCCGACCGCACGCCGTGCGGTACCACGACGATCTTCTCGGCGGGGACATCCAGGATGCGCACGATCTCGCGCTTGGAGAACTCCGTCGTCGTGACGATGCGGTCGGCGCGCCGCACCGAGCTGCGCGTCGCCAGCGTTCTGGGCAGGGCAATGTGCGCGGGAAGCCATCCAGGATTGGCGAGCCAGAAGATGTCGGCGAGCAACAGGACCGTACGGCAGCGAACGTAGGCGGGCAGCGTCGAATAGGCGAGAAGGACATCCACCGGCCGGCGCGTGAGCTCGATCGGATAGGCGATCAGGTTGCGCAGGAACGAACTCGTCGCATAGCGCGGCAGCACGACCGTCCGGCAATTGTCCCGCCGGTCGAGCCCCAGATCCTCGCCGAGGGCATAGACCCGGAACTCCTCCGTCGGAGCGCAATCGAGCATCTCCTTCAGGAGCCGCCGGGCATGAACCCCGTGCCCGGAGCGGGCGCCGAAGCTCAGGCCGTTCCACAGGAACTTGCCGTCGTAACCGATCGTCAATGGCTGGGCTCGAAAAACGCGAAATTCGCGTAAGCGCGCGCCAGCGAATCCGGCAGCCGGTCCGGGCGGCGCGCGACGCCCAGAAGCACGACCTTCCAGTACGCCGCGATCTTGGGGGCCGCCTCCGGGCGACGTTCGGGGCGGAGCAGCCACAAGGCGGCGAATTTCAGGAGGCGCAGTGTCGCGCCGGCGCTCATGATGGGCCGAAGCAGGTGCATGGAGAGCGAACCGTAGCGCTTGCGCATGAAATAGTACCGATTGACATGGAGCCGGAGGATGTTGGCCTCACTTTTCACGGCCGTCGCAACGCTGTGCTCGCCGCCGACATGGATGACCTCGACACCGGGGAAATACGCAACTTTCCAGCCGGCCCGCCAGATGCCGAGACACCAGTCGGGCTCGCACTGAACGGTGTAATAGAATTCGTCGAAGCCCCCCACCTGCTGGAACACCGTGGCCCGCACGAAGAGAAAATGGCCGTTCAGCCAATCGGTCGGCTGCCAGGACGTCACGGTCGCGTCGATGCCGTCGTTCCAGAACGCCGCCGGACGGAAAGCATTCGCGAGCTCCGTCCCCAGCGTGAACATCCGGGCCGTGCTCTTCTGATAGCTGCCGTCGCGATTGATGGTCCGGCATCCGGCAAGCCCGATATCGGCATGCTCGTCCATGAAACGCACCATGCCTTCGATGGCGCGGGGGCCGAGAATCGTGTCGTCGTCGAGCAGAAGGAAATAGCGCCCGGTCGCTCGTGCCATCAGCTGATTGTAGGCACGGCAATATCCCATCCTGACCGGCGCGCGGATTTGCTCCACTTGCGGATACTCGCGCGCCACGACGCGGGGCCCCTCACCCTCGCCTTCGAAATTGAATCCCACGATCACGCGCAACGAAACATCGCCCCGGGCGGGACCGAGGACGGACGCGAGGCAGGAGCGGAGGTTTTCCGGCCGGCCGAGATTCGCGATGAGCACAGTCACGTCTTCGGACACGGGAACACGGCCGGAAAAAAATTAAGCTGAGAATCGCGAAGCTAACATGCTTGCCTGTGTCGACCAAGGATTCGCCGCGCGCGATTCGAGGAACGCACCTTATTGAGGCGCAGTGGCCAGCCGTGCTACCGCGGCCCAATGGTCCCTGGCGTCAATTTCTACGGCCCGACCGGAGTCGTCATCAGCCCCGGCACCGCCGCCCGCGGATATCTCGCGGCCCTGCGCGCCGCCGAGATTCCGGTGTGCCTGGTCCCGCTGCACGAGATATTCACCCATGAGGCGAGCATCGGACGCTTCGAGCGGGGAGAAAAGCCGCGCCATTCCGTGGCAATCGTTCAGACGAATGCCGATTCCGTCCATCGCTTCCTGCATTTCCATGGCCGCAGCTTCGCGAGGGCGAAATACAAGATCGGCATTTGGGTATGGGAGCTTCCCGCCTTTCGTGACGAATTCTGGGCCGAATTCAGTCATTTCGACGAAATATGGACTCCGTCGGTATTTTGCCAGCGCGCCATTCAGGCGCTGACCGCCAAGCCCGTCATCGTCATGCCTCACGTCGTGGCGGCAGTCCCGGCGCCGCAGACCGGATGGCGCGAACGTCTCGGGATTTCCCGCGACGAATTCATGTTTCTCTACGTCTTCGACGCCACCAGCATGGTGGCGCGCAAGAACCCCCATTGCCTCGTCGATGCCTTCGAAGCGGCCTTCACGGAGCACGAAAGAGTGAGGCTCGTCCTCAAGGTCACCAACGCCGACAAGGATCCGGAGCTTGGCGCATATCTCGCTGCGCTGGAGGCACGCAATCGGCGGTGCCTGGTCCTGCGCCAGCAAATGGAAACCCTCGAGCTTGCGGGGCTCGTCGGTGCGGCAGACTGCTATGTCTCGCCCCATCGTACCGAGGGTTTCGGCCTGACGGTCGCCGAGGCCATGGCGCTGGGCGTGCCCGCGATCGCCACCGACTACGGCGGCACGGTCGACTTCGTGACGGAAGAGGTCGGATTTCCCCTGCGTTACCGGCTGGTCGAGATCGAACGCAGCCACGGACCCTATGCCAGGGGCGCGATCTGGCCGGATCCCTCGCGCGAGCACCTGCGCGAGCTGCTGCGGCACGTGGTCGCCAATCCCGGCGCGGCCGCGGCGAAGGGCGCGCGGGCGCGAACGCTCATGCTCGAGGATTATTCGGCGGCGGCGATCGGGCGGCGGATGCGGGATAGGCTTGCCGCGATCGCGCCGGCGGAGACGGGAGGCCGGCTTTGAACGACCTCTCGCTGCCCCGCCGCTTTCTCAAGGTCTCCCGCAACTTCGGACTGGCCATCGCAGTCAAGGTGACTTGGTCGAAGGTTCGCGGCATGCTCTTTCCGGCACTCGCCTTGCCCGACGGGCGGGCCTACGAGGACCGGCCGCGGCAAGTGAGCTTCCTGCTCGATACTGTCGAGCACGCCCCGGGGACCATGAGCGCGGTGGCGGGGATGGTCGAGGCGCATGGCGACGGCAGTTGGGAGATCTGCGTTTGCGATCGCCCCGGCGCGCCTCCCGAAACGCTGCGCCTGCTCGCGCGCCTTCGCGGGACGCGGCCCTGGATACGCATCGTGAAGGCGGATGCGGCCGCCGATCTCCCGATGGCGGCGCGCTGGACCGTCGAACAGGCCACCGGCGCATTCATCGCGCTGGTCGCGCCGCACGACGCGCCCGATGCCGACGCGGTTCGAAAGCTTCTCGACCGCATGCGGCACGATGAGGGGATCGATGCCGCCATCCTGACCGGCACGCGCGAGGAGACGGCTGGGTCTGCCGATTGCCGCCTCGCGATGCAGCGCAAGAGCCGGTATCTCGAGAGCCAGGCCGGGCGATGGCCGCTGTCGGCCGCAGCCTTGGCGGAACGCCTGCCGGAGGCCGGCACCGCCTGCGTTCGCGCAGGCTGAGTGGCAATACAGGGGTCAGGCGCGCAAGCGGCGAGCGAGGATCTCGGCGACGCGGAGGGCGTTGGCGACGATGGTGAGGCTGGGATTCACGCCGCCGCAGGAAGGAAAGAACGACGCGTCCACGACGTAGAGATTGTCGACCCCGTGCACGCGGTTTTCCGGCGTCAGCACGCCGGTGTCGGAAGACTCGCCGAACCGGCACGTCCCTGACGGATGGCCGTAGTTGAGATAGTCGCCGCTCGACAGGAACAGGATACGGTGCTTCGCCAGCCGGCGACGAATGGCTGCACGCAATGCCGACGTTCGGGCCGTGAGATCGCCCGTATCGTTGTAGAAGACCCTGAGGCCGCTCGGCGTGTCGGGATCGACCACCACCCGATTGTCGCGATAAGCGAAATCCTCGACGATGGTGGCGAACAGCGCGGCACGCCTGAACAGCCAGCCGCCGAAGACTGCGGCGACCAGCGTGCCCAGCCTCAGCAGAGGGATCCTGAACGGCAGCAGTCGTTCGAGAATGGCCAGCATGAAATCTGAGACCAGCGTGGGATGCACGGGCGTTCCGACAGACTGGAAGCTGCCGAGCTTGCGTCCGTCCATCACGTTCATCGCCCGGCTGGAGAGAGTCTTGGCCGGCCCCGAGGCATCGACCTCGCGGGTCGGCCAGAGCGCGAAATATTCGCTGGCATGGAACATGAGGCCGCGGCCGACCATTCCGCCGTCGTTGCCGATACCGGCCGGCCAGCGGTCGTCGGTCGAGCGCAAGAGGATCAGCGGCGTGTTGAGCGCGCCCGCGGCGAGCACCACGACACGTCCCCGGATCCGCAGCTCCCGCCCGTCGTGGCGCCCCACCACATGATCGATCGTGCCTCCGTCCGCGCCGAGGCGGTCGACCGTGAACCCGGTCAGCAGCTTCGCGCCATGACTGACGAGCGCCGGGCGCAAGGCCCGATCGACGGCGCCTGCCTTGCAGTCGGCCGAACAGGCGATGCCCTGGCATTCGACGCAGCCCGGCTTGTAGGCGATGGCGACATGCAGCCGATATGGAGAAAGTCCCGCCGCCGCGAAGGCGTCGTAGAAATGGCTGTCCCGTTGCGACAGCGGCGGCGGCTCGAGCAGCCGGGAATCGTCGTCGGGATCGGTCGGGTCGGGCGTGCCCCGAACGCCCATCAAGGCCTCTGCCCGCCGGTAATACGGAAGAAAATCGTCATATTCGATCGGCCAGCCGTTGGGCAGCAGGTCGGGGTCCACGGTGCGGTCGCCTGCCGCGAAGTCCTCCCGCCTGAATCGCTCGAGCACGGCGCCGTAGACCACCGACGATCCGCCGGGACCGTTGCCCATGGGCGCGAAGAACGAGGCGGTCCGGCCGTCGCGATTCACCGTTATCCGTCGATTCCATACCCCGCGGGCGGCGAGATCGGCTGCGACGCTATCGGGATCGAGCAGCCGCTGCAGCCTCGTCGTCCTGCGGGGAGGGCCCGAGGGATCCAACGGCCGGCCGCGCTCGAGGAACAGGACATTCAGGCCCTGTTGCGCCAGCGACCAGCCGAGAAATCCGCCGCCCATTCCTGCGCCGACGACGACCACGTCCCACAAGACATCTTCAGGGGACTGCGGCCGATAATCGTCCCAATCGAACACGGCGTTTTCGTCCTGTGTGCACGGTTGCGGTCCTGCTTCCCGAAAGGCAGGACGCGACGGAAAGGGTCCGTATCGGACTTTACAGGCCCGCTTTTGCCTGCGCCATCCATTGACGCCGGTCCCGGAGACACGGACAATATGTCGATACTGGAAAGTTTCATAAATGTCAGCTCTTCGACAGGGGCAGCTCCTCGACCTGCCCGGCGCATCGCTGCCGCACTTGCCGACGCGATATTGCCTTCTTTCGCGACGGTAATGGACGAATAGACGGATGGCTTGGAGCATGTGGTTTCGGAGGCGCCCGGGCGCGAGAAGCGCGTCGAATACCCCGAATGACGGGGTCGGGCGGTCTTCCGAGCCGCCGACGGCAAGATATCCGGTCGATCGGCTTCTGGACGGCACGCCGGCGGATACCGCCGCGGGCGTCCGGACGCGGCGCCGGCCTGCGGCATCCGCCCAGGACGAGCCCGCTCGTGCCGCCCTCGCGGCAATGGCCAAGGGACCGGGCGACGGCGAGGCCGCCTACAGCTTCATCCGCACGCAGATCGTGCAGCGCTTGCGTGAGAACGACTGGAGGACGGTCGCGATCACGAGCCCATCGCCACGATCGGGCAACACTCTCACCACGGTGAACCTCGCGATCCGCATTGCGCGGACGTCGAGCCACGAGGTGCTGCTGGTCGAACTCGACCTCGTCAATCCCTCGTTTCACAAGCTCATGGGCTTCGCGCCAGGAAAGGGCGTCGCGGATTTTCTCCTGCGCGACGTTCCGATCCCGGAGATCGAGATGGAGACGGATGTCGAGGGGCTGACCGCCATTGCCGCCGGTGCGCCGGTCTCCTCGTCCTCGGAGCTGCTTTCCTCGCCCCGAATGGCGCGGTTCGTCGAGGAGCTGAAGCTTCGCTACCCGCACGAGATCATTCTCTTCGACCTGCCGTCGATCCTGTCGAGCGACGACGCGGTGGCGTTCGCACCGCTGGTCGACTGCTCCCTGCTCGTGGTCGAGGAAGGCGAAACCCGCGTCGCCGACGTGCGCCAGGCGCTGGGCTACCTGCGGTCCACCAGGATGCTCGGAATCGTGCTCAATCGGTCGATCCATGTCGTGAACGACGGCAGGGCGATCTCCGGTTGATGACGGCCGCCCCGCGTGCGCTGCTGTTGCGCAATTCCCTGTTCCTGCTGTGCGCGGGCGCGGGGATCGGCACGGTGGTCGCGTTCGGCCTGTACGTGACGAAGCCGGCCTACGTGGCGGCGCTGCCGCTCGCGCTGCTCTTGGTCCTGCCGGCCTTCGTCATCAAGAACTTCCGGCTCTACTGGTTTGCCCTTTTCCTGCTGTCGACGCAGTTCGAGATCGCCAAGAACCTGAACGACGGTCTCGCGGTCGTCGACGCGCTGAAGATCAACTACACCATCTGGGCTTTCACCTTCCAGGTCACCCTGTCCGACCTGCTGCTGCTCGTCCTCCTCGCGATCTGGATGAACGACCTGCTGTTCCACAAGAAGGCCCTGCGCATCCCGTCGATCTTCTGGCTGCCCCTCGCCTATCTCGGCATCGCGCTGCTCTCGACCGTCGGCGCGAGCTCGCCCTATCTGGGCTTCGTCCAGCTTTCGCAGGAGGTCAAGTACGTCATCGCCTTTCTCTTTGCCGTGAACTGCCTGGACACCAAGGATGCCGTGCGCGTGCTCATCCTGGTGGGAGTCGCGATCCTGGTGACCCAGGCAGGGATGACCCTGGTCCGCTTCACCACCGGCTACATCTCGCCGCTGACCCCGGGCGCGGTCACCCAGAACCTGGCCGACATGCAGAAGTACCTGGAGGTGGATCGCACCACGGAAGGATCGGCGGTGCGGGGATACGGCACGCTGGCCTCGCCGGGGTCGACGACGCGGCTGTGCATGATGGTCATTCCGTTCGCCCTGCTGCTCTCCGCGCGAAACGTCATGTATCCGAGGCCGCTGCTGTTCGCCGTCCTGACCGGCTTCGGCCTGGTCGGCCTGCTGTTCACCTTCACCCGCGTGTACTTCATCCTCGTCGCCGTCCAGTGCCTGCTGGCCTTCGCGATCATGGTCCGGGACCGCATGCTCAAGCGCGCCGAGATCGTGCTGATCCTCATGGCGGGCTTCGCCGGGCTGGCCGCCATCAGCCCCAAGATCTACGATCAGTTCACGGTTCGCAGCGATTCGGCCTCGGTACGCTTCTATCAATACGAGGCGGCGCTGCGGATGATCCTCGACAATCCGATCCTCGGGGTGGGGCTGAACAACGGCACGGCCGAGAAGCCGCGATACGTCAACATCACCTACGACAAGCGCGATTCGAACACCCAGTTCTACCTGGAACCGACCCACAACATGTACCTCGCCCTCACGTCGGAGATCGGCATTCCGGGCGCGCTGGTGTTCTTCGGCTTCTTCGTGCGGATCGCGCTCCTGGCGTGGCGGCAGTCGCGCGGCTCTCCGGACCCCGAGATAAGGTGGATCGCCTCGGCGCTCTTCCTTGCCTTCGTCAGCGTCGCGGTGAGCGGCCTGATGGATCCGTTCCAGGAGCATTCGACGCTGTTCCTGCTCTGGATCTATGCCGGGATCACCCTCAATCTTCCGCGGATGACGCAAATCCCGGAAGCCTCCGCCGACACCCGATCGCTTCCGGCCGCCGCCGCCCCCGCGACGTAACGGTCAGCTCTGCGTCAGCAGCGACAGCAGATGCTGCCCATAGGCGGTCTTCGCGAAAGCGCGGCCGCGGGCGGCCAGGCTCTCGCGATCGATATAGCCCTTCTGGTAGGCGATCTCCTCGAGGCAGGCGATCTGGACGCCCTGGCGCCGCTGGATCACGCGCACGAACTCCGCGGCATCCAGGAGATCGTCGTGCGTACCCGTATCGAGCCACGCGAAGCCGCGCGACATCAACTCGACATTCAGCTCGCCGCTCTCCAGGTAGGCATTGTTCACGTCGGTGATCTCGAGCTCTCCCCGCGCCGAGGGCTTCACGCGGCTCGCGATGTCGACGACCCGATTGTCGTAGAAATACAGGCCGGTGACCGCCCAGCGCGATTCGGGCGCCGCCGGCTTCTCGACGATGCGCATCGGCCGGCCGTGCTCGTCGATCGTGATCACGCCGTACTGCTCGGGCCGGTCGACGTGATAGGCGACCACCGTCGCACCGCTCTCGCGCCGCCGCGCACGCGTCAGGAGATCCTGCAGCCCGGCACCGAAGAAGAGGTTGTCTCCCAGGATGAGGGCGACGGGATCCCCGCCGATGAATTCCCTGCCCAACAGGAAAGCCTGCGCCAAGCCTTGCGGCTTGGGCTGGATCGTATAGCTGAAGGTCACGCCGAACTGCTCGCCGGTTCCGAGCAGGAAGCGGTAGTTGTCGATATGCTCGGGCGAGGAGATGATGAGGATATCCCGGATATCGGCAAGCATCAGCGTCGATATCGGATAATAGATCATCGGCTTGTCGTAGATCGGCAGCAACTGCTTGTTGATGGCCAGCGTCGCCGGGTGCAGGCGCGTGCCCGACCCTCCCGCCAGGACGATGCCCTTCATTTCGCCTCACCGCAGATCTTTGGAGAACACAGCAGCACGTCGAGGACATCCTCGAGCGCGTGCTGCCAGGGACGGGGCCGAATGGCGTAGTCGCGCGTCAAGGCATCCGTCGCCAGGGCCGAATTCGCCGGCCTGACCGCCTTGGTGACGAAATCCGCCGTCGCGATGGCCTCGACCGGCACGTCGCGGACGCCCCGCCTTCGCGCCCCCGCCATGATCGCGCGGGCCAGGCCGCACCACGTCGTTTCACCGTCGTTGGCGAAGTGATAGGTGCCCCAGGGGCCGCTCGGATCGTCGATCAGACGCCGGCAGATGGCCATCAATGCGGCCGCGAGGTCGGCGGCGGACGTCGGACACCCGGTCTGATCGTCGACCACGCGCAGCACGTCGCGCTCGGCGGCCAGACGCAGCATCGTCTTGACGAAATTCGAGCGATGGGGACTGAACACCCACGCCGTGCGCACGATGACGTGGCGCGGATTGGCGGTGCAGACCGCATATTCGCCCGCCGCCTTGCTCGCGCCATAGACGCTGCGCGGCCGCATCGCGTCGTCGGGCCGATAGGGCGTTTCAGACCGGCCGTCGAAGACGTAGTCCGTCGATACGTGGATGATCGGCGTCTGCGATCTGCCGGTCGACGCGGCCAGCACGGCCGGCGCGAGCGCGTTGATGCGCCAGGCGGTGCCGACATCCGTCTCGGCATTGTCGACGGCCGTGTAGGCCGCCGTGTTGATGACGCAGGCCCAGGGACGGGACGCGACGATCCGATCGACGGCCGCCTCGTCCGCAAGATCGAGCTCGGCCCGCCCTGGCGCGTGGATATCGAGCTGTGCCGGCCACGCCAGCCGCGTCAGCTCCATGCCGACCTGGCCCGTCGCTCCCAGGATCAGGACAGCCGCGCGGCCCGTCACCGGCCCATTCCGCATCGATCCACCGAGGGCATCCTAGCCGAACGCCCGGCCGATCCCGGCCAGCGCCGGGGCTGCTCGGTCCTTGGCGGACAGGATCGCCTCGCCGGGACCGACGGGCCAGTCGATGCCGAGGGCAGGATCGTTCCAGGCCAGGCTGCGATCGCACTTTGCATCATAGAGCGCGCTGACCTTGTAGCAAACCAGGGTGTCGGGCTCGAGGGTGCAGAAACCATGGGCGAAGCCCGATGGAATATAGACCAGTCGTCCAAGTTTCGCGTCGATTTCGACAGCGACGTGCCTGCCGTAAGTCGGCGACGACGATCGCAAATCGACCGCGACGTCCAGCACGCTGCCGACGAGAACGCGAACCAGCTTGGCTTGCGCCGACGGCGGTATCTGAAAATGCAACCCGCGGACGGTGCCGCGGGAAATCGAAAAGGACATATTATCCTGTATGAAAACATCCCCAATACCCGCGTCGGCAAGAATATCTCGGCGATATATTTCTTCGAACCAACCCCTATCGTCGCCAATTCGGTTGGGTGAGATCACTTTTACGTCAGAAAGTTCAGTCTCGATCACCCTCATGTCGGCAACCTCTTGTCAAGTCGCAAAATTAAAGCACTCTAGAATATAGCAATATGATCGGGACCAAAGATGTTTTAATGCCGTGCCTCGCGGCCATGGATCGGCCACGACAGGGTAAGGATAATGTAAGGTGCCGCGGGCCATTTGATCGGTCAATCGGCGCCTCTGCGGAATGCTCTTTTCGTTCGTGCACCACCGTACGGTCGGTGCGGCATATTTCGTGCTTCGAGCTAACCTATTCTTCCTCCGCTCCATTGGCGGTAAAGGCTCATGACCCCTACTTTGATATTCCTCGTCCAGGCGCTCGTTCTCGTGGCGCTCCCCGTGGCGGCGCTGCGCTGTTCGGGACTGAAGGGCTATCTGCCCCTCGTCGTGATCCAGATCGTGGTCGGCATCGTTCTCGGCCCGTCTCTGTTCGGTAGGGTTGCTCCGGATCTCTACCACATGTTCTTCAACCCGGCGGCGTTGGCGCCCCTGACCGGCATCGGGTCGGTCGCGGTGATCATTTTCGGCCTCATCACGGGGCTGCATTTCGACGTCGGGGTTCTTCGGCACAGCGGGCGGATCACGTCGGTGGTGGCCGTGGTGAACATCCTCGTGCCGATCGGCCTGGGTTTCCTCGGCGGCTTGTGGATCCTCGCCCGGCATCCCGAGGAGCTCGTCATGGGCGTCGGCCCCGTTCCGTTCGCCGTGGCGATCGGCATCTGCGCGGCGGTCACCGCGCTCCCCGTGCTGGGCGAGATCCTGCGCGAGATGAACCTCCTCGGCAGCCGCCTCGGCGATCTTGCTCTGGCCATCGCCGGCATCAAGGACGTGACGCTCTACGTGCTGCTGGCTCTCCTGCTCACGACGGTGGCCGCCCAGGCCACGACGGAGTTCGGCACTTTCGCCCGCCTGCTTCTGATCCCGATCTACCTGTTCGCGATGATCAGGATCGTTCGGCCGCACCTGGCCAGGATGGTCACGGCGCGCCTGCTCGACGGAGAGGTCAGGGAGCGCGCCCTGGTGCTGGTCGTGGTCTTCACGATCGCCTCGTCTCTTTCCGTGGAGGCAATGGGGCTGAGCAGCATCCTGGGCGCCTTCGTCGCCGGCGCGATCATGCCCGAGCATCTGCGCAAGCCGATCCTGGATCGGCTCCAGGCCCCGACTTTGGCATTGCTCATGCCGTTCTTCTTCACCATCACCGGACTGCGCACGTTCATCGACCCGACCTCCTCGTCTTTTGTCGAGGTGTTCGGCGTGGCGACGCTCGCTTCCCTCGTGGGCATAACCGGCGGCACGGCGATCGCCGCCCGGCTCGTCGGCGAACGATGGCCGCTGGCCCTCGGCCTCGGCGCCCTGCTGCAGACCAAGGGGCTGATGGAGATCGTCGTCCTGACGATCCTTCTCGATGCCCATATCATCTCCACGAACGTGTTCGCGGCGCTGGTCCTGATGGCCGTGGTGAGCACCGCAATCTCGATGCCGCTCGCGCGGTTGATGTTGCGGTTCGGCGGCGGGCGGCATCGAAGCGCGCCGGCAGGATCCGGTCTCGCGGAAATGACGAACGGCAAATAGGAACACGAAGCAAACGGCATTGGCATGCGCGCCCGCGTCGCGGATGGGTGGACTCTGACGATGACCGATGAAAGGGGGCGCGCCGAGATCGCGTTCCGGGAGCGGTCGACGGCTTGCCCGGGCTCATAGGCCTCTTTTGGGGCCCGCCGCGGGTCGCCTCCGCCACCCATCCGCCGCAGTTGCCCGGTGAAGGCCGGGGCGCGGGGCTGGTTCGGTCTCTCCTCGTCGCAGACGCGCAGCCCGGCATGCTCGTCGTGCTTGCCGGTTTGCCGGCGGCGGCGGGCATGTGGCTGCTGCTTTCGCCCGGTCGGCTCATGTCGAGGGCAATGACGTGGGATCTGCTTTTCATCTTCTCGGGCGCCTGGCATCTGCATTACGGGGACATCGCCCATGTCGACTTCCACGAACCTCTCGCTGCCCTGAACTTCCTTCTGCCCCTTGCCGGGTTCGCTCTGTTCGGCGTGACGCCATATGCCTTTCTCGCGAGCGTGGCGGCCGTGGCGGCGCTGCTGTTCGTCGTGGCGTGCTGGGCCGCCTGGCGCCGGCTGCCGCTGGCGCCTGCCGCCGTGTTCGTCACGTTCACCGTGCTTCTCGCCCTGATGCCGGCGACGGTCGGCGACAACCTGAGCGCCTTCTCCTTCGCCATGTCGTACAATCGCTACGGCTGGAGCGCGCTCGCCGTACTGACGCTCATCCTGTTCGTGCCACCGCGCAATGGCCGCGCCGGCGACGGGCTCGACGTCGCAGTTTCGGCCGCGCTGATCGTGGCGATGTTCTACCTGAAGGTGACTTACTTCCTGGCGGGCCTGGCCGCCCTCGCGCTTGGCCTCCTGGTCTGCACTCACGTCCGCCGGCTGTGGCGCGCGTGGCTGGCGGTCGGCGCGCTGATCGTCGCCGGTGCACTGGCGCCCTGGAACCATGCCTATCTCGCCGACCTCTGGAATGCGATCGCGGCAGGCGGCGTCCGCACCCCGAGGATTGCCCTTTGGACGTTCCTGCCGGGAGCCATGCAGCACGCCCCGTACATCGCGGCGCTCGTCGTTGCAGCGCTGCTCTGGTATCGCGGCGAGGCCCCCTTGCGCTTGCCGGCCACGATCCTCTTCATCGTCGGGGTCGGACTCGTCGTGCTCTCCCAGAATGCCGAGCCGGACGGCCTGGCGCTCGGCGTCGTGGTGGCTTTCGTGATCTACGACCATCTTCGATCGCAACCGGTGCGCGCGCGGCCGGATCCCCGGCTTCCGCTGATGGCGAGCATTCTTGTCTTCCCACTCTTTGCCGTCGCGACATCGCTGGCAAGCCTCGTGCTTTACTGCGCCAGCGCCCGAAGCAGTCAGGGATTGACGGTGGTCGACCGGACGCAGTTGCGGGGGCTGGCCGTTCCGACGGAGGAGGCCGGACTCCTCGACGCGATCTCACGCGGTCCGCCGGATCCGCGACTGCTCAGCAGGGCGCGGAAGGCAGGCCCCCATCTCGAGCTGTCGGCCTTCGAGTATGTCGGAACATTGCTGGAAGCGGCCGACCTGCTGCGCGACAGGCAATACCCGGCGGGCAGCATCGTCGTTCTCGATCAGGTCAATCCGCTTCCGTTCATGCTCGGCATCAGGCCGCCGCGCGGCAACAATCTCTGGTCCGGAACGGACAGGCCGATCCGACCGGCGGCAACGCTGTTCGCCGATGCCTCCTACGTTCTCATCCCGAAATTCTCGACCGACCCGGCCTGGACGATGCGCGCCTCTTCCGCCTATTCCACTTACCTGGCCGATCACTATCCGGATCGCCGGGAAACGCCGAGCTGGACACTGCTCAGTCGTGAAACGGCAACGATCGACAAGCAACCATGACGCCCGCCGCCTGCCGGATCGGTCGAATATCCGGCGACACACCACGACAGGCCTGGACCCCGGATGATCTTTTCCACCTACAACATCCACTACGGCGTCGGGCTCGACGGCCGACATGACGTGGCGCGGATCGCCGACACGCTGGCGGACGCCGATATCGCCTGCCTGCAGGAGGTGGTGCGCGGCTGGCCCCAGAACGGCTACGTCGACCAGGCGGCGGAGATCGCCCGGCGGCTCAATCGCTACTATCGCTTCCACGGTCCGATGGAAGCCGACGCCAGCAGCGTCGATGCCGAGGGTCGCATCACCAATCGCCGCCGCGGCTTCGGCAATACGATCGTCTCGCGCTGGCCGATCCTGTGGTCGCGCGGCGTCATGCTGCCCAAGACCCGGATCGAGAGCGGCTACGACCTGCAGCGTGGGTTCATCGAGGCCGCCATCGCAGTACCGTCGGGACCGCTGCGCGTCTATTGCACGCATCTGAGCTACATCGGCACCGCGCAGCGGCTGCCCCAGGTCGACGCCTTAACCGCCGCCATCCATGGCGCGGCGCAGGCCGGCGCGACCTGGGACGGCACGCCGGACGAGAAGTTCTTCTTCCAGGATCCGGCGTTCGACGTGCCGGCCGGCGCGATCGTGGCGGGCGATTTCAATCACCGGTCGGACGGACCGGAATATCCGCGCTTCGTCGCGGCCGGGCTGGTCGACGCCTGGCGCGCCGCCGGCAATTCCGATGCGGACAGCGAGAGCGCCCCGAACAAGGGACGCATCGATCATGTATTCGTGACCCCCGACCTCGCGCCGACGGTACGGCGGGCCTGGATCGAGCGCGGCAACCCGGCATCCGATCACTGGCCGCTGTTCGTGGAGTTCGAGAACTAGCGGCGAGCGAGAAATCTGCCGCGTAAGCCGCCTGCTTTCCCGCGGCATTCGGCGCAACGAACCACAGGCGCCGTCACGCCGTTCCCATCGCGAGATCGGATTCGGCTCGATCCCTCGGATCGCGCACGCGCAAGCACTGCGCGGCGCCTGCGCCGTCTTCACGCCGACGCGGATCGGCGAAACCGTCGTCCCACGCCCTCCCAACGGCAACCAGCCCTTCATCGCGGACGTTGCATCGTCGAGCTTTGAACAGGTGCTACTTCACGAGCTTTGAACAGGTGCTACTTCAACTGGGAGGAATATGGTGAGGAAAACAGTTCTGATCGCAGCGGTGATCGCCGCGTGCGGCGCGCTACCGGCTTACGCGGCCACGGAAGCCGAGTGCCAGGCGATGTGGGCGAAGGCCGACGTCAACAAGGATGGCGTGCTTACCGATGCAGAAGCCGCTCGCTATTCCGCCGCGATGCGCGTCCACGACAGGAAGCTGACGGCCGACGGCAAGCTCGATCAGGCGACGTTCGTCGAGGCGTGCAAGTCCGACGTCTACACCGCGCGCAAGAACGACGAGGGCGCGCCGCTGAAGGGCGCCAACAGCTTCACCGAGGGCCAGGCCAAGGACCGGGCGATCGCCCATGGCCTGACCAATGTTGCCGACCTCAAGAAGGACGGGGATGGGATCTGGCGCGGCAGTGCGATGCAGGAAGGCAAAACCGTGCAACTCGCCGTCGACTACAAGGGCAACGTCGTCGCCACGCCGTAACGCCCTGCATATCCCCTAACGCTCTCCAAGAGGTCAAGACGATGCAAACTGTCAGTCGGGTTTACGACACCTACTCCCAGGCGCAATCGGCCGTGAATGCAATCGAGCAGGCGGGCGTTCCCGCCGCAGAGGTCAGCCTGGTTGCCAACAAGTATGTCAGCGAGAAATGCGCCGATGTGGAGGATGTCTCCAAGGCCGGCGCCGGTGCGGGCATCGGCGGAGCGCTGGGCGGCGGTGCGGGGCTGCTGGCAGGTCTCGGGATGCTCGCCATTCCGGGGCTAGGGCCAGTGGTGGCGGCAGGTTGGCTCGCCGCTCTTGCCGTCGGCGCAGCGGCGGGCGCCGCAGCGGGTGGCCTGGTCGGCGCCCTTGTCAGTGCCGGCACTTCGGACGAGCACGCTCACGTCTATTCGGAATCGGTGCGCCGAGGCGGAACCCTGGTAAGCGCGCGGGTCGAGGATTCGAGTGCGACGAGGATTCAGAGCATCCTCGACAGCTACGACCCGATCGATCCCGTCGCCCGCGGGGCCGAGTATCGCAAGAGCGGCTGGACGAACTTCGATCCTGCAGCACCGGCTTACAGGCCGAGCGAGACGGAGATCGAGCGTATCCGACGCAACCGAGCGGTATGACGATTGCCGTCGTGGTGACGGCCGTGGTGAAGACCTGGCGGGAAGCCTCTGCTTCCCGCCTTTTTTGTCGCGCGGGAGTGCTGTGTCGTTTTGAGCCCGACGCCAGCGTCAGTCCCAGGCTGCGTCGGCGATCCGGCCGTCCTCGCTGAGGACGAGCGTCAGCCGATTGGGATCGTAGATGTAATTGGGAATGCCGTCAGTCGGGCGGATCACGCGAAGCGGGAAAGGCAGATCGGCTTCATTCACGATATCGGTAGCGGCCACACCGGCCGGTGCGGCCGCGCCCTTGGCGACGAAGGTCTTGCCGACGCACTTGGCGCAGTCCTCCTTGGGTGCGGCGCTCTCCTGGTAACCCGGCAACGCTTTCAGCGTGATGGCATTGGTCGCGGACCGGACACGCACCGCCTTGTAGGGATGCCCGCTCGCGATCGGCAGGATGGCCTCCACGGGCATCAAAGGGCCCGGCGGCTCGGCCTGCGACGGCGACGTGCCCTGAAAGATGAGGTCGAGCGTTCCATCGATCGAGGGGCCGCTCGAGATCGGCAGCAGATGAGGCTCCTTCCAGCCGCCGGAAGACGCAAGGCCATGCGCGCGGACGATGTCCATGCCGCCGCGCGGGGAGCGCAGGACCTCCACGCCCGTCACCACCAGGAAAGGCAGGCGTGTGCCTTCGGGCAGGCCCGCAGGGGGAGGGCCCTCGGTTGAGCCCGGCGGGCCGCCGGCGGGGGATGCAGCAGCGGCCGGCTGGCCGGCCGGCGGCGTTTGCGCCTTCGCTCCGAGGGTCGCAAACGACAGCGCCGCGACGACGGCGCCCGCAACGGCAAGCGGCAGGATCTTGTTCATGGCACCCTCGATAGTTGTGCGGCGGTGGGGCTGGCGACCTGAGGTCCAGGCGGCGGCGCGGCGCCGTTCGCCACGCCCTGCTCGAGCCGATCGAAGGCTTCCAGGAGAAGATCGGTCGGCACCATTTGGGTCAGCGTGCAGTACGACGTTCGGGTCGCCGCGAAGCTGCCGGCTTCGAACAGCTTGTTCACCGGCGCGCCGCCGCCGCAGACGGAGAAATACTCGCAGCTCCGCGCACAGGCCTCGACGCCCGCACGGATGTCGCGCAGCATCGCCGATTCGAGGCAAGCCTGTTGAATCTGCACCAGCGAATGCGTGTGGATATTGCCCAAGAGGTAATCCTCGTACCGGGCGTTCTTCAGTCCCAGCAACTCGGGCGAGAAGCTCGACACGTTGCCGCGGCTGTCGACGTTGAGCATCGCCAGGGGCTCCACCTGGATGTTGCGCGAGCACGCCTCGTTGGGGCGGAACACGCGCGGAATGGCCTGGTCGATCTCGCGCAGGAAGCGCACCTTTCCGCTCGCCTGCGCGGCATGCCAGAAGCTGCGCAGGAACGTCTGGTAGCGCTCGCGCAACTCGACGCCTTCGAACAGCGCGGAGACGTGCGATCCTTCCGATTCCTCGATGTTGAAGCAGATCTGATCGATGCCCTCCGAAAGATAGAAGGCCAGCAGTTCCTCGGGCATCGCCAGGCTGTCGCGCGACAGGACCGTGATCACGTGGAACGGCACGTTCTCCTGCCGCAGCAGGCGTATTCCCGCGATCGTCTTGTCGAACGTGCCATCGCCGCGTCTCGTCTTGCGATGCGCGTCGTGCAGGGGTTGCGGCCCGTCGATGCTGACGCCGACGCCGACACCCCATTCCCTGAACAGCGCGCACCAGTCGGTGTCGATCAGCATGCCGTTGGTCTGGAAGGCATGCCGCACGGCGACCGACGCGGGCCGCAGGCGCTCGATCGTCTCGAAGGCCTCACGGTAGAAGCCTGGTGCAACGACCAGCGGCTCGCCCGCATGCCAGATGACTGTCAGCTCGGGCGACGCCCAGCCGGAGGCGAACAGCTCGGTGAACAGCCGGCTAACGGTCGCCTGCGACAGCACGTGCCTGTCGTTGCGATCCGGCAGGTAGCAGTAGGTGCAACCGATATTGCAGAAAGCGGTCGGCTGGATGACGACGATCGATACTTCAGGTCGTCCAGCCGCTGGTGTCGCGGCGACCATCCTGCGTCACCAGTTGTGCCAGCCGTTGCCCCAGTTGTGCCAGCCGCCGTTACCCCAATTGTGCCAGCCGCCGTTGAGCCAACCGCCATTGTGCCAGCCGTTGGCCCAATTGTGCCAACCGCCGTTGCGCCAGCCGCCGTTGCCCCACCAGGCGAGCTGGATGTCGCGATCGACGGTCGGATCGTCGGCATCCTTGGCCGCTTCGTTGACGACCACGGAAACCGAATCGCGAATCGACTGGAGCCGCTGCGCGACCGATGTCGGGGCGGGCTGCCGGGCCCCTTCCACCTTCGCGGCCCCCGCGTCGGCGGCCGCCAGGCTCATCGACAGCCCCATAGCGCCCGCAGGCAGAAGGGCGGCGAGCGCGCGCAGCTTACGACGGTCGTTGGCCATGGGCTTCCCTTGATGTGGGCTCGCAGCCTAAGCCGAACACGAGCCCGAAAACCACAGTCTTTTTTCCTGACCTCGCCGGAACATGCATCCGAGGCCTGCACTCGTCGTCGTGTGAGCTTGTGATTTCTCGAGCTCAGAGAGTCTTGTGCTGCGGGCGCGCCACTCCAGTGGCGCCCCCAGCGAAACTCATCAGGCTCAAGAATCGGAACTACAGATGCAGGAGGCGCCTGGCGTTGCCGCTGCAGATCTTCGCGCGGGAAGCCTCGCTCAGCGGAGCATTCTCGATGAAGGCGGCGGCGGCATTCGAGTCCTCGTAGGGATAGTCGACCGAGAACAGGATGTTGTCCTCGCCGATCGTGGCGATGGCCGCCGCCAGCGGCGCGGGGTCGAACACCCCGGATGTCGTGATCGCGAAGTTGCGGCGGAACAGGGTGGAGGGCCGCTCGTCCTGCGCCAGTGTCTGGCCGACCTGGAGCTGGTAGCGGCTGTCGAGCCGCCACAGCAGGTACGGCAGGGTCTCACCCATGTGGCCGAGGATGATCGTCAGCCGTGGGAACCGCTTGCAAGCCCCGCCGAAGATCAGCCGCAGCGCATGCGCGCCGGTATCGGCCGTCCACGCCCAGACCGGTCCGTCGAGCTCGGGCCGGCCGGCGAACATCGCCGGCTTGTCGGGCAGGAGACCGGGATGGAGATACACCGGCACGCCGAGATCGTGCGCCCGTTCCCAGAAAGGCAGGAAGCGATCGTCGTCGAGATAATGGCCCTCGGTCTGTCCGTTGATCAGCGCGCCCTTGAAGCCGAGTTCCTTCACGCAGCGCTGCAGCTCGCCCGCGGCGGCGGCGGGATCCTGCAGGGGCAGCGCCGCGAAGCCCGCATAGCGCTTCGGCCGCTTGCGCACCACGTCGGCGAGCAGATCGTTGCTCGCCTGCGCCAGCGAGACCGCCTCCTTCGCATCGGTCATGCCCTGGATGCCGGGCGTGGTCACCGATAGGACCGAGAGGTCGATGCCGGCGGCATCCATGGCCGCGAGCCGCAGCTCGTCGAAATCGGCCAGCCGGCGCTCGATGTCGGCAAACAGCGTCTCGGAATTCGTCGGCCGGGCGACGAGTCCGCGCTTGACCAGCTCCGGCGTCGAGAAATGCTCCTCCAGCGCGATCTTGCGGGTCGTCGTCGCGGCCCGCGGCGGCGTTCCGGCCAAACCGACCGCTCCGGCCGCCACCCCGAGCCCCATCAAACCCCGACGTCCCAGTCGCATCGTCATCCTGAACTCCTGCCCGAATTCGGGCAAAATACTTCCATGCGTAGCCCGATTCCTAGAGGTTTGCGTGAACAACGCTGAGCCGACCGACTTGGACGACCTCGTCGAATACCTCGCGCGAACGACGCGACTGGAGCGCGGGCAAGCCGAACGGTTGGTCGACGAGGTGTTGTCGTTCCTGGGCGAGCTGCCGGAGCAGTTCGTTCGACGGCGCCATCTGGAGCTTCAGCGCCAGGGCCTGTCGAACGCACTGATATTCGCCCGCCTCGACCAGGAGCTGTCGCGCCGTCGTTTCGCTGCGCCGGCTTACTCCCGGCGGCAATTGCGCCGCATCGTCTACGGCTAGGAAATCCCATGTGCGGAATCGTCGGTTACATCGGCAAGCGCCAGGCGGCGCCCATCCTGCTCGAGGGCCTGCATCGGCTGGAATATCGCGGTTACGACTCGGCCGGCATCGCCATCGGCGGCAAGGGCAAGCTGCGCGTCGCCAAACGCAAGGGCCGCGTGCGCGAGCTCGACACGCTGCAGCCGCAGAAGTTCAAGGGAACCTTCGGCATCGCCCACACGCGCTGGGCCACCCACGGCGAGCCGAGCGACCGCAACGCCCATCCGCATTGCGACGGTAGCGGCCGTTACGCCGTGGTGCATAACGGCATCGTCGAGAACGCCGCCGCGCTGCGCGCGCAGCTCACCGACCGCGGCTGCATCTTCACGTCCGACACCGACACCGAGGTGTTCGCCCATCTGATCGCCCTGATGGACGACGGCTCGCCGCTGGAGAGCGTCGTCGGCGCGGCGCTGGGGCGCATCGTCGGCGCCTATGGGCTGGCCGTCGTCGACGCCGAGCGGCCCGACACTCTGGTGGTGGCGCGCAACGGCAGCCCGCTCGTGCTCGGCATCGGCGACGGCGAGATGTTCTTCGCCTCCGATCCCGCCGCGCTGGTGCGGCACACCACGAGCGTGGTGCATCTCGACGACGGCGAGATCGCCGCGGTCCGCGCCGACGGCTACGAGACACGCACGCTCGACGGCGCGACGACCGTCAAGACGCCCTCGACGATCCCGTGGAAGGACGAGGCTTTCGAGAAGGGCGAATACACCCACTACATGCGCAAGGAGATCGCCGAGCAGCCCGACGCCGTGCGGCGCACGCTCGGCGGCCGGCTCGACACGCGCTTCCAGACGACGCATCTCGGCGGCCTCCAGCTCGGCGCGCGCGACCTGCTCGACGTGCGCCGGGTCAAGATCCTGGGATGCGGCGCGGCCTATCTCGCCGGCGCCGTCGGCGCGCACCTGATCGAGACCCTGGCGCGCATTCCCGCCCATGCCGAACCTGCGTCGGAGTTCCGCTACCGCAACGCCGTCGTCGAGCGCGATACGCTCTACATCGCCGTCAGCCAGTCGGGCGAGACGTTCGACACCCTGGCCGCCGTGCAGGAGATCAAGCGCAAGGGCGGGCGCATCCTGGGCATCGTCAACGTGGTCGGCAGCACGATCGCGCGCGAATGCGGGCAAGGCATCTATCTGCATGCCGGTCCCGAGGTCGCCGTCGTCTCGACCAAGACCTTCACCTGCAGCGCGGTGGCGATGGCCCTGCTGGCGATCCATCTCGGCCGGCTGCGCGATCTCTCGGTCGCCAGCGGCGCACGGCTGGTCCGCGCGCTGCAGGTCCTGCCCGACCATATCGCCGCGATTCTCGCACGCGAGCCCGAGATCGCGCAGCTCGCCGAGGCTTTCGCCGGCGCCGAACATGCATTCTATGTCGGCCGCGCGGCCGGCCACGCCATCGCCGCCGAGGGCGCGCTGAAGCTCAAGGAGGTGAGCTACCTCCACGCCGAGGCCTATCCGGCCTCGGAGCTGAAGCACGGACCGCTGGCCCTGATTTCGCTGCAGACGCCGTCCGTCGTCGTGCTGCCGCGCGACGACCTTTTCGCCAAGAACATCTCCACCGTCGAGGAGATCAAGGCGCGCGGCGGGCCGGTGATCGCCATCACCCATCCCGGCGAGGCGCCGACGACGTTCGACCGGTCGTTCGAGATTCCCGCCCTGGAGCCGGAGCTCGATCCGCTCCTGCTCAACATCCCGCTGCAGCTTCTCGCCTATCACGTCGCCCTGCAGCGCGGCACCAACATCGACCAGCCGCGCAACCTCGCGAAATCGGTCACGGTCGAATGACGTCATGCTCGCTGGGAGCCCGGCTCTCCAGAGCCGCTCTTTCTTCGGCTTGCAACATCCCATGAGCGGCTCTGGAGAGCCGCGCTCCCAGCAGGATCAAAGCCGCAACAGGCTACCGTAGCCGTCGACGGTCGTCCGCACGCCGGCCAATCGCAGGCAGTGCCAGAGGCTGGCCTGGTTGGCGGAGATGACCGGCCGTTTCAGGTCCTGCTCGAGCGCGTCGAGGATCGCCACGCAGCGGAAGCCGGTGCCGGCGATCAGCACGCCGTCGGCCTCGGCGGGGCACGCCGCGCGGATCTGCGCGAAGAGCGGCTCGACCTCCTGCTCCAGCCCCATCCCCTGCCCGACCAGCTCGGCTGGCGGGAGATCGCGCCACTTGCGGCCGGGGTCGTAGCGCAGGTGCCCCGACGTCGCGAGGCCATGATCGGCGTAGTAGCGCAGGCCCGCCGCCACCGTGTCGTCGTTGAACCATGGCGGCAGGACCAGGAACGGCCGCTTCACGTCACACGCCTTCAGCGCGGCCTGCGTATCGAGGCCGTTGGTGGTGACGACGGTTCCTGCTCCGATCACGGGAGACAGGCTCGCCACGGTCGCGGCGTCCCATTCCTTGCCGCCCAGGATGCTGCTCGAGCTGTGCCCGACCGTGACGGCCGCCAGCCGCATCGCCGCGAACTGCCGTGCGCCGCGCAGCAGGTCGTCCTCGGGCTCGACGCCGCTCCTGTCCTCGCGCCAGCGCGCCCAGGGCGCCCTCGCCGTCACGCGGGCGGCGTGGATGGAGACGCCGGCCGGCGCCATCGCCCACCATTCGGCCTCCGGCACGACCTCGCCGCCGACGATGAACATGCCGATGCGGGCCCGCCAGCCCCAATTGTCCCGTGCCGTCACGTCAAGGCTCCTGCTATGCGGCGGAAAATTCCGCCCGAACCTTTTGCAACAGCGCGCCGTCCGTGACGAGATCAATCGCGGTCATGGCCATCGCCTTGGCCGAATCGAGAATGCAGGCCTCCGCCGCCGGCCCGATCGAGGCGGCGTGGAACTCGTGGCTGTGCGGCGGCACGTCCCGCGCCGTCATCGCCATCTGCGGCTGGATGGTCGGCACGAACCAGCTCACGTTGCCGGTATCGCCCGACCACGCGCCCGACAGCTCGTCGCGCGGGCGCGTCGCGCGGCCGAGCGCCTGGAGATTGCGCTCGAAGCTCTGCGCCATCGCGAGGTTGCTCAGCAGCTCGCGGCCGGGCTTGTCGCGCCAGGTGCGTTCGAGCCGCGCGCCGGTCATCAGCGCCCCGCCCTGCAGGCAGGCATCGATGCGCGGGATGACGGCGTTCAGCGTCTCGGGATTGTTGGCGCGGACGGTGAACACCGCGGTGGTGTGATCGGGCACGACCTGCGGCAGGGTCCCGCCCTTGGTGATGATGGTGTGCACGCGCACGTCCGACGGCAGCTGCTGGCGCAGGGCGGAAATGCCGTTGATCGCCAGCAGCAGCGCGTCGAGCGCGTTGATGCCGAGCTCCGGCCGCGCCGCGGCGTGCGCGGCCTTGCCGTGGTAATCGACCTGCACGCGCGTGACGCAAAGCGAGCGGGAATGGGCGATGTTGTCGAAGCCGGGATAGACCAGCATCATCGCGTCGATGCCCGCGAAGAAGCCTTCGCGGTGCAGGATGTTCTTGCCGCCACCGCCCTCCTCGCCGGGCGTGCCGAGCGCGATCGCCGTGCCGCCGATCTCGCCGATCACGCTCGCCAGCCCGATCGCCGCACCGACACCGGCCGCCGCCACGACGTTGTGGCCGCAGCTCTGCCGGTAGACGGGCAGGCCGTCGTACTCGCAGAGGAAGGCGATGCGCGGGCCGGGCTTGGCCGAGGCGGCGGTGGCGCGGAAGGCGGTCTTCAGCGAGCCGAGGCCCTCCTCGACCGCGAAGCCGGCCGCGCGCAGGGCCGCGCACTGCCACGCCTGCGCCTTGACCTCGTCGAAGGAGAGCTCGGTTTCGGCATGCATTTGCGCGCTGATGTCGAACAGATCCCGCGAAACGGCATCGATTCGCTCACACGCCGCCCGCTTGATTTCCACGCTTTCCCTCATTTCGGATGAAGGTAGACGTAACGGGCGTAGGGGTCCTGTGAAAAGGTGACGCCGGTGATCTTCGGGCTGACCACGATGGTGCGGCCGACCAGGATGATCGGATTGATCGTCGAGGCCGAGTCGGCCGCCTTGTCCTGGATCATGCGGTAGGCGGCGAGGCGTCCCTCGCGGTCGCTCGAGTTGCGGTACTTGTAGTGCGCCTCGTCGACGGCTGGGTCGCTGAAGCGCGCCCAGTTGCTGATGCCGCCCTGCGGGCTCTTGGTCACCATCGCGAGGTTGGCCAGCGTGGAGGGATCGTTGAGCCAGATCACGAACTCGTTGAGGTACATGCCGCTCATGGTCTGGTCGACGCCGTTGATGCGCGCGCGATAGGCGTCGAGGAGCTGCAGCGCCGGCGTCGGCTTGAGGTTCGCCGTCACGCCGATCCCCTTCAGCGAATCGGCGATGATGATGGCGATGTCGCTGTTGTAGGGCAGCGCGGTGGAATACCAGAGGTCGAAGGAGAACTTCTCCTTGCCGGCCTCCTTGAGCAGCGCCTTGGCCTTGGCGGGATCGTACTTGTATTTCTCGTAGCCGTTGTTGCAGGTCCAGTCCTCGGCGTTCCACAGGCAGGTCTGCCGCTTGCCGCGGCCGGCCAGCGCGGTCTTCACGATGCGGTCGTGCGGGATGGCGTAGAGCATCGCCTGGCGCACACGCGCGTCGGTGAAGGGCTCCTTGTCCATCGCCATGTGCAGCCGCATGATCGACGGCGTCTCGCCGTGCAGCACGGGGAAGCCGGCCGCCTGCAGGGCGTCGTACTGGCGTCCGGTCAGCCCCTCGGCGGCATAGTCGACCACGCCGCCCTTGATCAGCGACACCAGGTCGGCATTGCCGATGATGCGCAGAACCACGTCCTCGAACGGCGGCTGCTTGCCCGACCAGTGGTTGGGCACGGCCTTGAGCTCGATCTGCTGGCCGAGCTGACGGTTGGCGATGTAGTACGGCCCGGTCGTAGCGAGGTTCTTCTTGAGCCATTCGTTGGCCCATGGGTCCTCGGTCGTGGCGTGCTTCTTGACCTCGACCGAATCGATCACCGCGAACTGCTGGAACTTCATCGAGGTCAGCGCGACGGGGATCGCCGTCGGCGTGCCGCTGCCGTCGGTGAAGGTGATCTTCACCGTCATCGGATCGACCGCCTCGATCTGCTCGGCCTTGAAGATGCCGGCGATGCCGGCCTGATTCCTGCCGTTGCCGGTGATGCGGACCAGCCGCTCGAAGGCGTAGCGCACGTCCTCCGAGGTCATCGGATTGCCGGTCTGGAAGAACTTCACGCCCGGCCGCAGCTTGAAGGTGATGACCGGCCCGTCGACCGTCCACGATTCCGCGAGCTCCGGCACGACCTCGACCGGATCGGCCATCAGCGTGCCGTCGGGCTTCGGGTTGAACTTCATCCGCACGAGGCGCTCGTAGACGTTGACCAGGATCTCCTGGTCCTGCTGGCCGCGGATATCGGCCGGATCAAGGCTCGCAACGTCGGCGGGAATGGCATGGACCAGCGGCTTGGCGTCGGCCGCGACGGCAGGGAGAGCCAGCGCGGCCAGCGCGAGGAACATTCGTCTCAGCATGGGTACACGTACTCCTCGGCATTCGTATCGGTAGATGGACATGACGTGACTGCTGGGAGCGCGGCTCTCCCGAGCGGCTCTGGAGAGCCGCGCTCCCAGCTTCGGTTCATCCGACGACCACGGGACAGGCGACGGCACGGCCGGCGCCGATATCGAGAAGCGGCGGCTTGGCCGAGGCGCAGGCGGGCCGCGCCAGCGGGCAACGGCCGACCAGGCGGCAGGCGTCGGGCGGGTCGATTGCGCTCGCGATCTCGCCCGCCAGCCGCGTGCGGGTGCGCTTCACGCCCCAGCGTGCGACGGGGGCGGCGGAGAGCAGCGCGCGCGTGTAGGGATGGCGCGGATCGGCGAACAGGTCCCGGGTCGGGCCGGTCTCGACGATGCCGCCGAGATACATGACGGCCACCCGGTCGGCGACGTGCTGCACCACCTGCAGGTCGTGGGTGATGAAGAGATAGGCGAGGTGCAGCCGTTCCTGTAGGTCGAGCAGCAGGTCGAGGATCTGGCCGCGCACCGACACGTCGAGCGAGGAGGTCGGCTCGTCGAGGATGACGATGTCGGGCGACACCGCGATGGCGCGCGCGATGCCCACCCGCTGGCGCTGGCCGCCGCTCAGCTCGTGCGGATAGCGGTCGAGATGCGCGGCCGTCAGGCCAACCATCTCGATCAGCTCCTTCACGCGCGCCGCACGCTCGCTCTTCAGGAGGTAGAGATGGAGCTTGAGCGGCTCGTCGAGCACCTGCCGCACGCTCATGCGCGGATTGAGCGAGGCGTTGGGATCCTGGAACACCATCTGGATCTTGCGATAGACGCCGGCCAGCCGGCTGGGCTGCAGCCGGAGGATCGACTCTTCGCGGATCACCACGTCGCCGCCGCTCGGCTCGATCAGCCGCACGATGCAGCGCGCCACC
This sequence comes from uncultured Rhodospirillales bacterium, assembly GCA_945957125.1. Lineage (GTDB taxonomy): Bacteria > Pseudomonadota > Alphaproteobacteria > Reyranellales > Reyranellaceae > Reyranella. Next base: position 9,871 of record CAMFJT010000001.1, on the reverse strand, counting down.
GTCGACTTGCCCGAGCCGCTCTCGCCGACCAGCGCCAGCGTCTCGCCGGCCACGATCTCCAGATCGACCCCGTCGACCGCGACGAGCTTTCGGCCACCCTCGACCGGGAAGACCTTGCTGAGCTCGCGCACCTGCAGAAGCGGCTGGCCCAGCATCACGCCGCCTCGACGAGCTGGCTGGCCGACAGCAGGCGCTGCGTATAGAGATCGCGCGGCGTGGTGAAGATCGCCTCGGCGCTGCCGGTCTCCACGACCCGGCCGGCATTCATGACCACGACTTCCTGGCAGGTCTCCGCGACGACGCCGAGATCGTGCGTGATCAGGCAGGTAGTCAGCCCGCGCGTGCGGCTGAGCTCGACGATTAGCTCCATGATGTCGGACTGGATCGTCACGTCGAGCCCGGTCGTCGGCTCGTCGAGGATCAACAGCGCCGGCTGGCAGATCAGCGACGCCATGGCGATCATCGCGCGCTGCGCCATGCCGCCGGAGAATTCGTGCGGGTATTGCCGCGCGCGCCGCTCGGGCTCGGGGATCGACACCCGCCGTAGCGCCTCGATCGCCTGCCCCATCGCCGCCTTCCGCCCGCCGCCGTGGTGGAGCTGCCAGACATCGGCGAGCTGGCGGCCAACGGTGAACACCGGATTGAGCGCGGCGCGGGCATCCTGGAAGACCATGCTGATCTCCGCCCCACGGATGGCGCGCAGGCCCTTCTCGTCGAGCCCCAGCAGGTCGGTGCCGCGGAACAGGATGCGGCCGCCCGTCCGCTCGAAGGCCGGCGGCTGGATGCCGAGAACCGAGAGAGCGACCAGCGACTTGCCGCTGCCCGATTCGCCGACCACGGCGGTCATGACACCGACTTTCAGCCGATAGGACACGCCGTGCAGCACCGGCACGAAGTCGCCGGTCTCGGTGCGGAAGCCGCCGCGATAGTCCTCGATCTCGAGCAGCGCCTCGCTCATCGCCCGCGCCGCCGCGGATCGGTGAGGTCGGACAGTGCGTCGCCCAGCAGGTAGAGCCCGCCGGTAAGGCCGAGGATGGCGAGGCCCGGGAAGAACGAGACCCACCACTGGCCGGTCATCACCCCGTCCTGCCCGCGCGCGATCATGTTGCCCCATTCGGGCACGTTCGGGCCGAGGCCGAGCCCGAGGAAGCCGAGGCTGGCCGTCACGAGCGCCGCGAAGGCGGCATTGATCGAGGTGAAGGCGAGCAGCGGACCGACGCTGTTGGGCAGCAGGTGGCGGAAAGCGACGCGCCACGGCAGGTTGCCCGCCAGGCGCGCCGCCTCGGCATATTGCCAGTCGCGCTTGGCGTGGATCTCCGCGCGCGCCAGCCGCAGGTAATCGGGGATGCCGACGAACGACAGGACGAGGATCACGTTCACGATGCCGGCGCCGACCGCCTGCACCACCAGCATCGCGAACAGCAGGCCGGGAAAGGCCTGGAAGATCTCGACACCGCGCATCACCACCGTGTCGAGCGCGCCGCCCTGATAGCCGGCCAGTGTCCCGAGGGTGGTGCCGACGGTGAGGGAGATCAGCACGGCGACGAAGGCGATGCCCAGGTCGTAGCGCGTGCCGACCATCAGGCGGGAGAGCATGTCCGAGCCGAGCCGGTCGGTGCCGAGCGGGAAGGCCCAGCTCGGCGCGTCGTAGCCGTCACCGATGCCCGGCGTCAGCGGATCGTAGGGCGTCCAGCCGAAGGAGATCAGCGCCACGGCGGCATAGAACGCCAGCAGGCCGATACCGATCCGCAGCGCCCACCAGGAGCGCGGCTTGCGCCGGCGCCGCGCCACGGCCTTGGGCGAGTCGAGCACGACCGTCATGCGCGGATCCGGGGATCGACGAGCATGTAGAGCAGGTCGACCAGCAGGAAGGCCAGCACGTAGAGCAGCGAGGCGTAGATCACGAAGCCCTGCAGCGCCGCGAAGTCCGAGCGCTCGATCGCCTGCAGCGCGTACTGGCCGAGCCCCGGCCAGGCGAAGATCGATTCGAGCAGCACGGCGCCGGCGAAGATGTGCCCCGCGACGCCGCCGATCAGCGTGATCACCGGCAGGAGCGCATTGCGCAGGCTGTAGCGGAACCATACGGCGCGCCGGCCGTGCCCCATGGCGATGGCGGTGCGGACGTAATCGCTCTGCAGCGCCTCGGCCATCGCCGAGCGCGTCACGCGCGCGATCGGCGCGGCGCTGCTGAAGCCCAGCGTCACCGCCGGCAGGATGAGCTGCTGGAGGGCCAGCCACCACAGGTCGGGCCGACCGGCGAGCAGCGTGTCGACCAGCAGGAAGCCGGTGACGCGCGGCGGCAGCGCCATGCCGATCGGCAGGCGCCCGACCGGCCCCGGCAAGAGGCCGAAGTCCACGAAGAAGACGCTGATCAGCACCAGCCCGACCCAGAATTGCGGCAGCGCCATGCCGCTGAGCGTCGTGCCGCGCACCAGGAAGTCGGGCCAGTGCTCGCGATGGACGGCGGCCAGCACGCCGAGCGGGATGCCGACCACGATGCCGAGCGACAGGCCGAGCAGGCCGAGCTCCAGCGTGGCGGGAAGCCGGTCCCACAGGTCCGACGCCACGCTCTGGCCGGTCGTGAACGAGGTGCCGAGATCGAGGCGCAGCAGGTCCCACAGATAGTGGACGAACTGCAGCGGCAGCGGATCGGCGAGGCCCAGCCTGGCGCGGATCTCGGCGCGCAGCGCGTCGCTGGCCTCGGGCGGCGCGTAGAGCTCGGTCGGATCGCCGTTCAGCACGCGCGCCATGAAGAACGTCATGGTGACGACCCCGAACGCCACCGGGAAGACCCAGAGCAGGCGTCGCAGGATCATCTTGCCGAGCGGCGGCATCAGAAGGCCAGGAGGTTGTCGCGGAAATGCTCGTGCTCGTAGGCGGTGCGCACCAGCCCGCGCCGCTGCAGGGCCGGCGTGAGCCCGTCGGTGATCTCCGCGATGAAGCGGCGCGAGAGATTGCCCTGGAAGACGAAGCCGTCGCCGCCGACCTCCTGCATCACCTCGGCCATTTGCGCGGCGACCGCGTCGGGCGTGCCGACCAGGTCCTCGTAGGAATAGCTGTAGTTCTGGGCAATCTCGCGCAGCGTGTTGCCCTGCTTGAGGAAGCGCTTGAGCGTGGCCTGCTGGCCGTTGGTGGTCAGCTCGCCGATCGGTGCGTCGATGTCGAACTGCGCGAAGTCGATGTCGGTCAGGCTGGCCATCTGCGCCAGCGCCATCTCGGGCGCGGCCTTGCGGCCGGCCTGGCGACGCTTCACGCGCTCCTCGGCCTCTTCCGTGCTCTCGCCCACGGTCGGCATGATCACGTAGAAGATCTTGCAATCGTCGGGATCGCGCCCGGTAGCGGCGACCTTCGCGCGCATCGCGGCACGGAAGGCCTTCATCTCGCCGATCGTGCCGACGGCACAGAGCACGGCATCCATGTGCTTGGCCGCGAAGGCCTGGCCCTGCGGCGAGTTTCCGGCCTGCACCAGCACGGGACGGCCCTGCGGCGGGCGGGCGGTGTTGAGCGGCCCGCGCGAGGCGAAGAAGCGGCCCTTGAAATCGATCGCGCGCACCTTGGCCGGATCGACGAACAGCCCGCGCTCGCGATCCATCACGATCGCATCGGCATCCCACGAGTCCCAGAGCTTGGTCACCAGCTCGACGAACTCGTCGGCCATCTCGTAGCGCAGGTCGTGCTCGAGATGGGTGTCGAGCCCGAAATTCTGCGCCGCGCGCTCGGCCGTCGAGGTCACGAAGTTGCAGCCGACCCGGCCGTGCGACATCAGGTCGAGCGTGGCGATCAGGCGTGCCAGCAGGTAGGGCGGATAGAAGCTGGTCGAGATCGTCGGCACGAGCCCGACCCGGCGCGTGGCCTGCGCCAGCAGCGGGACCAGCGGCAGCGGATCGTTCTTCGGCGCCCGCAGGGCGCGCGCCAGGTAGAAATCCATCGAGCTGCCGTAGCTGTCCGGAACGAACACCGAATCCTCGAGCAGCAGGAAGTCGAAGCAGGCCCGCTCCACCGCCCGGGCGAGGTCGATATGGAGGTCGGGCTGCGCCCAGTCGCCGCCGTCGGCGCCGCTCCATTGCTGGTTCCAGCCATGCACACCGTAGCTATTTCCAAGAAACCAGCCGAGGTGGAATGGATTTGCCGACAAGACGCGCCGCTCCTTCTGCTATCGTCCGATTCGCGATGCAATCGGCGGACCAGTCGACGGGGCCGCGGCACGAACGGCGGAGGAATGCGACATGAGCGACGGCAAGCAGGTCAGGACCACCCACGGACGCGGTCGGCTGTTCGACAGCGTGCTCGACACGATCGGCGATACGCCGTGCATCCGGGTCAACAATCTCGGGCCCAAGAACGTCCGGCTCTACGTCAAGGCCGAGGCGTTCAATCCGGCCTCCTCGGTGAAGGACCGGCTCGCGGTCAACATCATCGAGGCGGCCGAGCGCAACGGCACGCTGAAGCCCGGCCAGACCGTGGTCGAGGCGACCAGCGGCAACACCGGCATCGGCCTGGCGATGGTCTGCGCGCAGAAGGGCTATCCGCTGGTCGTCACCATGGCCGACAGCTTCTCGGTCGAGCGGCGCAAGCTGATGCGCATCCTGGGCGCGAAGGTCGTGCTGACGCCGCGCGCGCAGAAGGGCTTCGGCATGTACCAGAAGGCCGTCGAGCTGGCGAAGGCGCACGGCTGGTTCCTGGCGCACCAGTTCGAGACGCCGGCCAACGCCGAGATCCACGAGGCGACGACGGCGCGCGAGATCCTCGCCGACTTCAAGGGCGAGCGGCTCGACTGGTTCGTCAGCGGCTACGGCACCGGCGGCACGCTGTCCGGCGTGGCCCGCGTGCTGCGCCGCGAGCGACCGGAGACGAAGATCGTGCTGTGCGAGCCGGCCAATGCGCAGCTCGTCGGCAGCGGCAAGGGCCAGGAGCGCACCGCCGACGGATCGCCCGCCGTCAGCCATCCGGCGTTCGAGCCGCACCCGATCCAGGGCTGGACGCCCGACTTCATCCCGCTGGTGCTTCAGGAGGCGATCGACAAGAAGTACTACGACGAGCGCGTGCCGATCGCCGGCGCCGAGGGCGTGAAATGGGCCCGCGCGCTGGCGCAGAAGGAAGGCATCTTCACCGGCATCTCGGGCGGCTCGACCTTCGCGGTGGCGCTGCAGGTCGCCGAGAAGGCGCCGGCCGGCTCGGTCGTGCTCTGCATGCTGCCCGACACCGGCGAGCGCTACCTGACGACCCCGCTGTTCGAAGGCATCGCCGAGGACATGAACGACGACGAGGTCAAGATCTCCAAGTCCACGCCGGGCTACCAGATGCCGTAGGCATCAAGCAGCTCTTCCGGTCCGGAAGACCATGAGAAGAGCGCCACGGAGTGGCGCGGTCCCAGCCATGAGGCGCACCGCTGACGGTAAGAGCGCGATCTTCGCTGGGACCGCGCCACTCCGTGGCGCTCATGCTCTTCCGGACCGCGAGCTGCCAGCTCGCTCGGAATTCACTTTGCTCAGCCCACCATCCGGGCCTGCCCGGCCCAGTACTTCGCACGCAGGACCTTCTTGTCGACCTTGCCGACGGCGGTGAGCGGCAGGGCGTCGACGAACTCGACCTGCTTGGGCGCGTGGGCGCCGCCCTTGCGGTCCTTCACCAGCCGCATCAGGGTTTCCGCCTCCGGCCGGGCGCCTTGCCTGGCCACGACGAGCGCGGCGACCGCCTCGCCCCATTTCTCGTGCGGCACGCCGATCACCGCTACCATCGCCACGTCGGGATGGGAGGAGATCACGTCCTCGACCTCGCGCGGGAAGATGTTGAAGCCGCCGCTCACGATCATGTCCTTCTTGCGATCGACGATATAGAGGTAGCCGCGCTCGTCGGCGCGGGCGATGTCGCCGGTGTGCAGCCAGCCGCCCTTGAAGGTCTCCTCGGTCTGCTCGGGGCGCTTCCAGTAGCGCTCCATCGCATGCGCCGAGCGCAGGCAGATCTCGCCCGCCTCGCCGGGCTTCACTTCCTCGTTGTCCTCGTCGCGCAGGCTCACCGCGCAGGACGAGAGCGGGAAGCCGCACGAGCCGAACAGCTCCGGGCGCTTCGCGTCGTGGTCCTCGCGACGCAGAACGCTCACCGGATAGCATTCGGTCTGGCCGTAGAGCTGGCTGAACACCGGCCCGATCCGCTCCAACCCTTCGACCAGCCGCGTCGGCGACATCGGCGAGGCGCCGTACAGCAGCAGCTCGAGCGAGGACAGGTCCGTCCTGTCGAGCCGTGGGCTGTCGAGCAGCACATAGATCATGGTCGGCACCATGAGCGTGAAGTTGATCTTCTCGCGCTCGATCGTGGCGAGGAACTTCTCGGGGTCGAAACCCTTCATCAGATGGACCTCGCCGCCGCGCAACAACGAGGGCAGGACCTTCGTGCCCGAGACGTGGGTGATCGGCGCCGCCGCGAGATAGCGCGGCCGGGCGGGGAACTCGAAGTCGGCGGACACGGCCAGCACGCCGTCGGCGCTGGCATGGTGGCGGCGGATCGCGCCCTTCGACTTGCCCGTCGTGCCGCCGGTGTAATTGATGATCGAATAATCGCCGGCCGATGCAAGGTCGACCGGGCTTGCCGCGCCGATCCGCTCGGCTGCGGCGAGCAGGTCGCGCCCGAAATCGGCTTTGCCCATGGTGAGCACGACGGCGAGCCGGTCGGCCGCCCGGGCCGCGATCTCGCCGCCGCGCTCGCCGTGCGTGCGGGGATCGACGACCAGCGCCTCGACCTCGGCATCCTCGATGACGTCGAGGTGATCGCCGAGCGCGCCCATCGGATGGAGCCACGTGACCACCAGCCCGAGTCCCTGGGCCGCCACGCCCGCGCACCAGGTCTCGGCACTGTTGGCGCTCAGGAACGCCACCGTCTGGCCCTTGCGCAGGCCCGCCGCCGCCAGGCCAGCCTGCAGGCGGCCGATCAACGCGTGCGCGGCGCCGTAGGTCAGGCTGCCGCCATCCCACACGAACGCGCGGCGCTCGGGAAAGCGCGCCAGCGCCCGCAAGGTCATGGTCACGGTAGTAGGCGCCTGCGCGATGCTGCCGTTCATGGTCATTCCTCCTCCTGCCTTCCCGGAACGGCTTGCACTCCCCGGCGAAGACACTCAAGAGCTTGCTGGAATGCCCGTCGAACCTTCGCTAGACCGGCTCGAAGACCGGGTCCGTGAGGCTCAGCACGCGGTAGGCCTCTTCCATCGAGGAGACGACGAACGGCGGGCGATGGCCGGCCATGGACTGGAACTCGCAGAAGATGCTGGACCATTCCCGCAGATCGGTGCGCGGCGCGACGATGACCCTTTCCCATCCGGGACTGACCTGCGGCTGCCGTCCACGGCTGGCCAACCGGCTGATCGGCACCGCGATCGCATCGAGCTGGGTAAGGTCGATCAGGCCGTGATTGGGGCCGTGCAGGGCCGTGAATCCGACGACGGCCTGGTCCAACGCGCCCAACAGATCCGAAGAGAGGACTCCGACGATCGTGGTCTTCAGAACCTTATGCCTGCCGTCGAACGCGAGGATGAACATCGGGGCTCGAATTTCCGCACACTGAGGTTTCAGTGCGCTTACGGGCGCGCAAGGTAAAGTGCGAGACGCTCGCAAGCATCGTCTTGCGACATCACCGCCACGGGAGTGGCGTGAGATGCGTCGCCATGCCCAGAGCTGGTGGAACCCACACGCTCTCGAGACGCGCCGGAGCTTGATCTTCCGGCGCGAGCCGGTCGAAATATGCGCAAGACATCCGCCTGGAGGAGCGCCTTTTCGATGACCGTTACCCAACTCGACAGCCTCGTCACCCTGCTGCGCTCGCGGCCGGCCCCCGAAACGCCCGACGTCGGCCAGTCGCGTGCCCGCTACGAGAAGATGGCGGTGGTGCTGGGCGGCGCGCCCGATGCGAAATGCGAGACGGTGGACGCCGGCGGCGTGCCGGCCGAATGGGTCGCGGCACCCGGCATCGATGCCACGCGCGCGGTGCTCTACCTGCACGGCGGCGGCTACGTCATCGGCTCGCTCAACACCCATCGCCGGCTGGCCTACGACATCTCCGCCGCCTCGGGCGCGCGGGTGCTGGTGATCGACTACCGGCTGGCGCCGGAGCACCCCTTCCCGGCCGCGGTCGAGGACGCCGCCGCGGCGTGGCGGTGGATGCTGGCGCAGGGTCTCGATCCGAAGCGGATCGCCATCGCCGGCGATTCGGCCGGCGGCGGGCTGACCGTCGCCACGCTGGTCAATCTGCGCGACCAGAAGCTCGGCCTGCCGGGCTGCGCCGTCGCCATCTCGCCCTGGGTCGATCTCGAAGGTCTCGGCGCCAGCATCGCCGGGCGCGCGGCGCAGGACCCGATGGTGCAGAAGGACGGGCTGCTCTGGATGGCGGGGATGTATCTCGCCGGCCAGGATGCGAAGACGCCGCTCGCCGCGCCGCTCCATGCGAGCCTGGAGGGCCTGCCGCCGGTCCTGGTGCAGGTCGGCACCGCCGAAACGCTGCTCGACGATGCCACGCGCCTCGCGGAGAAGCTGCACACGGCCGGCGTCGACGTGACCCTCGCGGTGTGGCCGAACATGGTGCACGTCTTCCCGTTCTTCGCGCCGATCCTGTCGGAGGGCCGTGCCGGCTGCGTCGAGATCGGCAATTTCATCCGCAGCCGCACGGCGTGAGGTCGTCATGAAATTCGGTGTCACCGTCGCCCCGCGCATCACGGACTGGCAGCTCTTCGTCGATCTCGAGACGATGGGCTACGACTGCGCCTGGGCCGCCGATTCGCAGATGCTCTACTCGGATGCCTATGCCGTGCTGGCGCTGGCGGCGGCCAACACCTCGCGCATCCGGCTCGGCACCGGCGTGGCGGTGGCGCCAGTGCGGCTCGCGCCGGTCGCCGCGCATTCGATCGCCACGATCAACCAGCTTGCGCCGGGGCGCACCTTCCTCGGCATCGGCACGGGCCACACCGCGATGCGCGTGATGGGCCAGGATCCGATGAAGGCCGGCCCGTTCCGCGAATATCTCCGCGTGCTGCGCGCGCTGCTGCACGGCGAGGAGGTCGAGTACGAGCTGAACGGCGAGCGGCAGGAGATCCGCTTCCTGCATCCCGACCGCGGCTTCATCGACGTGGCGCATCCGGTGCCGATCTACGTCGCCGCCGACGGCCCGCTGGCGCTCAAGACCGCGGGCGCCTACGGCGACGGCCGCGTCTGCTCGCACAACCAGACCCGCGCGCGCCTGCAGAAGAGCCTCGAGACGATGCGCCAGGGCGCCGACGCAGTCGGACGCACGTTCCCCGAGGACTTCCACACCGCCGCGCTGAGCTATGCCTGCGTGCTGCGGCCGGGCGAAAGCATGACCTCCGACCGGGTGATCGACGAGATCGGCCCGATGGCCGCCGCGACGCTGCATTACTGGTGGGAATATTACCAGAAGGACGGCGACACCAGCACGGTCGCCCAGCGCTGCCGCAATCTATGGGAAGAGTATCTCGCCTTCACCGAGAAGATGGAGACGCCGCCGGCCAAGCGCTACCAGCAGGTCCACCTCGGCCATTGCGCCTTCCTGCCGCCCGAGGAACGCCGCTTCATCACCGAGGACCTGATCCGCGCGACGGGCGGCCTGGTCGGCACGCCCGACGAGATCATCGCCATGCTGCGCGAGCGCGAGGCGATGGGCCTCAGCGAGATCACGCTCCTGCCCGCGATGGCCGAGGCCCGCCGCAACCTCAAGGACTTCGCCGAGCAGGTAATCGCGCGGTACTGAGCGTCATCGCTGGGACCGCGCCACTCCGAGGTTGTGAATTTATTGCCGGACATTGGATCATAGCGGTCGCGCGACCCAATCACCTCACCCTGAGGAGCGCAGCGAAGCGGAGCGTCTCGAAGGG